>CAYQWL010000020.1:4247-30542 GCA_964421195.1 uncultured bacterium | reverse complement strand
ATAAAAAACCCGTTAAAATTCGAATAAAATATCTTAAAAATTCGTTTAAAGCCGTAATCGTTCCTGTAGAAACGCTTCGCTATGGAAAAATATACAATCTTATCTTTAAAACCGGACTTCGAGGCGAAGACGGAGAAAAATTTAAAACAGCCATTATGTACCAGTATTCCGTAATTTCCGATCCCGATCGCGGCGGCATAAAAATTATATCGCAATTCCCGCCCGCCGGAGCCGAAATTTATGAATCACGCCCGATTATATTCGTGCAATTCGACCGGCCGCTCGTCTTTTCGCCGTCAGAAAACCTTGAAGATCTTATAGATTACTTTACTCTATTCGACATAAATGGAACGATCCCTTCCAAAGTAAGATATAATCGAATATTAAAAAGACTCGAACTCACGCCGTCGATTGAACTTAAAAACAGGGGCGTTTACAGCGCCGCCGTCGGCAGAAAAGCCAGAGGCGCCAATAATAAAGGGCTATTTGAAACCTTTGTATGGCAGTTTAAGATTTTCAGGCCCATTTTTTATCTTATTAATTCCTACCCTTCAAAACAAAAAAATGATATTAAATCATACGATAGAATTCTTCTTACATTTTCCGAACCTCTTGATTCAAAGATCGATTACGATGAATTTATAAAAATACTCGACGAAAAAGGCGCGTCGATCAACGGTAAATTTACAGTTTACGATTCGAAAAATCTTATATTTATTCCCGATTTTGCGTTTTATCCCTGTTCGTATAAATTAAAAATATCGAATCGTTTAAAATCATTTAACGCTAACCGCCTTAATGAATCTTCGGTAATTAAATTCAACGTCGCGCCGGACGATTATAACATCGGTGAAAAAATAAGTGAAAAATAATCAGTTAAAAAAAATAAAAATCACAAAAATACATTATTTATTACGGCCATGCCTGAAATTATTAATGGCCCTGACGCTATTCATATATTTAATTTTCTCATATCAGGGCGCGCCGGCTCTTTTTGCCGATAACAACGACGGCGCTGACGGCGGATTTAAACTCGAAGAATACTTCGAACATAAATTAAACGGATTCATAGACGGCAACCCGCTTATCGCCGGCAATGAAAAAGATTTATCCATTATCGCCGCTCAGAACAAAACGCTTTCTTTATTTACGCCCGGAACGCAAAACACTTCATGGCGCTATAAAATACCCGAAGGCACAAAACCGGAAAAGCTTTTGCCTTCATTAGATCATTCTAAAATCTTAATCCAATACGCCGGCGGTTCTTTTGATATAATCGAAGCATCTTCCGGCCGGCTCATTCATTCAGCCGCCGGAAATTCAATTTCTAATTTGCTTTATACTCCGACGCCGTCCGGATTTATAATAGCTTCCGGTAATGAATTATATTGCGTCTCGCCGTCCGGAGGTTATAACAAAATTAATATCGCTCCGGCTGAAACTTTGCTTTCATTAAAATCTTTTCCTGCCGGTAATAATTTTTATTTTTCCGTTTTAACCGGAACGAATTTTTCCATTTATTCCGGCTCCACCGTAACGGATATAAAAAAAATATCCGGCGCCAGTGAAGATTTTTCTCGTTCATCCGATTGTATGCTCTATCAAATAATAAAGCAAAATAATTCAACCGACGTCCTCCTTAAATTCGCCATCGCATCGGAAGCCGATATTAACATTTACGAATGCAATAACGCTGGCGCCGCAGCCGCGGCGCAAATAAAAACTTCCGGCGAACGCGCTTTAAAACTTTATGGATGTGAAACATCGGCCGGCGGCGGCGCCGTAATAATCGCCCGTTTCAATTCAAGTTATACCGGTTTCAACGCTCAAAACGGTTCTAAACTTTTTACTCTCGAAACCCGCGCACGTCATGCTTTTGAACCCGCCATAATATATTCCGAAAATTCCGGCGCCCTTTTTTTATATTACGATTCAAATGAATCCATAAAGCTTTATAATATTAATACGCGAAAAACAATCGCCGAATATCATTTCGAAGAAAAACCTTCTCCCGCTCCCATCACCGGAAAATATTACAGCTGCAATAAAACGGCGGTTTTTTTAACGCCGCTCGCCAATTCGATCATGGGCTTTCGCATTCCGGGAATAAACGCCGAAAGAGATTTCGATTTTAATTCGGCTTATACCTTCGCTTCTATCGGTTATTCTAAAATTTCCGGCGCAAATAAAAACTCGCCGTATAAAATGCTCGAAAATATAAACATCGAAAAAATCAAAGAGATATACAGCTCTTATAAAAACGAAATTAACGCGGCGGCCGGCGTTTTATCTGTTTTATTACTGATAGTTATAATTCGCAAAGCGTCAAGGCGCAGTTCAAATAAACGGCAGCCGGAAGAAAACATTGAAACCAGAATAAAGCGGCTTCAGGAAACGCTCGAAGAATCTCCTGAAAACGTCGAATTATTAGCGAATCTGGTCGAACTGCTCAAACGCGCCGGGCAAAACGAGCAGGCCGCCGATTGCTATAAAACTCTAATAAAATTACGGCCATACGAAAACCGTTATTATGAAGAATTATTTGATTTAAAAAAAGATTATTTTCAATTCGTAAATGAATTAATCGGAGTTTATAAAAGAAAAAATCTCATTGATGATGCTATAACTTTTTTCGAAGAACGCAATACGGCGGATATAAACGAAACCGGACGGTTATACGCGCAAAAAATGCTCGCTCGCCTTTACATCGAAAAAAAAATACCGGCGGCTGAAAATCAAACGGACGGAAAAAATATTTATATAAAAAAAGCGGTTGAAATTATCGAAGAAATATTAAAAAAAGAGCCGTCTTCCATTGACGAACTCATCCTTCTTTCACAGCAATATGCGTCAATCGAAGAATACGAAAAAACGGCGGTTACGCTTAAAAAATTAACGGAAATCGACCGTTCCTCAAATCTTTCCAATCATTATTTCAACCTGTTTAATATATACGTAAAACTCTGCCGCAGCGAAGAAGCCGCGGAAGTATTCAGAACCGTCATGGAACTTAAAAGCAGCGCGGCCGAAACTTTAATGCCGTCTCTTATAGACTGCTTTAACGACGGTTTTAAAACAGCCAATAAAAAAGATATTCTTTTGTTCGGCGACTGCCTTGTGAGCGCCTTTAACCGTCAAAAAAACGTAAAATCCGCTCTTGAAACTATCGATAAAATCCTCGCCGCTTATCCCGCGGAAAAAAATATTTTAAAACGAAAAGCTTTTCTAATGCTCGATAACGATATAGATAACGGCATAGTCGATATTTTTAAAAAACTTTACGAACTTTATCCTCAGGATTTAAGAATAAAATATGAATACTGCCGTTTACTGCAGCGTCATTCACTGAACGACGAAAGCCTCGCGCTCATATTCGACGCGCTCAAAAAAAAGGAATCCGAAGATAAATACATAGAATTATTCGGCTTAATCGCCGCTTCGTTAATCAAAGAAAAAAAAATTCAACGCGTAATAGAACTGGCTCCGACCGCTTATAAATTAAGCCAATCAGCTATCTGTCTCGAATGCCTTGCCGAAGCCTATTTAAAAAGCGGTGATATAGACCGCGCCGGCGAACTTTATCAAAAAATTCTCGAAACGGACGAAAAGAACCATCCGAACACTCTCAAACGATATAAATATATAAAAACTCTCATAGGCGAACGCGAATTAATCGAAATGAAAGCCGGCGCAGGTGAAAATATCGAATTAATAATAGACGGTGAAACTATAAAAGTTAAAAAAAGTTCAATAGACGCCGAAAGCCGAATACAGGCGAACCCGCTTGAAATAAAAGCTGCTGAAGCAAAACTTCATTACGAAAAAGGCGATTATAAAAAAGCTATACCGCTGATACAGCAATTCATTAAAACCGCGCCGGCGGGAAAAAGAACGCTGCTTATGAATATTTACCTGATAGATTGCTTTATAAAAGAAAGCCTTCCCGCCGCCGCTGAAAAAATATACGATTCAATCGATTTAAAATCTTTTGCGCTATCCGCTCCGGAAGAACTCGCTTTTAAATACAAAACGGCGGCAATATTCATGGACGGCGGAATATTAGAAAAAGCGGCGGCAGTTTTTTCTGAAATAGCCGCACTGGATATGAATTATAAGAACGTATCTTCGATTATAAAATCTATAAAAGAAAAGATCGCCGTAAACACGGCAAAAGCAATCCCGGCCGCGGCGTCTGAAGATGACTCAGATAGAACGATCATAGCGAACGTCGCTAACGAAACCGATTATATCGATAAACGGTACACCGTAATCTCACAAATTGGAAAAGGCGGCATGGGTATAGTATATAAAGCGTTAGATAATGAAACGCGCGCCGAAGTGGCTATAAAAATACCTATAATAACCTTTAAGGATGACCGTAGTTTTATGGAACGCTTCGAACGCGAAGCCGACGTTTCGTGCCGTTTAAAACATCAAAATATATTAGATATCCACAATATTGTAAAAGGCGAATTGCCTTATATGGTTATGGAACTTCTCAAAGGCCGAAGCCTGAAAGAAATATTAAAAGAAAAAAAATCCTTCACGCCGCTCGAAATGCGCGATATCGCAATACAATGCTGCGACGCTCTTGAATATACTCACGGATTGAATATAATACACCGCGACATTAAACCTGAAAACATAATGATAGTAGATAGCGGTAAAGTAAAAATAATGGATTTCGGCCTTGCCAGAGCGCTCGACGAATCGAGCGTCACTAAAGCCGGCACCATACTTGGAACATTCGCTTACATTTCTCCCGAACAATGTCTCGGCGAACAGATAGACGGCCGGGCTGATATCTATTCACTCGGCATAATGTTATATGAAATGCTTACCGGAGAAAAGCCCTTTACATCAGGCGATTACGTACATCAGCACCTTAAAGTCAAACCTCAGGCGCCTACTAAAAAAAATCCTTTAATACCCTATCCGGTAGAAACTATAGTTTTAAAATGCATCGAAAAAAAACCGCGGGATCGATATGAAACCGCCGGTAAATTAAAGGAAGACCTGCTAAAAATAGTATGAGGCATGGAGAATAAAAATGAAAAATATTAAAAAAAGACTCGGCGACATGCTCGTCGAAAAAAATATTATAACTGAAGAGAAACTCACCGAAGCGCTCAAACAGCAAAAATTAAGAAAACAGCGTCTTGGAAAGGTTCTGGTAGATCTCAACTTCGTAACCGAAAAATCGATTCTAAAAATTTTATCCGAGCAGCTCGGTATTCCAATAATGGACATTTCCACGAGCGTTATAGAAGAAGACGTAGCAAGATTGATCGATCCGGATTTCGCCCGCGACAAACTCATTGTTCCTTTAATGCTCGACGGCAATAAATTGATAATAGGAATGGCCGATCCTCTCGATGTTTTCTCGATCGAAAAACTTGAAAATACTTTAAATATGCCTATCGATGTGGTTATATGCCCCGAAATGCAGATTATCAGCGCTATCACTTCCTTATACGGCGCCATTAACCCCACGGTATCCGCCCTCGTATCGGAAGCCGAACTGCAATCGGAGCAGGAACAGCAGGACCGCATGGACGCCGAAGTTATCGAATTGACCGGACGCGGCGAAGAAAACGATCCCGTAGTAAAACTCGTATCGGAAGTAATCAAAGACGCCGCAGCCAAACGCGCGTCGGACATTCATGTAGAGCCCGCCGAAAAAGGCTTGATTATAAGATTCAGAATAGACGGCGTCCTTATACATTCACTCGATATCGACGCTAAACTTCAAAATCGTTTTATAGCGCGCATAAAAGTCATAGCCGGCATGGATATATCTGAAAAACGCCTGCCGCAGGACGGCCGCATGCAGATAAAATTTGAAAAAACCGTTATCGACATACGCGTCAGTTCGCTTCCCATAGTATGGGGCGAAAAAATAGTAATGAGACTTTTAGACCGTTCTTCAGTGCAGATAGGAATCGACACGATTGGCTTTTCACCCGAAAATCTCGAATATTTCAAAAAAGCGCTGCATTCTCCCAATGGAATAATACTTGTAACGGGGCCCACCGGTTCGGGTAAAACCTCCACGCTTTATGCGGGACTTAATTTAATAAAATCACCTGAAATAAATATCGTTACGGTCGAAAATCCTGTCGAATACAGGCTTTCATTAATAAATCAGGTGCAGGTCCGCACCGAAATAGATTATTCGTTCGCCGCCGCGCTCAGAGCAATTTTAAGACAGGACCCCGACGTTATAATGGTAGGTGAAATACGCGACGTAGAAACCGCGCAAATAGCTATCGAAGCCGCTTTAACCGGTCATCTCGTCCTTTCTACGCTGCATACGAACGACGCGGCTTCATCGATAACGCGTTTTCTTGAAATGGGCATTCAACCATTTCTTCTGACTTCCACCATAATAGCAATAGCGGCGCAAAGACTCGTACGTAAAATATGTCCGCACTGTAAAACCGAATATGAACCTGATGACGATCTTTTAAAAACATTAAAACTTCCTAAAAACAAATATAAATTTTACATAGGCGCCGGCTGCCAGTCCTGCTTTAACACCGGTTATCGCGGCCGTACCGCCATACAGGAAATACTTATGATAACCGACGAAATAAGGCATAAAATATTTGAGGGCCGCTCGACTGAAGAAATAAAGCAGGCGGCAAGAATATCAGGAATGAAAACCATGCGCTTCGACGGCCTTGCAAAAGCCATAATGGGGCATACGACGCTCTCCGAAGTGCTCAGAATGACGAAATCAGATGATTGAATTCAATAAAAAACTAACGGCAGCTTTCATACGCCCGATAAACAGCCGTTATCGAATTAAAGGATTTACGCTTATAGAAATTATATGCGTTATAATGATAGTAAGCGCGATAGCTTCGATTTCATACCCCGCGCTTCTCGATTACTACCGCCGCCGCCAGTTGTCTTCGAGCGCGCTGGGAGCGGCGTCCGAACTCGCTTCGGCCAGAAGCCTTTCAATCAGCAGGCTTGACGATAAAATATACGGCGTAATCTTTTACGAAAACGGCAGCTACCGCCGTTCGGCCTTTAAACGCGGCGTAAAAATCGATAAAACGGCCCTGGAAAACAATGAAATAACTAATTTTATCGGACCGGCGCAAAATCTCGAACCGGGCGTAAATATCGAAAATTTTAATTCGGATGCGATACAAAATTCATTTACCATCATATTCCGCGCCGACGGCATCGCCACGGCGGATGCTATAAACTTTCCGCTTCCGGACGAAATCGCGCACATTACTTTCAGCTCAACCTCGCTATCCGATAAGATGAAATTAATTATAAGCAAAACGACGGGAATACCGACGCTCGAATAAACCGCGCGCGGCGGCATGAAAATATAATATACCTTAATAAAATAAAAATTTATAAACGCCGCTATTTATGATTAATATAAAAAGTAAAAACTTATTTTATAATAAACACATATTTTTAAAATTCTATAACGACAGGGCTTTCACTCTGGCGGAAATTTTAGCCGCCGTGGTGCTTATATCCATTGTTACGGGCGCTATATATTCTTTTTATGAAATAGGAGCGCGCACTCACCGCAATTATATAGCGCGCTCCGAATCCATTTCCGCCTTCAGATTTCTTCAAAAATTACTTATCGATAAACTCGAACGTAAATCCGAAGATATTTTCAGCGCATTTATGAAAAAAAACGGTTTTACCGCCATTACTCAGGCTGAAATAAACGAAATAATCCGCGCGCCGTATCCTCGTAACGAAGCGCTTTACCGCGCCGCGGGATATAATTCATATTCCCTTCACCAGGCGCTTAACGTCGAATCGATAGACGTCTCAAAATTAAAAAAACGCTTCGAACAGGCCCAAAACTTCGATGAATCAATTTACGGCGGCCCTTATTTATATGAAGCCACCATAGAAACGGAATTAACCGGCCCCGAAAATTACCGAATTTCATTCGAACGTTCACCGGCCGGAATCATCGCCGCGAGTTTTTTAAGCGGAGACAACTCCACGATACTTAATTCTAACTTATCCGACGATACGCTGGAATTAAACGCTGGAATATTTAAAAATGCCGGCGTTCTTATAAACGCGCCTTCGGTTTCCGATGTTTCTTTTTTCATACAGGCGAACGTTAACAATCGAATCAATCTAAACGTTTTCAACGCCTTCTTCTTCTTCAATTCTAATTATCCGCCGGGCGTTACATTAAGCCAGAACCTCGAAGAAACTTCCATAAAAAAATATTTCATCGAATCAGCCTGCCTGTATTGCGACGACGGAATTCTTTTTTACGAACACGACACTCTCGAAAATTATACGGCTCACGCTATTTATCTCGAAACTCCAGCCGATGGCGGGCAGGCGGAATACGATGAAAACGGCGTTGCACTCAAAAATATACGTTACGCTTTTTCACGCACTACAACCAATGAAGTAATGGCTTACAACGATATTTTAATCAAAAACGTTATGAACTTTAAAATTAGTTATTATGATAAAAATTCAAAATTAATCGATTTTGATAATGCGGAATGGAAATGGCATTACGCTCCCTTTATTTCATCTATCGCTTTAGAAACTGTAATTTACAAAGACGGCATAATAGACCCCATAAAAATGATATTTTCGATTGATAAATCATATTAAAAAGTAAAATAAAGGCGACTTTATAAAAATGATTTTTAAAAGAAAACAATTAAAAATAAATATTACCGATATCGTTCTAATAACGGGCCGTAATAAGCAAACCGGTCCGGGGCGAAACGGCATGTCAATTTTAATCGCGCTCATTATCGTTTCAACTTTAATAATGCTCGCAAGCCTTGGATTAAAAATCTCATCTGACGAATCTGATATAACCGTCTGCAATCTTTACGAACTACAGGCCGGCTTTGCCGCCGAATCCGGATTAATGCACGCGGCCGAAACGTTAAGCGGCGATTCATCTTTCAATTCTATTATTAAAGGCACCCTGGAAGTATTTTTAAACGAAAATTCCGCCGGCGCCGAAAACACGAATTACGCAGAAACCGAATTCGACGAAAAACGATATTCTTTTTACGAAGCGAAGGTTACTGTCAACCGTGAAAAAAATACGGGGAAAATAATTTCTACCGGCCGATATATGGGAATCAGCAAACAAACAGCCGTTGAAATATTCTCGATAAGTCCTTTAAAACTTAAAAAAAAGATAACGCTTTATGAAGGTAACGCTTTATGAACAATAAATTTATAAAAACGTCAGAAGCGTTCACTATACTCGAAATAATAATAACCATGCTTTTCGTCGTAATAGTGACCGCGCCGATACTCAATACCTTTCAACTGAGCGAGCGCATGAGCGAAAGAAGCCGAAAAAACTTTATCGCTCAAAATCTCGCGCGGGAAATGATGCAGGAAATATCCGCTAAAAATTTCTCCGACCCCGACGAAGCCGATACTTTTGAAGCCTCGCTTCTGCCCGGCCCCACTCACGAAGAATATATCGGCGGTTTATCGGCCGGATTCATAACTAACGGCACCGATGAAACGAGCGGCCGGCCCCGAATGATAAATGAAACAATACTTAACCGCGCGCTTTATTATGACGATATAGACGATTACGACGGATTCAATACCGATGAAAATATTCTGCCGGCCGACGCGAACGGTCATGAATTCATTCACGACGGCCTCAACGCATATCGGGATTACCGCGTTAAAGTAAAAGTAATGAACGAAACGGCAATATCGAACATTCCGGCCCCATTACTGAAAACCGAAGAAGTCATGACGGCGGCGTCAGGAATAATCGCGGCTACACGCGATTCTAAATACATCCTTGTAACCGATTCCGCGGCCAACCTGACGGATATTTATAATACCGCTTCTTCAGAAAAACTCGATAATCAACCCGATGAAATCGCTCCTTTCGCTTATGGCGACGGTGAAAATACCGAAGGCTCCGATCCTATAAGTCTCAAAGACCTCCGGGAAACTCCTTTCGAAACCGATATAGAAGGCGTTCCAACGTCGCATTTATACGAACTCGGTCCGGCCGCAAAAACCATAACCGGCCCCGCGGGCGATCGGTTTTATACGCTCCATACCGCGGATATAAACGACAGCCGATATTACTCAGCAGTCTCGTCTATCGATATGAACGTTTATAACACTCCCGAAGTATCGTTTCATAAACTCGACGATATTAATCTCGTTGCGCGGGATTTAAGATCGAATTCAATCAACGCCGTAATAGTCGATAGTAAATTTAACGTTTACGCCGCTACGAATGGAGCGGGACTCATGAGAAGCGACGACAATGGAGAAACATGGGCCCCCGTCCCGTTTTATTTAACGGACGGCGTCACCGCGGTAACTACGATTAACTGCCTTGCTTCGGCAAAATATTCAGAACGCAATCTCGACCGCAGCGTAGTCCTCGCCGGCGGCGACGGAGGTCTTTTAATAATAGAAAATAACACGAAAAAACAATACCGCGAACCTTCAATCGGCGATTCACAAAACGTTTCCGCAATTGCCGCCGCTGAAAACGCTTATACGGCGGTCGCATTTAAAGACGGAAACATATCGATATCTAAAAATTTCGCGATGAAAAACGAAGACGGTTCGTCAAGTCTTGTAAAAAAAAGAGGGCCTGATTCCACCGCTATTTCATCTCTCGCGATAGACGATAATTTTAAATTATGGGCAACGAGTGAAAAGGGAGTATATTACAGTTCCGACATATTCGTGAATATAAACGATGAAATTTGTTCATGGACGCAATTAACTTCAGAAATCGAAGCGCGGGCGCTTTATATCGACCGCAGTCAGACCATGCCCGCGCCGTTTACTAAAGTGCTCGACCGCTCAGCTTCGGGAACGGTATGTTCACCGTCGCTTTTAGCCGACGCGAACGGATTGCACTTATTTTATTTAGACGATTCCTTTAACGGCGGCGCCGGAAACGGATTAGCCGAAACTAAACTTTACTACACCCGTTCTTCCGATTTCGGCGCGCACTGGAAAACGCCCGTACAAATCTGCGGTACGCCGCAGGGAAAATCGGCCTGGGCGCATTCGGCCGCTATAGACAAAAACGGCCGGCTCCACGTTATATGGCAGAGCCAGATTTACAAAAACGAATGGAATATTTTTTATCAACGAAGCGAAGACGGCGGCAATCGATGGCTTTCTGAAGCGAAATGCGTTTTCAACCAGCGCGGAGAAAAACCGCTTCACGCTTTCAAATATAAAAACGCGGCCGAGAGCGAATGGGTAAAATACGGTTCAGAAAAACTATCGCGCATAGCGGTATCGCCTAATAATACAATTTACGGCGTTACTTCGGCTAACGATCAATATCAATACCATTATTCTTTTCTTTCTCCAGCGAACGGGCTTAACTGGAGCTCCGACTACGCGCTTTCCATATTCAAACCTTCGGACGAAGCGACCGGATATGTAGAAAGCGTCAATATACTCGGCGAAAAAAATAAAATCATCAATATGGCTAATTACGGACCTAACTATGAAAACCGAATATTTTTCGAAGCCGAAATGTACGCGCGCACCGTAAACGTAAATACCGGAAGCCTTCAATTAATGAATATCGCTGAAAGCATGCCGCCGGCTTTTAACGATGAATTAAATTTTTTATATTGTTATTCAAAACGCAACGCCTCGGATGAAATATCCCTTCATTCTTTATCTTCATATTACCCTTATAAAAAATTCTTAGATATTACGCTGGACATAAGTCCTTCCGAATTATTCCGGCCGCAGTTAGCCAAAAATAAAGCCTTTTTATTTTTTGCCGCGCCGCGTGACGCCTCCATAAAATCGGCCGATATTACGGGCCGCCTTTTCATGGCGCGTTCTGACGATTGCGGCTATACTTATTCGGTCCCGATATTTATAGATTATTTATATGGAATTTATGATAAACTTACAAGCGTCAGGTACGGCTCTAAAATATACATATTAAAAAAAACGTCCGGCAAATCGCCGGAATCTAATTTCTCTCTGTCATCAATTCCAGATCAATTAATAATGTACGGCGCCGGCAATTCAGCTTTTTTTCTCGACGGCGATTTAAATACGAACGGCGCGGCCGATAAATATGAATTAGACGAAAAAATCAACGCATTCTGTGGAGACGGAGAAGGAAACCTGCTTTGCGCCACTTCGAACGGATTATACATTAGAAACATTAAAAGCGCGAACGCTATAATCAATAATTCCGATAAAGGCGCGATTTACCGAAAAACATTCGCCTTATTCCCACTCCGGCTTTCTAAAAACGAAAGTTTTACGGCGCCTTCAGGTAAAAAAATAGGCTGGCAAAAATTTTTCGACGGAATTGAAGTTACCGGGATTAGCGTCGAAAAAGGCGGTGTTTTCTGGATATCCACCCTGCATGACGGACTATTCCGTTCGACCGATTACGGCGTTTCATGGAAACATATCGAAGCGGTATTATCTAACATAACCGATATCAGACGCGTCGAAAAAGGCGGAGCAGCCGCCATGAATAAAATCAATCTTATAACAAGACGTTTTAACATATCACGGAATAACGGTAGTCCTGTAGTCGAAACGCTTTTCGTAATTTACGATCTATCTAAAAATATTATAAAAAGCCGTAGCTTACTTGCCTCCGAAAAAGCGGAATTCAATAATGCGCGCTGCCAGGCTGCAGCCGCGGCCGATAATTCAAAGATTTTTTTTTACGATCCGGCCGATTCATGTATATATTATAAACCTCCGGACGAGCAATATTCTCTATCATACCAGATTTTCGAGCTTTTTTCAAAGGATAATTTCTTCAGCCTGGAACGTCAGGTCGAACCGGGCGACGAACTTGAATTATTTATAACCGGAAGAGTCAAAGGAAACGACTGCATACGCTCTTTCGCCCCGGCCGCCATCGCTAATATAACGCCTTACAGCGACCCGCCGTTTATCAATTCAATTGAACTCAAACTTAACGATACGACGGAGGAATTTTCACATTACCGGCGGCAAAAAATAACATCCTTCGCCATACCCCGGATACGTCTAAAAAATTACACCGATATAACAAATGACGGCAGTGAAAAAAGTTATTTCAACGAAGCGCAATGTTTCGTACATATAAACATAAAAAAAGGAATTAAAAAATTAAACGTTCCAGCCGTCAAAGGAATTTCAAAATTAATATGCGGTCCTGACAAAGATACTCTATACGCCGTAAGCGCCTCTGAAAATTCAGTATATGTAATAAACGGTTTAAAAGAATTTAAAGATTTAAAAGTAAACAAATATCAAAACGGCATAACCGATCCGGTGACGATTTTATTTTCGCCTTTTTCTCATGCCGGACGTTGCAGAGCTTATATTTTATGTAAAAATAATATCACGGGGCTCGATGGCGCTCCTCTTATTTTACGCGACGGTAATTATGAAATATCAGACGCGATAATAACCGATAACAATGAATTACTTTTTTTCGATACTCTCAGCCGCAAAATATACAAATGCCCCCGCGCTATGGAAAAGACCGTATTTGTAAGCGTAGTAGATAAAAGCGAAGGCATGACGCCGATACCGCCCGTAAATATAAGTAAAAAATTTTTTTCATTCAAAGATACCGGCGGCTTTACAGCTGAAAATACCCGAAATTATATAAAGTATAATTATATTTATACGTCGCGTGATTATCCGCAGGGGCTTAAACCGCCGGAATCATTTTCATGGAAAGCTATTTCTGAAAGCGATGAAAACACTTTAAACGTATTCATCGTAGATTCGATTCTTGAAATCGATTCTCAGCTCGATTTTAACACCGATCTATCGGTTAAATTCGCTTCCGCGGATAAAAATTTATATCCTGAAGCATTCGCCGGCCGGTCGAATTCCGCCTTAAAATGCGTGGGCGGACGCCTTCTCGTTTCCGGGGACAAAAGCGATAAAGTCATATTCACCTCGATCGACGATCCGGCCCTGCCGCCTTCTATTTTCAACGCCCCGGATGAAACCTTCAAATCAGAAAACGGCCTTCCTAATATACAGATAAGAAAAACCGGATATGAACAGCCTTATTACAAGCAGAAAGGCGGAGCGCGTTATGGCGATTGGGGCGTATCAGGGGCTTCTTCAGCCGAATCATTGGGCGGCGTTTATTTATTGGGCGGATTAGACAGCACTTATATGCAAAATAATATTATAACACGTTACGGACTATTTTATACCAGAAACCTTTACACCACTCAACTTCCATTTAATATAAATGATTATGAAACCTGCTGGAATAAAACCAACGTTTATGTCATTGACGATTCTAACGGACTTAAACTTTTTAACTGCGGCATGCTCAAAATAGATCAGGGCGCGATAATCAAGCTTGAAACCGGATCGTCTTTCACGGTAGAAGCGCATCATGATAAAATTTTTCCGCGCTGCACGCTGATTATCGACGGCAGTCCACATGCGCCCGTGCGGTTTCAACCTTTAAGCTTAGAAGGATCGAAAGAAGGAAAAATCCCACGCGCAATTAATTTACCTGACTGGTACAGCATAAAATTTGACGGCACGGCCGAGGTGGCCACTATAAGAAACGCTGAATTCAACTCGTTCGGAGAAATGAAATTTGACGGGGCGAATACATATTTAAATGGATGCAGCCTCAGCAGCCTTATTATAAGCACGACCGCAAAAGCTTCGATTAATTTCGAAGACAGCGGCTGCGCAAGATTCGACGGCAATCAAATAAATCTTTTTTATCCGAGCGTTATAAATATAGACGACAACAGCTGCGTTACATTCACTAAAAATGATTTTTATTTTACCTTTAACGATTCTCAGGGCGACGTTTCTGAAGCTTTTATAAACTGTAAACCGGCTTCTACCGCTATATTCGATTCAAATAACTTTTATGACGGCTATAATTCGGGAAGCGCCAATACCAATAAATTTAACGGCGCTAAAATTTCATTGGCTTCTATCGCTCATATTAACAACAACTATTTTTTAAATACCTCACAGCCAGTTCCGCCCGCGGGCGGAAGTTCCTGTGAAATATATATAAAAGGCGCCAATGAATACGGCTTCAAGTTCAACTGCTCCGCTGATATAAACGGCAATTATTTTTTAAACAGCCGTCTGCCATTTTATATAGAAAATATCGAAAATCCTGAAATATTCAAAAATAAATTTAAAAACAATTACTTTATTAACGCATCCGTAATCGCATCTCAAAAAAACGATCCGGCATCAGGCGCAGGCATCGAAACGTTCGCGATTCCAGGAAAAGCCGTATCAGACAACGACGGTAATGTTTATATAATCGATGAAAAAAACGGATCATGTTATAAATATAATGCCGCCGGCGACATATTGATGCGCATTGGAGCGCAGGGCATGGGAAACGGTGAATTAAATTCACCGACGGCGATCGCCGTAAATTTAACGGGCGAAATTTATATAGCCGATACGGGCAACCGCCGCATACAAAAATTCGACAGATATGGAAATTTTCTGTTAAAATTCGGACAATTCGGCGAAAACGAAGGCATGCTTAAAAATCCTTCGGCGATGTGTTCAGCGACTCATAACAACACCGAAATTTTACTTATAACCGATGCGGGCCGGAACAGACTTCTTAAATTCAGCGATAGTGGAGAATTTATCGAAGAAATCGGCGGAGAATATGGCGGATT
Source organism: uncultured bacterium (assembly GCA_964421195.1). Classification (GTDB taxonomy): domain Bacteria; phylum Muiribacteriota; class UBA9980; order UBA9980; family UBA9980; genus UBA9980. The sequence goes on along the minus strand of CAYQWL010000020.1, from coordinate 14,874 downwards.
TAATAAACCGGTTGACGCGGCCGTATCGTATGATCAACAATTCGTTTATATAGCCGACTCTCAAAATAATCGAATTGCCAGAGTCAGGCTAAATATAGACGACTCAAAAACCGAACGATATAACATTGACGTCGAATCATACTCGCCATTCGGCACGGCATCCGACGGATTCGAAGCAATTCATTCATGCGCCGAAGGAGAATATTTCAAAGTAATAATCAGCGCGCTCGGCCCCGACGGCCTTATCGATATCGATTATAAGCCGCGCTCTAAAGGACGCATAGTTACGGGTTACAGCAACGGAATCATTACATGGGAAGGAAAAGGCGTTACGGATAATTCAAATTCGCCGCTCGATAACGGAGCGGTTTTTGACTCCGAAGGATTCAATAAAGGTAAAATCGAAATATACGCGCGCTGTTCGGCCGCCGGATGCGTTAAAATATCGGCGTTCGATAATATAAACGAAAAATTAAAAGGAGAGGCGACGCTGAACTGGGAACCGGAAAATACTCCATGGAACATAACTTCAATCGGATATAACGAAAAAGGATTCAAGCTCTATAAAGCGGACCGGGACCCGGAAGTCGAATTCATAAAAATTCCCGGCGCCAATTTTGAAAGAAACGCCGAAAACGGTTCTAACGATTATACCTTAATAAAAATGCAGTCTTATTACATATCAATAAAACCGATTACCAACGCTCAATTTCAACGCTGGCGCAGCGAAAGCGCCTCACCGCCGCCGTTAAAAGGAAGCTGGGAATGGGCTCCGGCCGGCGGTTCCGGCGGCGCTAAAGATTATCCGGACCATCCCGCGGTGTATTTAAGTTACGACGACGCTAAAAATTATTGTTACTGGCTATTAAGAGGGGCGAATTCAGAGCAGAACGATATTTATCTTCCTGGCGAAGCGCAGTACGAAAAAGCTATGCGCGGACCGGCCATAGAAGGATTCGGCAACTCCTGCAGTGAAAAAATTTATCCCTGGGGAAACTCTTTTTCAACCGAACTATTAAACAGCTTTTTCACTCAAACCCCCGACGAAAGAGGTTTATATGCGTCATCAGGAACTACGCCCGTAAATAAATATCCGCGTCAGGGATATTACGGACTTTACGACATAGCCGGAAACTCTTATTCATGGTGCCGGGACTGGTACGCTGAAAAATATCCGGGCACAAAAATAAACCCGGTTAATACGATTATATCGAATTATAAAACTATAAGAGGCGGTTCATGGAAGATGGACGATGTTTCATGGTTTAAATGCGGCACGAGAAAATACGCTCTTCCGGCGCATTGCTTTGACGATACCGGCGTGCGGCCGTGTTTTTATTCTCATAAATAGACAATGACTAAATTAACGATGAATATTGGTGAGTGTTAATGAAAAAAACGATTAAATTAAAAACGGCCGCTATAAAGCCGAAAACGTCGCAAAAAAAATTCCGGCTTTATATAAGCTTTCAACGCAGATTCATAATATCTTTATTTTTTTTCACGATATTATTTTTCTGCCATACCGCCCGTCCGCCGGTTGACTCTGCCGAATCTCAGGACAATCTAATGGCGTATTTTATTTATAATGGAACATTATTAATCTCATCCGGCGCCGCTCATGCCGCGCCGCTCGCGGCGCCGGAATGCAGATCCGTCAGCACAGGCTCGCTGCAATATTTAAAACACTACGTGCCGGTTAAATTTAACGCGCAAATCGGAGCATATTACTACTGGAGAGTATTATTTTCTGACATATCAACGGAAGAATTCTATACTCGCGACACCGCATTACATCAATTCACTCTCAAATCAATGCCTGCCGGCGGAATAGGTTATAAAGCGATACTTCAGCGGCGTCTATACACATGGGAAAACTGGAAAAACTATTACGAAGATCCCACGCAATATGCCATAGATAATTATACGCCGGTTATCAGCGTTATGGAACCTTCTAACGGCGTAGTATCCAATAACCCTCTTTTACGCTTTGAATGGCGGGCATACGATGAAGAAACCGGACTTCACGACACTCCATATACCTTCATGCTTCTAAGCGCCTCGCAAAAACCCATTTATAATTCCGGCTGGACCGCCGATACATCTTACGTCCCATCCGAGCCTCTTACGCCGGGAACTTATTTATGGTGCATCAACGTCAGAGACAACGATAATAATATTATTCATTCACGAGTTTACAATTTTTCCATCAACAGCTCCGAACCTCCCGTCGTAAAACGATTCGAAGCCAGAAGCGCCGATGCCGTTAACGGTTATACGTCTGAAGAAAAACTTATAGTGGATATCGAAGGAACTGACAATATCGGAATAACTCATTATTATATTTCTGAAAAAATAGATCCGCCGGAATTAAACGATTCTAAATGGATATCTACGGGAAATAAAACGATGTTTTATTCGGCGAGCGTTCCTTTCAAAATCAATTTCGATAAAGACAGATTAAACGCGGATAATAAATTCCTTTATCCGCATAAAATATATTTATGGCTTAAAGACATCGAAAATAACGTATCTGAAATGAAAATTTATATCGTTTATGTCGATACCATAGCGCCTTACAATAACTCGATCATAATAAACAACAATGCGCAATTTACTTTAGAACGCAAGGTCAAATTAAAACTCGATTCTAACGATAACAGCGCCGTTACGGGATATTATATCAAAGAATGCGCGGGCGCCCCCGGCGCGCCCGAACCTCGCGATCCAGGCTGGATAATCAACCGTTCATTCGAAATATTAAAATTAAACGAATTCGATTTCACTTTAAGCGAAGAAACGGGGAAAAAAACTATTTATGTATGGTACCGCGACGACGCCGCCAATATATCTTTAGCGGCGGCTTCTTCGATACTATACGATACTAAACCACCGATAAGCCCTATCATCGGAAGCATTGGTCCCGCGAACGGCCAGAACGGCTCCAGCTCAACTAATATAACTTTCCTTTTAAAAGCTGAAGGCAGTTATAACAATCAAATAACTTCATATTATATTAAAGAAATAAAAAACGACGGCGCGGCCCCGGCCCTGCAGGATCCGGGCTGGAAGCTGTTTTCCGCTCCGGCGGTAAAGGCGGAGGCCGAAGCGCCATTTGTTTTAAGCCCGCAGGATGATACTAAAGAAATTTATGCATGGTTTAAAGATTCATACGATAATATTTCCGAAGCCTGCAAATGCTTGATAGTATTAGACCGGCAGGCGCCGTCAGGGTCCGTTTCTTTTATAAATCCGGCGGCCTGGCAAAATAAAAAACATTTAAATATAAATATCAGCGCTTCAGATACGATCGGCGTATGCGCTTATTTATGCTCGATTTATTGTTATAACAAAGAAGATTTAACCGGCGAAAAAAATTTATGGCGAAATATAACTCCTCAAAAATCCTTATCGATAAGTGAAACCATCGACGCGGGCGACACGAATGGAGAAAGAAAAATATTCGCATGGTTCAAAGATGCGGCAGGAAATATTTCCACACCCTCCATACTTTCATTTAAATTAGACAACCGGCCGCCCGTTTTCGGAAAATTAAAATCGGTAGCGAAAAAAATCGCGGGAAGCCAGACCGGCTATCTTGACGGACCGGTTGAAACCGCGCAATTCGAACTTGTAGATACCGTTTACGCGAATTCAAAAGACGAAATATATGTAGCCGATTATAGAAACAGACGGATCAGAAAAATAAAGGACGGATTCGTAACTTCATTCGCCGGCTGCGGAAAAAGCGACAGAAATATATACGGAGAATATGCCATCATACATCCTTCCGGCATTGCCGAAGACGATTATGGATATTTTTACATAACCGACGGACATATATCTAAAAAAGTATATCCTGACGGCACCATAACAAGATACGCCGGATATGATTTCCGCAATCCATTAAACCCATACTCGCATGGAGGCGATGATCCGGTCTTAGATACCAGGCATATTTCAAGGGCTGAATTTAAGCAAACCAGCGGCATCTGTATGGACCGTTACGGCAACGCTTATATATCGGACGTAACGCACATCAGAAAAATACGCAATGAAATAGTCAGCGTATATGCCGGCAATCCAGACGGCGCCGCCGAAGACGGCGCCGCGCTGCAAACAAAAATAATAAATGCGGGAGATATCACGGTAGATTCAGCCGGAACCATATATTTTCCAGACGCCGGTTTTAACGTAATCAAAAAAATAACGACCGATGGGATATGTAAAACCATAGCCGGTAAAGCAGGAACGCCCGATAATATAGACGGGCCGGCCGGAATTAACCGCCTGAATAATCCGACATCGATTATCACAGATAAATACGGCGTAATTTACATCACCGATTTCAAAAATTATAAAATATATAAATTAACGCCGGATGGGTTTTTAGCCTCCATTGTACCCGATCCATCAGGCCTTTCATTTAGCGTTCCGCAATCTCTAACATTTCTTTCAACCGGCGAATTAGTTTACGGCGAGCAAAACCGCGATACAGTCAATAAAATCACCTTTAATTATATCGATGGCCTGCGGCAAGCAGAGAATAATCCCCGAAACGGAAATACGTTTAATTTTATAATAACGGCTTCAGACGATTATTCAGGAATAAACGCATTTTATATTTCCGACGCCGCCGAACCGCCGGCGCCTTATAGCGGCTGGAAAACGCTTAATTATACCGGCGGAATCGAAACCTTCGAAGTGAGTTTTACTCCAGGCGACGCAAAAAAGCTACAAAAAATCTATGTATGGCTTAAAGATTCAGCCGGAAATATTTCGAATCCGGAATGCATTTCAGTAAATAAAAAAAATATGGCAATCGACGATTCGCTCGGCGGTTCTGGAATTCTTAACTCACCGTCGGCCGTAGCATGCGACCGTTACGGCAGCGTTTACGCGGCCGATTTATCGGCAAATCCCATAATTAAATTCTCCTTAGATAAAACTTACCATAAATTTATGGAATCTGGATTTACAAAAGAAAAACTCGGCGTTATAAATTCAATAGTCACTTTTTACGACGGTTTTATCGGAATTATAGAAAAAGAAAAGCTTAGATTCAGTTTTATCGATTCAAATTATAAAATAATTAATTATATCTGTCAATCGGTCGATTTTTCTCTCAATTATAATGATTCGCAAACGCTCATGACGGGCGAATTAACGGAAAAATTTCACGATAAATTTTCATCAGCGGCCGATAACAGGCAATTCGCATTTAATTACGGATATAATTTTACATTCAATTATCAGCCGGATTTTTACTTCGCGGCGCATAAATTAGAAATATACGAAGACGCAAATTTTACCAGGAAAATAAACGGCCCGGTTTCTTCTTATAAATATCCGGTTTTATATATTAAAGTTACCGGTTCTGGAAGCGAAAGCAAAAAAATAAATTCGATAATCGCAAAAGTAACCACCACAGTCGATACTAAAGGGCATTCAATACAGCTCATAGAAACGGGCGAAGAAACCAACGTATTCACCGGAATTTTAAAAATCGGAAAATATTCTTCGGTCACGGAACCCTGCGCGGGTATAGAAATAGATCAAAAAATATACCTTACGTTTTATTCGCGCTCGAACGTAAAAACCTTCACGCTGAATATCGCGGGGCAGTGGATTCAATTAGGTGAAAATCAGGCATCTGACGCATCCGCCAGCTACCTGTCCATTAAAAACCATAATGGAATAACATACGCAGCATATAACGACGAACAGAGAGATAATAAACTGAGCGTCATAAAATGTGAAAACAACCACTGGTCTTTCGTCGGCGAACCAGGTTTTTCACGCGGCGCGGCAAGGGAAATACAGCTTGAAATCTACAATTCAAACCCGTGCGTATTATATTCAGACGCTTCGCAGGAATTTAAAATCACCGTAATGAATTTCGACGGAAATCAATGGAAACCGCTTGGCGCTGAAAATTTCAGCAGCCCTAACGCTTCTTTTATTTCATTTTGCACCGCGGGAAACGCGGTTTATACAGCTTATTCAGACTGGCTTTTCGGTTCACGTCCGAAGATAATGCGATACGAACCGCAAACGGGCTGGAACGCCTTCAACGGTCAGGGACTCGTTGAAGCCGTATGTGATTTTAATAATATATGCGCCGCGGGTGAAACGCTTTATTTTTTAACGCGCGATAATTACACCGCCGGTTTTTTATTATATAAATTCGTTGAAAATGAATGGATCGAATTAAGTGACGGCCCGATGCAAAAAACATGTCATTTGCTCAAACTCAAAGTATTTAATTCCACGCCTTACGTGCTGTATGCAAAAAGCGATTCAGGCATGATATACCTTATGAAATATGAAAGCAATGAATGGAAAAAAATCGGGGAAAACGCCATTTCAGACGGCGAGGCATTGTTCTGCGACTTTTCATTCTCCGAAAGCGGCATTCCATACGTAGTATATACAGACGCAGCCCATGCGCACAGAGTAACGGTTATGCAATATTTTACGGACGAATGGCGAAGCGTCGGTGAAAAAGGGCTTTCATCTGGAATGGCGGCTTATACATGTATAGATTGTTATAACAACGAACCGTTTATCGCCTTTCGCGACACCGCCGCGGGCGCAAAATTAAAGGTAATGAAATACGAGTATTAATATCGAATGAGTTACATATATTCAATAACAATTATATATATTTTAATCAGACTCGCGCTTTACGGAACCGGATATTTCATGACGCCCGATATAGATTTTTACGGCGGCGCTTCCGATTACCTCGCCGTAATCAATATAAAAAACGCGCTTAATTATCATATAACCGCTTATGAACTAAAGGTTTTTTCATTTATTAATTATTCGATTTATATATTATTGTGCCTGAGTCCGGCATCTTCACGCCATTCGCGCTCCCGTGAATACGGTCCGGTAAATGAATCGAAATATAAAAACGCTTTATTTAAAAATAAATATTTTTCGGCCGCGTTAAAAATCACGGATTTTTACGTAGGGGCCGTCATATCATGTTTTCCATATCATTTCATGCTCGGTTATTTTAAAGAAAAAAGCTTCGGATTTTTAAATTTAAACATTACTGACTGGTTATTACTTTATATCAAGCAATTTGCAATAAATCTTTTTACAACTATCTTCATATATCTTTTAATATTCTTCTTATTATCATGTTTTCAAAATAAATGGCGTGCGATTTTATCTTTAAGCTTTTTAACAACCGCTTTTATCTTTATTATATTAATTCAATTTATAATAACGCCTTTTTTTTACCATATAACATCTTTAAAAGAAAGTTCCTTGAAAAATAACCTTTTATCCATAGCGGCTAATTACGGCATCGACGTTCATGAAATAAAAGTAATAGATGAAAGCCGTTATTCAAACCGTACAAACGCCTTTTTCGTCGGTTTCGGTCCCTGGAAAAAAATTTATTTATGCGACACGCTTTTTAAGGCAAACACTATCGGCGAAATTGAAGCTATTTTTGCCCATGAGCTCGGCCATTATTTTTATAATCACGTCTTCCGGGGAATAATAATCGCTTCGGCGTCAGCCGCGTTATTTTTTTATATAACCCTTTTTATCCCTGGAATAAAAAAAATAGACGGCTCTTTTCTCGCCGATATTATGAATCATAATGTCATTAAAGTTTTAATCATATTTCAAGCGCTTTATTTTTTTTCTCTTCCCGCGCAAAATTATATAAGCCGTACTTTTGAACGGGCAGCCGATAATTTCGCGCTAAAGGCGGTGATCGATTATAAAAAAAAATCTATCACAGGCTATGATTCTTCCGAAGCCGTTAATAACCAGAAAAAATTATTAATCCAGCTCGCTAAAAAAAATTTATCCACCGCATCTATCGATAGATTCAACTATTTTTTCTTCGCAACGCATCCGGCGATAATCGAACGAATGGCAAACTCGGACAGGTATTTAAAACAATAGACGATATACCCGGATCCGATTATTTTATTTAATTAATAATTGACATATATTAAAATATAGTATAATATATTTATCGTATTGTATTTTTTATAAAAATTCTTTTCTATCGCGCAAATTTATTTTATTTATGCAATTAATCTTTTTAAAGTTATCATTTATTTTTTGCGCGCTAAATTTAAAACGCGAGGTAACACCCGATGTCGAATTTAAAAACGATAAACCGGATCTTTAAATATTCAACCGCCGTATTATCGGCGGCCCTGTTTTTTTTATCATACTTTCCGGCGGCAGCCAGTAATACAGATGAAATAATAATCGTCGAAAAAATCGAGCAAAATTCTAATGAAATATCGATTGCCGGCGGGCCCGAACTTTCGAGCGTAGAAACGGAATTTTATACGCTGGCCGAAAAATTAACAGGTTCAGTTACATTCGATATAGAAAGCGCGGAGCGAGATTCAACAGAAACGTCAGTAAAACGGGCCAGAATAATGGTTAAAGACACGCAAAACGTACGCGTGGAAACAAATCTGCCTAACGGCATGGAAATGATAATCACCAGCGTAAAAGACGACGGCTGGATTTTTTTTCCAAAAACCAACATGATAATGGAATTAAAGCGCAATTTAAAACACGGTTCAAAAATTACGGACGGAAATTTTATAAACAGATTTTTAACGGACCGTCAATCGCATATAATCAATAAAACTTCTCTTGCTCAGGGCGATTATTGCTTTGAAATAGCTCGTAAAGACGGAAATAAAGTCGTAAGCTACTTTTTTTCAAAAGAAAATATTCCACAAAAAATAACTGTAATCGAAAAAAATAAAGACAGCGAAGAAATACTGATTAAAAATACAATTTTTGGCCCTATTGACGATTCATATTTCATTCGTCCAAAAAACGCTTTTAAAATGCCTGTAAATGAATTTCCCGATTTTGATTATTAAATAATATTATATAAATCATTAAAATAAAATATAATATAATCATAAAAGAAGATCGATAAGCACCGCTATGCCTTTATCTATAAGCGATTCGGGAGGAAGAAAGCACGGGTTATGAAGGCCGTATATTTCTTCTCCTGCTTTACGGCATCCAAGCCAGAACATAAAAGCAGGATAGCGCCGCGCTATAAAACCAAAATCTTCACCCGTGAATTTATGAGCGCATTCAATAAAATTATATTTGCCCGCAAGTTTAATTCGGGCTTTTTCATATAACATTCTATCGACTCTGACTTCAGGATAATAAGAACCATTCGCAATGGTATAACTTATTTTCATATCACGTTTTATTTCAGCGAGCGCATCGTCTAATTTTTCGTAAAAACTATCTGAGCAGGCGGCTGTGAGGGCGCGTATGCTGCCTTCTATACGCGCATAAGCGCTGACCACGTTTCTCACCTCGCCGGCCGAAAATTTACCGGCGCCAAATATCAATGAATCGCCATATTCTAAAAGAATTTTTTCCGTTTTATCGAAAAAAATGCGCGAAGCTTTCAAGGCGTCTATACCGAGTGAAGATGAAGCAATATGAGCGGCCCTTCCGATAATTTCAATATCAACTTCGCGCGCGGAAGCAAAAAGCGTTCCCGGCGCTGAAGCGATTGCGCCTTCTTCATATTCATCGGTAACATGCAACGCGTAAGCCGACGATATATTATAACAATCGAATACGGCGGCATCAAGAAAAGCGCCTGCTCCGCCGCCCGTTTCTTCGGCGGGTTGAAAAAAGAAAATAAAGTTTTTATTTATACCGTTTTCCACGACGTATTTTATAAATCCATAAAGCACCGCCGTATGAACGTCATGACCGCAGGCATGCATAAATCCGTTATTAGAGCTAAATTCATAAGCCGTATTTTCAAACATCGGCAGAGCGTCTATATCGGCCCGCAATAAAACAAAAGGGCCGTTAAAATCAGGCCCGGATTTATATTCAGCTATCAATCCGCTTGGAAAAGGCCTTTTAATTTTAAATATTCCATTTTTTAAAGAAAGAGCTGATAAATTTTCATAAATAATACGCGTAGTTTCAAATTCTTTAAATGAAGGCTCGGCGCTACAGTGCAGCGTTCTTCTTAATTCAAGAGGAGTAAGGCTCACGATCTCACCGGCCTGAAAAATTCATCGAGCGTTTCCGCTTTTCTAATTAGCTTTACTCCATAATCATTATCGATAATAACCTCCGCCGGCCTTAAAGTCGAATTATAATTACTCGACATTGAAAAGCCGTAAGCGCCGGCATTTTTAAAGGCAATTAAAGAACCCGGCACTGGAAGATTGCCGTCATGATTTTTATATAAAATATCTCCGGTTTCACAGAGCGGCCCTACAATATCATAATTAGTTTCAAATTTATCGTTCGTCTTTCCGATAATCTCGAATTCGTGTATAGCCCCATACATAGCCGGTCTTAATAAATGATTCATACCGCCGTCGGTAATCACGAAATTTTTATATCCATTATTTTTCACCGTAACCACGCGGGTTATATAAAGACCGGATTCAGCTATTATAAAGCGGCCCAGTTCGCAACTGACTATAAAATCTTTTAAAAGCGGCACCACTCTGCGCCGGTATTCTTCAAGATCAAGTTTTTCTCCGGTATAATCTATTCCCCAGCCTCCGCCTATATTGATTTTTTTAATTTTGAATGATTTGCAATTTTAACAATTTGAACTTCTTTTTTG
>CAYQWL010000020.1:0-4237 GCA_964421195.1 uncultured bacterium | reverse complement strand
GCGATAAAGCTTCATAGTATGGCGATACTTCAGTAATCTGAGAACCTATATGTATATGAAATCCGCATATTTTTATTTTCGCATCCTGAGCCGCTTTAAAAAAATCATCAAGCAATTTTAATGGAACGCCAAATTTATGCTTTTTTAGCCCGGTTGAAATGAATGGATGCGTCATCGCATCCACTTCAGAGTTAAGCCTGACAAAAAAATCCGGCCGATAACTATTTTCGGCAAGAACGAACTTCCACATTTCAAGTTCTTCAATCGAATCTATATTTACAGCGCCGACTCGCGCTTCGAGAAAAATACGCATCTGCTGAAATGTTTTTCCACAGCCGTTCACGACTATATTTTCAGGCGAAGTTCCCGCTTCTAATGCCGAAGCAAGTTCACACGGCGTTATAACGTCCATGCCAAATCCGCTGCGGCGAATTATTTCAAGCAGCACAGGATTATAATTAGCTTTTACCGCAAATCCCGGATTAAAATCCACTCCCTTAAACATTGAAAAAACCTGTCTGATATTTTCTTCAATCAAACGCGGAATATAAACATAAAGCGGCGTCGAATATTTTTCGCACGCAAGCGCTATTAAATCTTTTAAACTTTCATTTATAATCATTCATCACCGATTTTTCTATTTTAATTTTTACCGCCGCTAAAGATTAAATTCCGTAACGAGCGATTGAATCGCCTTTTCTTTATATTTTTCTTCTATAAGACACGATATTTTTATCTCAGAAGTCGTAACCAATCTTATGGGCGCATCACCGAGCGCTCCGAAAAACCTTGTTGCGACACCGCAGGACGATTTCATACCGATGCCGATTACCGATAATTTAACATAACCGGAATGATAAGTTACGTTCCAGCCTTTTAAATGATTCAACAATTTTTTAAGTGAAACATCTATGTGCTTTTTTTTCTCTTCAATAATAGTAAAAGAAATATTAAGCTTATCGTCAGTATTTATTATCGATATCATATCGACGTTGAGACGCTCCCTTGAAGCGTCTTCAAAAATAGTTCTGACTATGGAATAATCGAGTTCAAGATTACTTATAGTAACCTGCGTCTGATTTTCCATAACGCTTAAACCGGTCACTGCCGGCTGATCGATAGTATTTTCAACCACGTAACTTCCCTCCGAATCGGTAAATGTCGAAGCGCAATAAATATTAATGCGATGCTTTTTAGCTATCTCAACGCAGCGGGAGTGAAGCACTTTCGCCCCGCATCCCGCGAGTTCGAGCATTTCATCATAAGTAATATATTTTATTTTTTTAGCGCGCGGATGTATTCTGGGATCGGTAGTATATACTCCATCGACATCGCTGTAAATTTCACAATCGGCTTTTAAAGCCGCCGCCAGCGCTACAGCTGAAGTATCCGAACCTCCCCGGCCCAGAGTGGTAAGTTCGCCGTCTTCGGTAATACCCTGAAATCCGGTAACTACAAGAACCTGATTTGATTCAAGAAATTTAAAAAGTTTATCTTTTTTAAAATTTTTAATTCGCGCCTCATTAAATTCGTCCGTAGTAATGATACCAGCCTGATAAGCATTAAGCGAAACGCTTTTTATTCCAAAATTATGCAGCGCCATCGATAAAAGCGAAGCCGTAACCTGCTCGCCTGTAGTTAAAAGCATATCGAGCTCCCGTGGAGACGGTTCGGGATTAATCTGTTTTGCCAGCCTGAACAGGCCATCGGTAGTTTTTCCCATTGCGGAAACCACGACCACTATTTTAACGGCGGAATCGAGTTTAGACGATATTTTACGGGCAACATTCATTATTTTTTGAGTATCGGCGACCGAACTGCCGCCGTATTTATGAACGATTATTTTCATAGACTCTTCTTTCGATTTAATCAAAGCTTTCTTAATTCGTCGATTAGCTTTGTTTTTTCACGAGTTTTATCGTCAACTTTTTTTATAAGTTTTCCGGGGACGCCGGCTATAACCGAATAAGGTTCCACGTCGGAAAGCACTACCGAGCCCGCGGCGATTATAGAGCCCCTGCCTATTTTTACGCCTTCAAGAATAACCGCGTTGGCGCCAAGAAGAACATCGTCTTCGATAATTACGCTTTGAGCGCTCGGCGGTTCAATAACGCCTGCTACAACCGCACCGGCGCCGATATGACAATTGTTACCGATAACGGCCCTGCCGCCTATTACCGTATTCATATCGATCATGGTCTTTTCGCCTATAACCGCGCCGATATTAATAACCGCACCCATCATTATAACCGCGTTATCGCCGATCTCAACATGCTCTCGGATTAAGGCGCCCGGTTCAATACGGGCATTATATTTTAAAAGATCGGCCATCGGGATCGCGGAATTACGTCGGCTGTTTTCTATACGATATTTTTTTATAAGACGTTTATTTTTTTCATAAAATGATCTAAACTCGTGATAATCACAAAAAATAACCCCGCAAGTATTATCGCCGTAATATTCAAGTTCCAAAAAAATTTCTTCTGTAAAATCGCCGCGCACATATACTTTAACCGGCGTCTCACGCCTGGAATCAGCTATATATTTAATGATTTCATAAGAATTCAAAACTTCGCCCTCCGCCATCTTAATTAATTTAATTTATATATATTATATATTATTCTCAATATATTTGTCAATTTATAAAAATATAGTTAATATTGACATTATTTTCATTATATGTTAATTTTATGCGCGATGGATATAATAATTTCTGCTTTTATCAAATGTCTTGAATTAATAATAAGCTTCGATGATTACCTGATAGAAGTTACCAGGCTTACGCTCGTCCTGTCGGCCGTTTCGACCGTGCTTGCCTTCGGCGCGGGTGTGCCGGCGGGATTAATCATAGCTCTGAAGGACTTTTACGGCCGGCGAACGCTGATTTCAGCTATCAATGCAGGAATGGGACTGCCTCCGGTAGTAGTCGGGCTTGTCGTGGCCATTCTTCTTGGACGATGCGGCGTTCTGGGAGGGCTGGATCTTTTATATACTAAAACGGCGATATTAATAAGTCAACTGATAATAGCGCTTCCAGTTTCATGCGGCCTCACAATAGCGGCCTGTGAAGAAATACCAGAATCGCTCAAACTCCAGCTTGATTCTTTCGGAGCCGGAATATTTCAAAAGTCATATTACATGGCGCGGGAAATAAAAAAATCACTTATCGTAATCGTCATGGCGGCTTTTGGTAGTGTAATATCCGAATTAGGAGCGGTTATAATGGTCGGCGGCAATATACTGAATGAAACGCGCGTTTTAACGACCGCCATAGTTTCAGAAACCCGTGTCGGCAATTACGAAAGAGCTCTGGCATTCGCGATAATCCTTCTTGCGCTAACTTTTATAATTAACTACGCCGCCAGCGCATTTGGACCCGAAAAAAAAGTGAAAAAATAAATTAAATTTTAATATTTTTTATGAAAATACTTGATATAAGCAATCTTTACTTCCAATATCCTCCGGATTCCGGCAGAACCAGATTCACGTTATCGATCGAAAAACTTTTTATCGATAAAGGAACTAATCTCGCTTTATTCGGCCGCAGCGGTTCCGGAAAATCGACAATTTTAAAAATCTGCGCCGGACTTCAAAAAGATTTTAACGGGCGAATTGAAATTTTCGGCGAAAAGTTAAACGGCCGTTCGAACGGTTCACGGGCCAGATCATTAAATAAAACCGCAATTTTATTTCAGGACGCCCCGCTTTTTAATTGCAGTGTTTATGAAAACATCGCCATAGGGCTGCGAATTAATAAAGCCGATGATAAATATATAAAAAAAACGGTTAATGAAATTATCGAAAAAATGAATATAAACTCCATAGCGCACGCGGGTTCACGAGAAATATCCGGCGGCCAGGCGCGGCGGGTCTGCCTGGCGCGGGTGCTTGCACTCAAACCAGAATTACTTTTTTTAGACGAGCCTTTTTATTCACTCGACAGCGTAAATCGTTCCCTGATAATTAACGAATTAAAGCATCTATGCGAAGACGAAAAAATTACTTTAATGCTCGTAACACATGATAAAAACGAAGTTCTCGCGCTTTGTAAAAATCTCGCCGTAATAGAAAACGGAGCTATAATCCGCTGCGGCCCGGCCATAAAATGTTTCAATAATCCTCAATCAGAAACAGAAACAGGGCTTTTCAGTTAAACTTACACCCGTAAAAATTATAATATTTATATATGAGTCCACTCTAAAAAGGTCAAAAATATTAAAAACAGGGTAAAATTATT
>CAYQWL010000019.1:15649-33816 GCA_964421195.1 uncultured bacterium | reverse complement strand
ACGTTTGAGTCGAGTCCGTTTTCTTTTGTAAGCGTTTTAAATTTACTGCCGTCATACACTGAAAGACCTTCGGGCGTACCAATATAAAGTTTACCGGCTGAAGCGGCAAGACAGTTAATTTTATTTGATGCCAGCTCTGAAGTTCGGGCGTTTATTCCCGTAAATCGTTCATCGGTAAATAGATATAATCCACTATCGTAAGTGGCGAACCATAACTGGTTTTTTATGTTATCATAAGCTATAGCTGATATATATTTACCGTCGAGTCCGGATTTAGAAGTATAATGTTTCCATTTATTCAGCTTTACGTTATAAACGCTGACTCCTGAGCCCCATGTTCCAACATATAAAAAAGGGTCGATAAAATAAAGGCATTGAATGTAATTGGTTGGAGTGGTCGTGTTGTCATCGCCCTGTTCGAAATGGGTCCATTGCGATAGTATTTTATTATAACGTGAAAGTCCGGAATCGGTGGCTATGAAAATTTCTGAACTTGTCGAAAGGACATAGTTGATATTTTCGCCAGCCGGAGCGCTGCGGTAGTGTCCTGCGTCTTTGCCGTAGGTACGGAAGTATCTGCCGTTGTATTTGCATAGGCCTTTATCAGTTCCGATGAATATAGATTTATCGTCTTCCGTGTCGGCGTAAAGCGAGGTTATATTGTTTGAAGGCAGGGTTTGGCCTAAGAAAGAAAGGTATTTACTTCTGCGGGAGTATGTTTCGAAGTCAAGCGCTAAAGCCTTGTTTGAAGAAAAGATAAATACGGCGGATAGTAAGGCGAAAAAAAACGGGATTGATTTAAAAATTAAATTTTTATAATTTTTAGCTTTCATATTATTCTATCACCGGCTTTTTTTGATTTTCACTGCCGCCGCCGCTATCGGGTCTGGATGTATTTTCTGACGGGCCGCCGTTATTGAAATTATCGCTGTCGTCTTCGGGTTGTGAGGTTTCATAAGGCGTATGGCCGCGGTTTTTAAGTGAATCTATATATTTTTTATCAAAGAGTTCATCTATAATTACTGATATAGTTTCACGATATAATTTAGTTTCGGTTTCATTATCTTTTTGTATTAACAAAAATTGATGAGCTTCTTCAGAGGTGGAACTGGCGAGCGCCACTATTGATGTTTTGCGCACGATCCAGTCTTCGCTTTTGTTTTGCGTTATATCGCAAAGGATCTGTATTGAATTTATATCGCTGATTTTGCCGAGCGCTTTTATTACATTTACTTTTACATCGTTATCATGGTCGTTTATCGCCGCCTGTAAAATTTCTCCGACCTGGATTACGCCTATTTCACCGAGCGCGTAAGCGGCGGAGGCGCGCATCCACTTATCGTTATTGGTGAGCATATCGCGAAGTATCTGAAGAGAACGGGCGCCGCCGAGTTTCCATAAGCCTTTGGCGGCGTTGGCTTTAACGCGGTTGTCAAAATCGTTGAGAGCCGGTTTTATCATTTCTATTACCGATTCATCGCCGAGTTCAGCAAGAGATTCTATGGCGTTAGCGCGTACTCGTTTGTCAGGGTCCTTGATGCATTCGGCGAGAATAGGCACGCTGAACCGGGCTTTTGATAATCCTATTATTCTGAGAATAATGGCTTTAATTCTTTTGTCGTCGCCTGCGTGAAGAAGTTTTGTGAGTGAGTCTTTTGCTTCGTCGGGATTTTTAGTATTTTTAAGCGTCATTACCAGATCGAGGCATGTCTGTTGATTAAGCATGGTCAGTTGTTTGATTAATTGTTCCATCTCTTCTTTTTTACTGACGCTTTTTATCATTTTTCTTATTTCATAACGGTCTTCGAGTGTGTCTATTTTTAAGAATTCTTTTATTTTTTCGGCTAAAGTAACATTACCGGTTTCGTTGAAGGCGCGTACGACGGAAAATTTAATATTTTCAGATTTAATGGTTAAAACGTTTTTTAAAGTTATTTCTACTTCAGAGCCTTTAAGCGTTGATAAAAAAGTGAGCGTAAGCGCGGCGGCCTGGCGCGTGGGCCATTCTATAAATTCTTCGGTGAAAAGGTTAATAACGGGTAAAGATGCGGTAAGTCCGTATCTGACAAGCGCGTCTATCGCATAGTATCTAACGCCCGCCGCATTATCGCGCAACGCTTCCGCGAGCGATTTTATGGCGATGTGATTGCTGGAATAACCGAGCGCTCTTATGCAGGCCATTTTTATACATTCAGAATCTTTGAATTTATTGAATGCGTCGTTTATGAATTTTATATTAATTTGCGCGCCGTTGAGCGCGGCATCGCCTATTCGTTCCGCGGCGAAAAGTACTACGAATTCAGAACGGTCGCCAAGCAGTTGATAAAGTCCGCCAAGCGCGTCTTCCGTCGCGATCTCGCCAAGCGCATCGGCTAATTTCTTTTTGCGCGCCTGTGAGCGGTCGTTGATTATCTTTAACATTGCTTCTTTATGCATTATTTCCTCCTTAAATAAAACGGATGGCGCTATAGCATAATTTCGCGCGTTAAATTTAACGCCCGAATATGGCTTTTACAAAATCAGCGCCATTGAAAGGTTTTAGATCGTCGATCGCTTCGCCTATGCCGATTAATTTTATAGGAATGCCGAGTTCTTCTGCGATTGATATAACGATGCCGCCTTTCGCGGTTCCGTCAAGCTTGGTAAGCGCTATGCTCGTAATACCGTTCAGCGCTTCGTTGAAAGTTTTAGCCTGAATGAGGGCATTCTGGCCGGTGGTTCCGTCGAGCACCTGTAATATTTCATGCGGCGCGTCTGGAATTTCACGATTGATAATTTTTTTAATTTTTTTAAGTTCTTCCATCAGGTTATATTTTGTATGAAGCCTTCCCGCCGTATCTATTAGAAGTACGTCTATTTTTCTCGCTTTTCCGGCTTTAAGCGCGTCGAATACCACTGCGGCCGGATCTGAATCGGGCTGGGCTTTAACTATCGGAATTCCCGTGCGGCGCGCCCATATCTCAGCCTGTTCTATGGCGCCCGCTCTGAAGGTATCGCCTGCCACTATCATAACTTTTTTGCCGTCTTTAACTAAATTTGATGCGATTTTTCCTATGGTAGTGGTTTTCCCCGCTCCATTGACTCCGACTACAAGTATTACTGACATTCCATCGCGGTTGATGTCGAGGGCGGATTTATCTTGTTTTATCAGTTCTGATATTATTTGTTCGAGAAGTTCAAATAGTTCATCCATGTTTTTTTCTTTTACGGTGTCGAGTTTTTCTTGCATGGCGTTAATTATTTTTTGAGTGGTTTTAACTCCGATATCCGCTTCTATAAGTATTTCTTCAAGGCGTTCGAGTTTTTCGGGATCGATAACCATTCTATCGCCGAATAGCTCGCCTAATTTTCTCGCGAAACTGTTTTTTGTTTTAGAGAGCCTTTCTTTGAGATGGGCAAACCACGATTTTCCGGTGTTTTTTTCTGAAAATCCGGAGCAGTCTTCAGTATTGACGATGTTTTCGGCGGCTTCGACTATGACTGAAGTATTTGAAAGCGCCGTTTCTTCAATGCTTTTAGAGCCGTCTGTTCCGTTTTCGGTATTTTTTTTCTTTTCGGATTCCTCCGTTATGTTTTCTCCATCGTTTAAATTATTTTCGACAGGCATATTATTTATAGTTTCATTCGCGGCAATGTCATTTTTTTCATTTTGAGATGTTTCGTCGTTTTTAGCGCCTTTGAAATAATTCATGATATTTTTAAACATTTAGTTCCTCCAGATTATTGCGCGTTCGAAGCTCCGTCTTATGAATTGACGTTCTTCGGCTGTTTTATAAAGTTAGAATAAATTGTTAATATTATTATTTTGAAATCAAGCAGAAGACTCATGTTATTTATATAAGCCAGATCGTATCTTAATTTATGCTCAAAATTAGAATCATATCGACCATGTACCTGCGCGAGTCCGGTTATTCCGGGTTTAACTAAAAAGCGTTTTGAATAGACCGGAAGCATTTTGCAGAAACGTTCTACAAAATGCGGTCTTTCCGGCCTCGGCCCGACCACGCTCATTTCGCCTTTAATAACGTTGATTAATTGCGGAAATTCATCGATATGGTATTTTCTTAAAAAACGTCCGAGCGCGGTGACCCGGCCGTCGGCGGGGCCGCTTGAAAGCACCGGTCCGGTTCCGGCTTCGGCATCTTTTACCATGGTTCTAAACTTGAAGATTTTAAATTCTTTTTCATTTCGGCCGACGCGTGTCTGGCTGTAAATCGCCGGCCCGTTAGATTCTAATTTGATTAATAACGGCACTATTATAAAAAAAGGCGAAAGCGCTATAAGGCCGGCTATCGCAAAACTGAAATCGAATATATTTTTGAGCCGCTCGTATAATTTGTCGTATGCTCCAAAATTTACTTCGAGAAGCGGTATTCCGGCAATTTGTTTGATATCGACGCGGCCAATGACGATTTCGTATAAATTAGGAAGTATGGCGACTTTTACGTTTACGCCGTCGCATCTAAAAATAAGGTCGATAAGTTTTGACAGGCTTATCTTTTCGGAACTGACTATGACTAAATCGATTTTATTTTCTTCTATTACTTTTTCTATGTCGGAAAATCCTCCGAGAACCGTCATTCCGTTTTCCGGAGTATCATCGAGGTAGCCGGCAATTTCATGCATATTGTTTGAATATGTTTCTATATCGTTTTTTATGAGTATTCCTTCGCTGGACGTTCCTACTATGAGCGTTTTTAATGGTGAAAGTTCACGGGCGGCAAAGGCTTTTTCAAAAAAACGCCACGCGCATAAAAATACGATGTTGACTATTATGGAAAGCATTATTACCGTGCGCGGGAAAGCGAATGAACGCGCATAAAATATAAAGGCGACCATTATTATTATGCCTATTACGACGGCTCGCGCGACCGAGTACAATATATCGATATAACTGTTTTTACGGTCATAGTCATATAAATTATTAAAATAAAGGCTCGCTATTCCGATGATAGTCGTTATTAAAGATATGTCTATATAGGCCTGATAATTAACCTGCGGTACTTCGCCGCCGTATCTTAAATAAAAAGTAGTTATGGTGGCGGCGTTTAAAAAAATTGAATCGAGAATTACGTAAAGGCTTTTTCTCCAGTTGATCAATTAAAACAACCCCTTCCGGGCTGCAAGTTCTATATAACAGTGCTCTGTGTTTTCGAGCATTCGTTTTTCGGCGTATTCCGCGGTTACCTTAAATTTAAGGGTGGTTCCAAGGCTCCGCCGTTCCCGCGAACTAAGAGAAATCATTTTAGAAAGTGCGTCATGAAATTCGCCTGCTGATCCGCTTCGGCATAAAATTCCGGTTTTATCGCTGCGTATGATTTCGCCGATGCCGCCGGCGTCGGAACATACGCATGGCAGAGCGAAACAGGCGGCTTCGAGCAGTGAATACGGCATGCCTTCTTTAATCGAAGATAAAAAAAATATGTCGATTATTGAATATATTTCTTCAGGAGATTCTATGGCGCCTATTAATTTTATCCTGTTTTCTATGCCGAGTTTTTGCGCCAGAATTTCAAGCGCCCGGCGTTCATAGCCTTCGCCGGCGATTACTAATACGGCGTCGGGAAAAGTTTTTAATAGCGCGGCGAAAGCGGTTATAGCCGTACTGTAAGATTTTTCATAAACGAGTCTTCCGACGCTTCCAATTAACAGGTCTTTTTCGCAAAAGCCGTATCTGGCGCGAAGCGCTTTTCTGGATTCATCCGTTAAATTCGAGAATTGTTCATAAGCTTCTGGATTTATGCCGTTAGGTATCAATTTTATTTTTTTTTCGTCGATGATTTTATATTTTCTGGCCTTCAGGTAATCGGCGCGTGAAACGGTAATTATTGCGTCGCTGAATACGGCGCCTATTTTTTCGGCGAGAACGCATAAATATTTTTTAACGGGATTCATGGAGTCGTGAAAAACAAAACCATGCGCCGTAAATATTTTTACGGGTACGCCGGCGAAAAAAGCTGCAAGGCGGCCTAAAATCCCTGCTTTCGTGGAGTGACAATGTATTATATGAAAATTATTTTCTATAAGTAATTTACAGATATCGTAAAAGGTAAAAATATCTTTAATCGGATTGATTGATTTTTGAAGGTTTTTTAAAATATGAGGCATTACTCCGATTTTTTTAAGTTCCGATACTAAAGGCTCACCGGGGGCGCAGGCCACTTTGAGTTGATGGTTTCCTGAAACGAAATGTTTTACCAGGCTTAGAAGATGTTTTTGCGCGCCGCCAGTATCGGAAGATGTTATAACATAAAGAATATTCAATTTGACTCTGAATTCTTCGGCGTCAAAAAAATCCGCCGCCGTATGCGGCGAGTGTTGTATTAAAAGATTTTTATAAATGGCGCAGGTTTTTGAAATCAGGCTTTCACAGGAAAATTTTGATTTAAGTCGCTGGAAAGCGTTATGGGCTATGTTTTCAGCGAAGCGAGGATTGGCGATTAAATGGATTATTTTTTCGGATATGGTTTCGATGTCGCGGGGGTTGCATAAAATGCCGTTATGGTTGTCCGTTATTATTTCTGAAACTCCGCCTACATCAGTGGCGATTACTGGAACCATGCAGGATTGAGCTTCGAGTATTGCGTTGGGTATGCCCTCGTATATGGACGTCAATAAAAAAATATCGGCCGAATGAAGAATTTCTTTGATGTCGGTTCTTGTTCCTAAAAAAATTACGCTGTCAGCTATTTCAAGTTTTTTAGCTGCTTTTTTTAAATCTTCGATAAGCGCCCCGCCGCCTGCTAAAATAAATTTAATTTTACGTGTTTTCTCGGTTGAATTTTTTTGCGCGGTACGTTTTTTTAACTTATCGAGTGTAAGCTTTGCCGCTCTCAGCAGGCTGAAATGGTCTTTTTGTTCTTCAAGACGGGCTACGGTAACTATTATTAAATCGTTTTCGTCCGCGCCTATCGATTTTTTGAATTCTTTTTTTGAATAAGAAGCGGATTGAGCGTATTCATCGAGTTTGATCGCATTATATACTACTTTTATTCTATCAGCGGGAATTTTTTCAATATTAGAAAGCCGTGAAGCACCCGCGAGCGAATTTGAGATGATAGCCGAAGACAGTCCAAAAGTAAGAGAATCGATGAAAATATGCCAGGGTTTTCGCCATAGATCGATATTACGCATCGAGGTTATTACGACCGGCACGCGCGCTAAAAAGCCCGCGGCGCGGGCCATAAGATCGGAATAAAAAAGGTATGAGTGTATTATGACGATTTCATGACGTTTGATTATTTTAATTAATTTAATTAATGCGAACGGCGTTTTATGATAACCGGTCATATTGAGCGTATGATATTCGATGTTATACGTTTTTAAATAATTTCTGTACTCGCCCCGGTCGATGAGAGTGCATACGATAGGATTGTAAATACGCCTGTCAAGGCCCGAAATCAGGTATAGCATCATTTTTTCTGCGCCGCCTATTTTCAGGTCGTTTATTATGAATAAAATATTGATACGCCTGCCGCAGCCGCTTTCCGTTACGGTTTCAGACATCGAAGCGTTCGTTGTATCGTTCATGAAAGGTTTGACGCTCTTTTCTTTTTTAGATTATTTTTATGCCATTTATTATTATTTTTATTTACTGTTTTATTCACTGTAATGCATATCGTATTGTATATTTTTTGTTTTGTATTATATAAATGCACTTATATAACATTAATAGTAAACTTCAGCTTATTTTATAATATTATCTTTTAAATGTCAACTACCCTGAGTTTTATTTATATTCTGATCACGAAAGTGTTTTTTTGAATTTTAGTAAAGAATGGTTGACTTATCACCGCTTTTTGTTATAACATATAGTGGCATTATATGTTAATGTTATGTTTAAAGCCGAAAATTGAAAAATTGTTTTTTATTATTGTTGATGTAATATGTGGATCGATGCATGGGTGCGGCGAATCGGCCGCGCAAACGGGAGAAAAACGGTGCGTTTATGAAAAAAAAAGGTATTGTCGCGGAGAAAAAAGAGCCGTACAGGCTTTTGATTAACACGGTATTTGAAAAATTAACAATTACTTTGTTTAAAGGGCGCCGTGTTGAATTTCATTGTGAATATTTTGAAAAAAAGCGTAATGCTTTTAAAATAGATCGAATAATCGAATCGGCTTTTAACGTTTGTGATATTAATTTTAATGATATCGGTGCAATTATGGCGTTTACCGGGCCAGGTTCGTTTACGGGAATAAAATTGGGGCTTTCCGTGAGTTATGCTATGCTTTGCGGATCCGTTAATATTGTTGAAAAAAGCGGTATTTCCATGCTCGATTATCTCGCTTTCGATGCTTTTTCCAGAATAAAAAAGACTAAAACCGCCGCCGTTATAGTACCGGGTGTTAGAGGCGAATATTTTTGCCGTATGATAAAAAATGTTAAATGTAATATAAAATCTTCATTTGCCTCGGCGGCGGCTGAAACGGTAGTTTCGTCAAAGACGCTCGCCTGCGTGGTGAAACCTGATTATATAGTCGTCGAAGAATGCGCCGGGTCGTTTTTTGAAGATAAAGAACTGGAAGAGTATCGGGACGATAAATTAATTGTTGTAAGCGTGCGGCCGCGAGCGCTCGAAGCTTTTATAGAATATTG
Source organism: uncultured bacterium (assembly GCA_964421195.1). Taxonomy (GTDB): domain Bacteria; phylum Muiribacteriota; class UBA9980; order UBA9980; family UBA9980; genus UBA9980. The sequence continues at coordinate 25,218 of CAYQWL010000019.1, read as the reverse complement.
TGAAACGGCCGATCGAAATCGGCTGCTCGAACTTGAGCCTATTTATCTTAAAGACACTTATGCGTTAAAACCTGAATCAGTTAAGGTTTAATGTATTTTAAAAGGTAAAAGTTCAGATAATGTTATAATTGAAACGACGGATGGTTTTTATAAATGTTAATACTTGGTATAGACACATCATGCGACGATACTTCCGTCGCCGTGGTAAAATATAATGAAAATTCAAGAAAATTTTCTATTTTATCCAATATAATCTCTTCGCAGATAAAGGCTCATGGCGAATATGGTGGAATAGTTCCAGAAATAGCTTCACGCGAGCATCTTAAAAATATAGCATCCGTTTTTAAAATGTCTCTTTCAGAAGCCGAAGCCGCGCCCGGAGATATAGATTTGATAGCCGTTACCGCCGGGCCCGGACTTACCGGTTCTTTGATCGTTGGTTATTCGTTCGCTAAAGGACTCGCCATTGCTAATAAAAAGCCTTATATCACGGTCGATCATATAAAAGCTCATACCGCGGCTAATTTTATCGCTCCCTTTGAAATTGATTATCCAGCCGTCGCTCTTACTATATCCGGCGGCCATTCCTCGCTTGCGGTTTTAAAATCGCCGGTTGATTTTGAATTTATAGGAGGGACGCTCGATGACGCGGCGGGAGAGCTTTTTGATAAAACGGCGCGGCATCTCAAACTGCCTTATCCGGGCGGGCCGTTTATCGATAAATTATCATTGAAAGGTGAGTTAAAATATAAATTTCCAAAACCGATGATACATGAAGCTAATTTTAATTTTTCTTTTTCCGGTTTAAAAACGGCCGTTATTAATTTTACGAAATTGAACCCGGATTATTCTGTGGAAGATCTTGCCTGCAGTATGACAGCCGCGGTTTGCGATGTTCTTGTAAAAAAAACGGGCGCGGCTTTAAAAGCGTATGGCGCTAAAACTGTTCTTCTTTCAGGCGGAGTCGCCTGTAATACGATGATACGCGAATCCATAAAATGTTTTGCTGAACGTAAAAAATCGGCGGCGATTATTCCGCCGCCGATTTTATGTACCGATAACGGCGTTATGATAGCGATTCTTGGCGCGCTTAATTTTTTATATTCTCCGGATAAAAATTTAAATAACGTCGATGTTTATCCGACTACGCGCTGGTAATAAATAAACGGCATAACGGCATAGATGATAAATGGTGATAAATTAAGTTGCATATAAATAAAAAGGAATATGTGGATGTCCGGTGATGAATTTAAAAAATCGAGGGCGCTCATAAAAATACTCGATGAAGGCACTATATGCCGTATAGCGGCGGGTGAAGTCGTGGTTTCGGGCGCCTACGCCATAAAAGAAATGATCGAAAATTCTATTGACGCCGGCGCCGATGAAATAGTTATAGAATATAGCGGCGCGGGGCTTTCTTCGATTACCGTTTCCGATAATGGCTGTGGAATGACGCGAGACGATATATTGATGGCTCTCGAACATCATGCTACATCAAAATTATCCACGGCGAGCGATCTTAACGAAATAAATACTTACGGTTTTCGAGGCGAGGCGCTTCCGTCAATAGCGGCGGTATCGCGTTGCGAGATAATTTCTTCGATAGATTCTACCCTTCCGGCCGTATGCGTTAAAATAGAAGGCGGGATTATAAAAAGCGTTCAAAATGCCGCATCTTTGCGTGGAACCAGGATAAGCGTAAAAAATTTATTTTATAACACTCCGGTGCGTAAAAAATTTCTTAAATCTGAAAATTATGAAAATTCGCTTATTATCGATTTCGTTACCCGTTACGCGCTCGCCCGTCCTGAAATTAAATTTTCGCTTTATTCGGGCGGGCGCGAAATTTTTATAACGCGGCGCGGCTGTCCGGTAGAAGAGACTATTGCCGCTATATTTCCCGGCGTAATATCCGGCAGTCTTATTAACGTTGAAGAAGTCGTAAATCTCGGCGAGTATGGTGAAATGCGCGTGAAAATTTTAATGTCGCCGCCACACGTATCAAAGCCTTCCGCGCGATATCAGCATTATTTTGTAAACGGCAGGCCGTTTAAAAATAAGAGCATATCGCATGCCGTGTATGCCGCATATCAGCGTTATATGGCGCCCAAACAATATCCCGTAGTTTTTGCGTTTATAAACATGCCGCAAAAATATATCGACGTAAATATACATCCGACCAAAACGGAGGTCGCTTTTGCCTGTGAATTCAAGATTCATGATGCGGTGAAGAAAATCGTATCATCCGGGCTCGTTACGGTTTCGGCCGTGCCCCGTGGAAATATATCTTCCGCTTCCGGGCCGTTTCCGGCCGTTTCCGGAGCGGGAAACGTTTTTCCCGGCGCGGGACCGGATTCGTCTTTTACGTCAAAGCGTCCGCTCAATGTCCAGAATTCTAATTTTATTCTTAATAGTTATTTTAAATCTCGAACCGGGCAGTGTGTTTCGGGTGAACCGATTGAAACGTCTTCCGCTGAATCGATTTCAGATTCCGTTTCCGCTCCTCCGGTAGAAGATGTTTTAGTTAATGTGGAAGACAGCGGGCAGCGCGTACTTTTTGATGATCCGGCGGATCGTGTTTCTTTTAATTCCGCTGACCGTAAACTTGTGATCAAAAAAATAATAGGTCAGGCTTTTGACGCTTTTATAGTGGCCGAAGACGAAGATGGCTTGCTCCTGATCGATCAGCATGTTGCGGCCGAAAAGGTGTTTTATGAAAAATTTCTCGCCGCGCTTTTGAAAGGCGATTTTATTTCTCAATCGTTTATTACCCCGCATATTTATGAGCCTGGAATTTCCGAATTTGAAATGCTCAAACAAAATTTTCATTTATTTAATAAATATGGCTTTGACGTAGAAATATTTTCAGAAAAAAGCATAGTTGTAAGAGCCGCTCCCGATTTTCTTGATGGCGCGGAAGAAAAAAATATGATATATGAAATTATATCGGCCGGTATGGAAGCCGGCGGGATCGACGAGCCGGTTTTTTGCGATAAAGTGGCGGCGCGCATGGCCTGTAAAGCCGCTGTAAAAGCCGGTAAGTTAATAAATATGCAGACGGCGCGCATGATGATAGAAGATCTTCAAAAATGCGCGAATCCTTATTTTTGTCCGCATGGCCGTCCGGTGATAATTAAAATAGAACTAAAAGATCTGCTCGCTAAGTTTAAGCGTTCATTGTAAAATATTAATGAATTTTTAAATTATTGCCGCATCCGTGATTAATCGGCGGCCGCGTTGAATCGCGTTATATAATAATTATGAATAACAGGCTTACGGCAGAGAATAATTACATAAAAAAGCTTTTAAGATTTCCCGGCGCGCTGCTTTTGCATCGTGACGGAAAGATTTTGTTTGCAAACGATAATTTTTCAAAAATTTCCGGTTATTCGGCAGGCGAAGTCATAAAAAAAAATATATTTGATTTTCTTACGGCGGCTTCCGCGCCGCAATTCGAAACCGCGCTTAAAAATCGCCGTTATTTAAAAGGTTATGAACTTGAACTTGAAATAATCTGTAAAAACGGCCGTTCTAAATTTATCGGCGTAAAAACGGGCATCATCGATTACGGCGGCGGGAAAGCGTTTATATCGACGATAAATGATATTACTGAAAAAAAAGAATTCGAAAATATACTCGATTATTCCGAAAATAAATTTAAATCGCTTTTCGGTTCTTTGAACGAAGCGGTTTTTATAATAGAAACCGAAAGCGGAATAATAATCGACGCTAACGCTATGGCTGAATCCATGCTCGGACGCAGAAAAAAAGATATCGTCGGCATGCACTACTCCATGCTTCATCCGCCCGAAGAAAAAGATAATTACGTTGAAAATTTTTCCGTGCTGAAGGAATGCGGACCAGCGCCGTTTTATAAAAAAGTGACGGCCATGGACGGGCGTATTATCGAAGTGGAAATCAGCGCGAGCTGCGTTTTGCTTTCACCTGAAATAAAGGTTTTTCAGGGGATTTATCACGACATTACCGAAAGGAAAAAATATGAACGCCAGCTCGAAAATTCTCTTCATGAAAAGGAAATATTGCTTAAAGAGGTTCACCATAGAGTAAAAAATAATTTGCAGATTATATCGAGCCTTTTTAATATGCAGTTAAAAAACGTTAAAAATGAAGAATCTATTTCAGTGATAAGGGAGGCCGCAGGAAGAATACGTTCTATCGCGCTTATTCACGAAAAATTATACCGTTCGGATAATTTTTCCGTAATAGATTTTTCGGAATTCATTCGAGACATTATAAATCATATTTCACGCTGCTATTATAATGAATCGCGCCGTATCATTTTTCATTATTCGCTCGAATATACCGGCCTTAATCTCGAACGCTGCATGGCATTGAGTCTCATCGTAAACGAAATAATTACAAACTCTCTTAAATATGCATTTCCTGAGGACGGTTCGAAGGAAGGCAATATATTCGTATTTTTCGCTAAAGATAAAATTTCAGGCGATTATAAATTGGCGCTTTCGGACGACGGAAGAGGATTTAAAAACATACCCGATCCGCTTTCGAGAGCGTCTTTTGGCATAGGCCTCGTTTTCGATCTGGTTAAAGAAATCGGCGGCCGCGTTTTAATAAAAAACGATCCGGGGGCGTGTTATGAAATCACATTCAGGTGATTATCAGTATAAAATAATGATTGATAACGCGCCGTATTTTTTCCGGCCGGCGTTAAGGCGTAAGCGACCGGTGAGATTGGAGTTTTTATGTCGGTAAAAATCTTGATAGTCGAAGATAAAATAATAGTGGCACGCGACCTTCAGCAGATGGTCGAAAGCTATGGCTATACGGTTGCGGGCATCGCTTCTAACGGGGCCGAAGCGTATTCGCTTGCGCTTCAAATTAAACCCGACCTTATTTTAATGGATATAATGCTTGGCGCCGGAGAAGACGGCATAGCTACCGCGATGAAAATAAAAGATGAGCTCGATACGGCTATAGTTTATGCCAGCGCTTATTCTAACGATGAAACGCTTATGCGCGCCGAGCGCAGCGAGCCGTATGGCTATATTTTAAAGCCTTTCGATGAAAGGGAAGTTTGCATAGCGCTTCAGATGGCGCTTTACAAGCATCGCGCCGAAAAGCGCATTCGTGAAAGTGAAAAACATTACAGGACTTTATTTCAGAGTATTCACGACGCCATATTCGTGTGGGAGATAAATTCTAAAGAGCCCCGTATTTCGAAGTTCGTTGATGTAAATGATATCGCATGTGAATTGCTTTCGTATTCTAAAAATGAATTGTTGAAATTAAGCCTTTTAGATCTGGCGGTAACGGAAAAATTTAAAAATATCGATAATTTGATTGAAGGCATTTTGAATGAGGCTCGTTATGAGCGCGAGATGATCATTATAGACCGTTACGGGCATAAGATACCGGTCGAATTAAGTTGCAGCGTAAATGAATTTAACGGCAGGCGTCTGGCGGTAACTATAGTGCGCGACGTCAGGGAGATGAAAAGAGCTGAAATTAGTATATTGGAAGGCGAAGCGCGTTATAAAACGCTGGTAGAAACCATACCGAGCGGGCTTATAGAGCTCGATAATTCCGCTTCGATAGTTTTCGCGAATTCTTCATTTTGCGATATGATCGGCCGCGACTGTGATGGGGTGATAATGCGGCCCGCGTGGGAATTTATTCATGAAAACGATCAGGACAGATTCCGCAAATTTTTTCTGTCCATGCTTAAAGGCGATAAACGTCCGGAGCCTATTGTAATTAAATTTTGTGGAAAAGATTCGCGCTTTATAGACGTTCAGGCTGATTGGAATTATAAGTTAGATGAACTGAACCGGGTTTCTGGATTTATAAGCGTCGTTACGGATATAACTGAAAAAATTTCAATTACCGAAGAATTAAAAACCGCCAGGATTATGGCGGAAGAAGCGAATAAAGCTAAAAGTGAGTTTCTTGCCAGTATGAGCCATGAAATTAGAACTCCGATGAACGGCATTGTAGGAATGTCGCATCTATTATTCGCTACCGATCTTGACGCCGTTCAGCGCGAGTACCTTGAAATGATAAAATTGTCTTCCGATAATCTTCTTAATCTTATCAATGACATTCTTGATTTTTCAAAAATAGAAGCTAAAAAACTCGAACTTGAAAAAATAGATTTTCTTCTTCGCGACTCTATAGAACATACTGTAAAAGCGCTTATGTATAAGGCGATGCAGAAGGGAATCAAGGTGTTCGTCAGCATCAATCCCGCCGTTCCGAACGCGCTTACGGGCGATCCAGGCCGTTTCAGGCAGATTATAAATAATCTTTTATCTAATGCCATTAAATTTACTCATAAGGGTGAAATTAATATAAATGCCGATATCGATTCTAAAAGCGGACGAAGAGTTATTCTTCATTTTTGCGTTTCCGATACCGGCATTGGAATACCGCCTGAAAAACATAAAAAAATATTCGAGGCTTTTACGCAGGCCGATTCTTCTATAACGCGTAAATATGAAGGAACGGGACTTGGTTTAAGCATAAGCAGGCAATTGATAGAATTGATGGGCGGTAAAATATGGGTGGAAAGTGAACCGGGGCACGGGAGCTTATTTCATTTTACCGCTGCTTTTGATATCAGTCCGAACTGCAGGCGCATCGCGCTTGCTGATTTTGAAGCGCTTGCATCGAGGCGCGTTCTTATAGTCGATGATAATTCCACGAATCGCAGGATACTCGAAGAAACTCTTAAAAGCTGGCGTATGCAAACTTACAGCGTACCGGGCGCCGCCGCCGCGTTCGAGGCGATAAACGATTCGATTAAAAGCAGCCGTCCGTTCGATATTATGATAATAGACGTTAATATGCCTGAAATGGACGGATGGGAATTCGCTTCTCGCGTAAGGCGCATAAAAGAGCTTAAAAAAGTTAAAATAATTATAATGCCGAGCGCGGGGCTTCGCGGCGATATAGAGCAGAGCGTAAAACTCGGCATTTCCGCTTATCTCATAAAGCCCGTCGTTGTAAGCGAACTTGAAGAAGCTATTCTTATGATTTTAGATGAAACACAGCACGGGCCGTCTAAATTAATAACCCAGCATTCAATACGCGAAAATAAACAAAGGCTTAATATATTACTCGCCGAGGACGAAATAGTCAATCAGAAAATAGCTGGAAAAATACTTGAAATGCACGGGCACTCTGTAACGGTAGCGCATGACGGCCTGGAGGCGCTTGAAAAATTTAATTCCGGAGGGTTCGATTTAATATTTATGGATGTTCAGATGCCTGAAATGGACGGTACCGAAGCCGCGCTCAAAATTCGGGAACTTGAAAAATGCACGGGTAAGCATATTCCGATCGTGGCCATGACCGCTCTTGCTATGAAAAGCGACCGGGAAAAATGTATGGAATGTGGTATGGATGAATATATTTCAAAGCCTATTGAAATGGAGGAGCTTTTTAAAATAATAAATAAAATATTTTCGAGCTGTAATTCGAATCAGAATCTTTTTACCGCCAATTATGAAAAATATTCACGCCCGGCTTTCGATGAAAATTTATTTTTAGCGAGCCAGAAAAACGATATGTGTTTTGCCGTCGAACTTGTTGAGCTTTTTTTAAATAACGTTTCTTCGTATGTGGAAGATATAGAATCGGCCGTCGTCGCTTATGATGCGAAAGCTCTTAAAAAGGCGGCGCACATGTTGAAAGGTTCGGTGAAAAATTTTCATGCGTCTAATGCATCTGAAGCGGTCGGCGCAATTGAACTTCTGGCGATGAGCGAAAATTTCGGGGCCGCCGGCGAAGCTTTTAAAAGGCTTGAAAGCGAAGTCGAACGTTTGAAAAAAGATATGAGGTCGTTTATACATAAGAATTCGGTTTGATGGTTTATAAATTCTAAACGGTGCCTTATTTGACATTTATGACTATTTTTGTTATATTATCATCGTATTCAGTATTTTAAAAATGGAGTTGGTCTTATGCAGCTTACAAGAGGCGCGGAGTATGCTATTAGAGCGGTTCTTGATCTGACCGCCAATTATACTGGCTCGAAAACCGGAAAAATGCAGCTTAAGGAAATTGCCGCCCATACGGATATACCCTGTGATTTTCTCGCTAAAATCTTTTACGCTCTCGGCCGTTCGGGCATCGTTAAGTCTTTTAGAGGCGCTAAGGGCGGATATACGCTTGCTAAAGACCCCCGTGAAATAAATATAAAAGATGTTATTTATGCGATCGACGGCCCCATGAAATTAAATAAGTGTCTTAGCTCCGAAGGGTGCGTCGATGAAATAAATTGCCGCTATCAATGTAAATGCCCGATCCACGATATCTGGAAAGAAGCCCAGGATTCTATATTGAAAATTCTTGGCGCGGCTGATTTTCGTTTTTTAAACGAAAAGATGAAAAATAAATAAATAATAATAAAAAAATGTAAAAATGGAAGGCAGTATCGGATAAAATGATAGATAAAAAAGTAACGCCGTCAATGCTTCATAAATTTAAGACGGATAAACGTAAAATCACCATGCTTACGGCTTATGATTTTTATTTCGCTAAACTTATCGATGAATGCGGCTGCGATCTTATACTTGTCGGCGATTCGCTCGGAACCGTAATTATGGGATATGAAAATACCGTGCCGGTAAGCGTGGATGAAATTATTCACCATTCCCGCGCCGTTAAAAAAGGCGTTTCACGCGCCATGATTATAGCCGATATGCCGTTTTTATCTTATCAATCTTCGAACCGTGAGGCCATGCTCAACGCCGGGCGCATTCTGAAAGAAAGCGGCGCTAATGCCGTTAAAATCGAAGGAGGCGTTGAAATTGCCGAAACTATAAGGTTTTTGACTTCTAACGGGGTGGCCGTGATGGGCCATATAGGGCTGATGCCGCAGCGCGTTAATCAAATGGGCGGTTATAAAATGCAGGGGAAAAATCCGGCTTCGCGTGAGCGCGTTATGCGTGATGCAATGGCCATAGCCGATTCTGGCGCATTTGCCATGGTAATCGAAGGCGTCGAAGAAGGGCTCGCTTCTGAAATAACCGGCCGTTCCCGAATTCCAACTATCGGTATAGGCGCCGGTTCCGGCTGCGACGGGCAGGTGCTCGTTATATACGATCTTTTGAATATGTCGCATTCGCCGCTTCCTAAATTCGTTAAAATATTCGCTGATGCTGATAAAACGATTAAAAAAGGCGTCAACGATTATCTCGATGCCGTAAGAAAAGGCGTTTTTCCTGGCGGGTCCGTAAGTTGACGGCCGCTTTGTTTTAAAAGGCGGTATAATATAATAAAAAAGAATGCGGGTAGTTTTATGAAAAAAATAAAAGTTGTTAATACCATATCAGAAATCAGGCGTTTAGTTGCCGAATTTGCAGGGGACGGTAAAACGGTCGGGTTTGTTCCTACTATGGGTTATTTTCATGAAGGGCATCTCGATTTGATGCGCCGCAGCGTAAAAGAGTGCGGCGAGACCGTCGTAAGTATTTTTGTAAATCCCATGCAGTTCGGACCATCGGAAGATCTCGACAGGTATCCGCGCGATCTGGCACGCGATTGCGCGCTTGCCGAAGCCTCCGGCGCCGGGTATATATTTCATC
>CAYQWL010000019.1:0-15639 GCA_964421195.1 uncultured bacterium | reverse complement strand
CGGTTTCCGAAATGTATCCTGCCGGGTTTCAGACCGGGGTAAAGGCCGGTCCTCTTGCTTCGGGTTTTTGCGGGGCTTTTCGTCCGGGGCATTTTGACGGCGTATGCACTGTGGTGGCCAAGCTTTTTAATATTATAACGCCGCGCCGCGCTTATTTTGGTATGAAAGATTATCAGCAGTTGGTTATAATTGAAAAAATGACGCGCGATCTCGATATGGATATAGAAATTATAAGATGCCCTACCGTTCGGGAAAGCGACGGGTTAGCCATGAGTTCGCGTAATGCTTATCTCGACGAGGCTGGCAGGAAAAACGCTGTCTGGCTTTCACGCGTCATACGGAGCGCGGCCGGCGCTATAATCGAAAAATCTGGTTTTGACGGTGGATTGGAATTAAGCCGGATCGAATCTGACTGTGTTGCGCGTCTTATAGAAAAAGGTTTTTCATCGGTAGATTATTTTAAAATAGCTGACGCTCAAACTCTTAAAGAATTTACGGATCCCGCTTCTTTTTACGCGTCCGATAAAATATTCATAGCGTCCGCGGCTTATATGGGCAAAACCAGGCTTATCGACAATATTGTTTTCGATAAGCCGCGTTCTGCTTCGAATGTAAAATAAAAATCATTAAAAATTTATAAGACCGGTTTTTTCCGGTTCCGGGAGATATTTGAATGAATGATTTTAGCGCCTATAAAGGCGTAACGTCTAATTTTAAAAAAATTAACGAGCTTTATATTGAAGTTCTTGATATCAATCGCGCGCTTTTTAACGGCGGTTATCGCAACGCGGAGCCGCTCATTAAAAAAGCGACTCCCGAAGCTATGGTGTTTTTTGGGGTGCTTGATGTTTCGTTTGTTGAACTTATAGACCGTATCAGACGGCTTAAACTTGAAATATTAGATAATATTCCGCGCGTGCCCGAATTGATCGAATCGAAAGAAACCGCTGGAGATAAAATTTCTGAAGCTATATACGAATATATTTTTTCGGGTTTTGCTATCTGTATGCTTGAAAAAATTGTCCGTGAAAAAATCGAATCGGGCGGCCGGAAGATTTTAATAAATGCCGATGCTATATGGGAAATTTTTACGTCAAAGCTTTATTCGTTTAAACTTCCGCAATTAAATGGTTTTTTTAACGATCCCGCGAATGCGGATATCGCCGCGATGTTTAATTTAATGTCTGATTCAACGTATGAAAGCCTGAAAAAAGAAATCGCGGGTCTCGAAAATTTAAAGCATAACACGGGTTTTTTTGTAAGGGAGATCATTGAAAAATCAATAATAGAAGGAATGCTTTTATTTTATTCGTATGAAGAAGCTAAACGTACTGCAAATTATTAACCGGCCGTCTATAACTGGAGGAATGGAGTTATATGCGTTCAATCTTTCTCGTGAATTGAGAAAGTCGGGTCATGCCGTTACTATGGCTTTAAGACCTGAAACTGAATTTTATGAAGCGGCTCGTTCTGAAAATTTTGATATTATTCCTATTACCAGAGGCGGCGCGCTTCAACCTTATAATATATTTTCGATATTTAAATTTATGCTTGGCGGCCGTTGTGATATACTTCACGCGCATACCGGGAATGATTATTGGCCGCCGCTTTTAGCGAAATGGCTCGCTTTTTCGAAAAAATCCCGCGTTTTTGTTACCCGTCATATTCTTTCGGCGCCGCGAGGTTTTTCATCTAAGTTTTATTTTCAACATGTCGATACCGTCTGCGTTTCAAATGCGGTGTATCAAGTCATGCGGGATTTTAGCGCTAAAGGCTCCAGGCTTAAATTGATATATCCCGGCATTAACGCCGGCGATTTTTTAACGCCGGCGAACGGGCCTTTTTATAGAGAAAAATTCGGTATAAGTTCTTCCGAATATGTGATAGCTGCCATGCATAAATGGTTTGAAAAGTCGTTTCCGATAATTTCAAAAATTCTTGAGGAGTTTCGTGATATTAAAGTGATAATGGCCGGCGAATTGAAGAAGCATGAGATCGCCGCGATCGAAGCTTCACCATTTCGTGAGCGTATCCATATATGCGGAGTTATTAAAAATATGGCTGATTTTTATAAATCGGCCGATTTGTTTTTATTTCCGAGTTTCGATGAAGCGTTCGGATTGGTGGTTGTAGAAGCTCTTGCCGCCGGATTACCCGTATTGACGGCGGCGAGCGGCGGAGCGTCTGAAATATTCGAAGACGGTTCATGCGGATTTAAAATACCCGTCGAAGATATAACCGGTTATTGCGAGGCGGTAAATCGTATCAAAAGCGACCGGGCGTTTGCGGAGAAATTGAGCGGTAATGCTTCCGCCGCCGCCGTTAATTTTAATATATCTAAAATGACCTTAGAAATCGAGGCGGCTTATTATGAAAGCCTCGGCCGTAAAGATTAAAGCCTGTGAATTATATGCGTCGAATTATATACGCCGCCGTTATATTTTATAAAATAATGCGCTGAATTTAAAGGTGTATAAATGAATTTTAAAAAAATTTTTTATTATATTCTTATCGTTATCGCCGTTTTTTTTATGGGGTTTGGTTTTTTATTTTTAATTGCATCGGCGGGAGATCCTTCACGGCTGAATATCGCGGCGGTTTCAGGTTTTATCGGCGCGTCGTTGATATATTTTTCATTATCCGCTATCAGGCATATCGATTATAATTCGCCTTCCAATCTTGGGCCGCTTATAATAAAGATCGCCGGCAAAAATAACGGTTATTTCAGCGCACGTGAAGTGATGGCCAGGCTCGGCATAACGTTCGCTTCTTTTGATGCGGCCGTAAAATCGATGCTGTCTGAAGGACTGGCCGTTGAGGAAATGCTCGCGGAAGGTATGGTTTATAAAGTTGTAACGGCCGCCGCCGCGGCAAAAAGAAAATGCGAATTTTGCGGCAGCGAATTTAACGTGCGCGATACGGTTACAAAATGTCCGGGCTGCGGCGGTAATGTAACGGTAATTAAGTGAATGAATTTTTAGAATTATTTTAGATAACTTTTAAGTGGTTATTGAATAATAATATATAATCTGGTAAAATTAGCTTGAAAATAAAAAAATAAAAATGCGGAGGGAATATGTATCAAAATTTTTCTACTGAAATGTTCGTGAAACAGCATTATCAGGAATCGAAAAAAGCGTCAGAAATGAACGCTTTTGCTGTTATTTCGTCTAAAGATATCGATTTTTCAGATTATCTTTCATTTTTAAAACCGCCCGCTGATATTGAAAACCTTCAAAAATATATACAGGAGCATCCGGCGATTGAAATGCGCGAGCTTATATCGGTGCACGAACCCGTTGAATGCGAAAATTTAATTAATACCGGCGTTATCGATAGTGTTGAAAGGCAATATGTTGAAGATTTCGATTTTCATTTATTGAATTTATATTTTGACGTCAGGCCGAAATATAATTTAAAATTAAAATCAGCGGCAGTTAATGTTTCTTTTAATGATTTCGTCCTGCCCTCTTTACGGCCGAGGGTTATATCGTTATTTCCGGCTTCTGATATTTTTAAAGACGGCGCTTTAGTGTCGGGAAAAGTATCGGTAAGCGGCGGTAAAGGTTTTCAGTTTGTATCCGGGAATAAAGACGGCGGATCTTTTCCGGCATCCGGCGACGCTGATTTCGTTTATGATTATTGCGCTTCTTATAAATCGGTAATATCCGCCCAGACTGGCAGCGGTTTTTTCTTTAAATTTTTTAATGCGGCCGGTTCAGGAGATACGCAAACTTTTCGCGCCAGGGCGATTCTTTTAAGGCCGCGCGCCGTTAAGAAGATATTGATGAAAGCAGTATTTATATTGAATGAATTTCCGGTCGAATATAGTTATGTAAGTGAAATTCCAGTGGTTGAATCAAAAATATAATAAAAATATCGGAGGCCGGATGCCGGAGTGTAAAGGATTTGTTTATATAGTAGGCGCGGGACCGGGCGATTACGGTTTGATCACCGTTAAAGGGCTTGAATGTATTAAGGCGGCTGATGTTTTGATATATGACCGCCTTATCAACGGTCGTTTTATAAGTCAGGCTAAAGCGGGTTGTGAGCTTATATACGCGGGTAAGGAGTCTTCCAGGCATGCTATCGCTCAGGACGAATTGAACGGGCTGATAGCCGATAAAGCCGCCGCCGGCAATATCGTAACGCGTTTAAAGGGCGGTGATCCTTACATTTTTGGACGCGGCGGCGAAGAAGCTTTGCATTTAAGCGAACGCGGAATTCCGTTCGAAGTGGTTCCGGGCGTTTCAGCTTTTTCGGCTGTTCCGGCATACGCCGGAATTCCGGTTACTCATCGCGGTTATGCTTCGACCGCCGCGGTAATTACCGGCCATGAAGACCCGCTTAAAGAAACGTGCGACATCGATTGGAAATCGCTTGCCGGCATCGGAACGCTCGTTTTTTTTATGGGAGTTAAAAATTTATCTAAAATATGCGAAAATCTTATCGCCTGCGGTATGAATGAAACCGCTCCCGCGGCGCTTATTGAACGCGGCGCTACGCCGTTTCAAAAAACCCTGATTTCCGATTTAAAAAATATAGCGGCCGGGGCTGCCGTTAAAAAAATAAGCCCGCCGTCGATTTTTGTCGTGGGCCCTACAGTGGAACTTTCGCGGCGGCTTAACTGGTTCGAGTCGCGGCCGCTTTCCGGCCGTAAAATTATAGTTACCCGCGCGCGGGAGCAGGCTTCAAAACTGAGCGATCGCCTTGAAAAACTTGGCGCCGCCGTTTATGAAACGCCCATGATTAAGTTTGTACCGCCTGACGATGATTATGAATCGCTTAAATCCGCGTTTTCTTCAATTAATAGTTATAATCTTATAGTGTTTACGAGTGTAAACGGAGTTTCTCGTTTTTTTGACTGCGCTTACGGCGCCGGATTTGATATCCGCGATTTCGCGGGGCCGGATATAGCGGCAATAGGCGAAAAAACCGCGGCCGCGCTTCATGAACGTTTTTTAAAAACTAAAATAGTTCCGGATGAGTATAAAGCTGAAAACCTTGCGGAAAAAATAATAGAAACCTATAAATCGAAGAAATTGAATATATTGATAGCCCGCGCTCAGAATGCGCGAGATACGCTCGTTGAAAAATTAAAAAATGCAGGCCATGAAGTTTTTCTGGCGCATGTTTATAAAAGCGTTCCCGCCGGACATTCGAGTTTCGACGTTAAGGAATTACTGCACCGCGGTGAAATAGATCTCGTTACTTTCGCGAGTTCGTCAACGGTCGAAAATTTTGTCGAAGCGGCCGGAACGTCGCTGATAAAAGAAAAATTCAGCGATGGCTTTGTAAAAACCGCTGTCATAGGGCCGATTACCGCCGAAACCTGTTTGAAACATGGTATAAAACCGGATATTCAGCCGGCGGAATATACGATAGAAGCTCTCGTCGATGAAATTCTTCGTTATTATAACCCCGCTTTTAAGGTTAATTCCCGGTGAACCGTCCGGCGCCTTTCTTTTTTTTAATACCCTTACTTTTGCCTGTTATTTATTCCAGAATGACGCAGGATTCTTTTTTATTTCCAAAGGAGATTTTTTTCATAGCTTCCTGCGGCGCGCTTTATTTTTATAGATGTTTTCGTCTTTACAGGGCGAAAGAGCCATTTATTGTTAAATTAAGCGCCTTCGATTCGTTCGCGCTCGCGCTTTTATTTGCCTGCGCGCTTTCTATCGCGGGCCGCGCCGGGTTTTCACCCGCTTTTCAACCGATGATAACGGTTATTGCCGCGGCTTTTTTTTATTTCGAGCTGAAATTTTTTAACGGATTTAATTATATTTTTAATAAATTTATAAATTATTTTATTATTTCCGGTTTCGCGGCTATTGTATATGCGTTTTTTCAATATTACCGGTTTGATTTTTTATTCGGCGGTTCGGTTTACGATGATAAAATGAGGCTTTTTTCTTTTTTCGGCAATAAAAATTATTTCAGCGAATTTCTTACGGCGCTTTTTTTTTTAATAGCGGCCAGAATTTTGATATTATTAACTTTAAATCGCCATAAGCGTTTAATTAAATGCTATAAAACGGCGCTTTTTTTTTATTTCACGGCTTTTATTATTTATTTCGTAATGATATTTATATTGCAGTCGCGCGCTTCGTTTCTGGCGTTAGCCGCCGGGCTGATATATTCGATGTATTATATATATGGAGATATCAGGCTGCGCGTGTTTTTTAAAACTTTTCGTTATCGAATCTTATTTTTCGCCGCCGCCGCCGTCTTATGCGCGGCTATATTCGCATTGCCCACGCCGCTTACGCGCGAACGTACGGATCTGTCCGGACGGATTTCATCTATTTTCGCTCTTCATAACGAACGTAATATAGCCATGCGTTTTGATATATGGCGCGCATCTATTAAAATGATAAGCGATAATTTCTGGACCGGATGCGGACTTGGTTATTATAAAATGAATTATCTCGATTATCAAAGTCTTTTATTAAAAGAAAATTCTAATTTATTTTATGAAAACCAGTTTTTTGCAAAAGCGAATCAGGCGCATAACGAATTATTACAGATATTTTGTGAGCTTGGTTTCGCGGGTTTTTTATGCGCCGTTTTTATGGCGTTGTCTTCTTTTCTTGCCTCGCGTTCGGCCGCATCGTTTTATAAAAATGAAGGAAGCCTTCGCAAATACATATCTGTGTTCTGTATTTACGCTTCGATAATCAGCATTTTGATAAATTCATTTTTCGCTTTTCCTTTTCATATATTGCCTACTGCTCTTGTTTTTATCGTCTGCGCCGCCGCGCTTGAAAAGCTTTCCTTCGATAAAAGCGGCGGGGGCCGTTATACTTACTTATTTACCGCCGGTTATTCGCTCGATATTCGTAAATGGCACGTCTTATCTGTAGCGGCTTCTGGCGCGATAATTTTTCTTTTGCTGGCGGCGCTTGCGCCTGCGTATGTAAAAGCGAATATTTATATGAAAGCGGGTCTCGATTGCCTTAAATCGAATATGACGCGGAAAGCTTTTAACTATCTTGAAAAATCAATCGCTTATAATCCTTTTAATGGCGAAGCGCGTTATTATATGGGAATATGTTATATGAATCGGAAGCGTTATGATATGGCGATCGTCGAGTTTTTAACGTCGCTTGAAACCGAATCGAATCCGAATATTTATTATAATACAGGTCTTGCTTTTTATAAAATAGGCATGTATGACGAGGCGCTTGAATATATGCATCGGGCGCTCGCGCTTTCGCCGCATGATTCATATTATCTTTTAAACGCCGGCTGCGCGTATCAGAAAAAAAAAGATTACGGCCGCGCCGTTGAATATTTTCAAAAGGCTCTTTCTTATGCTTCGACTCCCGAAGCCGTAATTAATCTCGGTCATGCTTATTATCTTATGGGGCTTTATGAAAAAGCCGCGCAGATTTTAAAAACGGCGCTTATCGATTATGGCGGCAATCGTTATTATAGCGAACGAATTTATTATATACTCGGTCTTTCGTTTCTCGATTCGAAAAATTATAAAAGCGCCATATATAATTTTGAAGCAGCCCGCGCGCTTTCGCCCGGCAACACTGATTACGCTCTTAATCTCGGCCTTTCGATGATTTTTGATGGTAAAACGGATGAGGCTGTAATTGTTTTTGGCGGTTTTTTAAAGGAAAAATTCGACGATCTTATAGCTTATAATCTTGCGGGGCTTTATTATGAAGAACGCCGTTATAGCGATGCGCTTTTATTACTTGAACGCATAGTTAAAAATGTGAATGAAAAATCTGTAAAATCCGATTATGGCTTTTATTCCAATTTTACTTCAAGCGACCATGCTTCGGTTTCTGATTTAAGCCCGCGTTTACGTTCGCCTGAAGACGCCCTGTACTTAAATGCCTCCGGATTGATTAAAAAAATAAAGGAACGTCAAAAAACCGGAAGGTAAATATTTTGATTTAATTACCGATAATAATGATATGATATTATATTCCGATCGAACGGATCATGTGAATAAAATCGATAAAGCTGGAAAAGCCGAGCGGATATCGAAGATATTATCAGTATGTTCTATATGTTCCAGACGTGAAGCTGAAAAGCTTATTGCGCAGGGACGTATTTTACTCAATGGCGCGCCCGTTATCGAACAGGGCGCTAAAGCCGTTATCGGGCTGGATAAAATATATATCGACGGCGTTTTACTTACCGGCGGCCGTTATTTAAAAGGCGTTTCTGAAAGGCGTTTCGGATATTATATTTTAAATAAGCCTCCGGGTTATCTTTGCACCTGTAAAGATCCTTTCGGCCGCAGAACTATATTCGATTTGCTTGATTTAAAAGGCCGTTTTTTCCCGGCGGGCCGGCTCGATCTCGAATCCCGCGGCCTGGTGTTTATTACCGATGACGGGCTTTTGTGTTCTCTTATCACGCATCCTCGAAATATGATTTTAAAAACCTATGAAGTTACGTTGAATAAAAATTTGAATGCCGATTCGATTAAGCGGCTTCAAACGGGCATACTTTATGAAGGCGTTGCGTACAGGGCGCTTAAGGTCGAGAAAAAAAACGACAGGGTATATATTTTTATTTTAAACGAAGGTAAAAAACGCGAAATCAGGCAAATGATAAAAGCCTGTGGCGCGGAAGTGGAGGATCTTTTCAGAACCGCGATAGCCAATCTTTCAGTGGCCGGCTTAAAAGAAGGTGAAAGCAGAAAATTAGACGCAGCGGAGCTGGCTGAATTAAAAAAGACGGCCGGATACGAAAAAGCCGGGGCCGGCTCATGCGCTGAAAATGAAGACGGCTCTTAAAATTAACTTTAGTAAGGAATGATTCGATGCATAAAAGAGTAGTATTAGATAATGGTATGACGCTTGTTCTGGAAAATACGTCGAGCGTGCGTTCGATATGTATCGGCGTATGGGTCAGGGCGGGAGCGATATATGAATCGCCGGATTTAAACGGTGTTTCGCATTTTATCGAGCACATGCTTTTTAAGGGGACAAAACAATATACGGCCAGGCGGATAGCTGAAACTATGGATTCTATAGGCGGGCAGATAAACGCGTTTTCCGCGAAGGAATTTACATGTTTTTTCGCGAAAGTACGCGATGAACATGCGGAAATGGTCGTGTCTTTACTTGCGGATATGCTTACCGGCTCGCTTTTTGACGAAAACGAGATTGAACGTGAAAAAAACGTGGTTATAGAAGAGATTAAAATGTATGAAGATGCTCCCGATGAATTGATTCATGATCTTTTTTCACAATCTTTATGGAAGGGTCATTCGATAGGCCAGCCGATACTCGGTACCGTCGAAAGCGTAAGTTCGCTCAAGCGCGAGACTATAATGGAGTATTATTGTAAAAATTATATGGCGTCTAATATTTTAATTACCGCTGTCGGTAATTTTAAAATACCTAAATTGTGTTCACTTGTAAAAAAATATTTTAAATTTGACGGCGGCGCTGGATTTAAAGCGCCAAAAACCGCCGCGCCGAAGTATAATATTAAAAAGCAGGTCAGGGAAAAAAAGGTGGAGCAGGTGCATATGGTTCTTGGCGCGCCGGGAATCAGTGAAATAGATACCGATCGATATAAGCTTTATGTTCTTAATTCTATATTTGGCGGTTCCATGAGTTCAAGGCTTTTTCAGGAAATTCGTGAAAACCGCGGATTGGCTTATTCGATTTTTTCATACGCCACGCTTTATAAAGCGGCCGGATTGTTCGCCGTTTACGCTGGATGCGGTTATAAAGATTGCGAATTGGTAACGCAATTAATACTCGATGAAATTGAAAAAATCAAAAAAAATAATATTACGCCGGTTGAATTGAAGCGTGCCAAAGAGCAGCTTAAAGGCAATATTATTCTTTCGCTTGAAAGCATTAATTCGCGTATGAATCGCATGGGACGAAACGAAATATATTTTAACCGCCAGATCGCTATCGATGAGGTGCTCGATAATATCGATTCCGTTACCGAAAATGAAGTTTCGTCCATGGCTGGAAAGATTTTTAAAAAAGGCGGTATAGCTTTTTCGATAATAGGCCCGCAGGATTGCGATAAAAATCTGGCCCGCTGTATCGGGCTTGTAAAATAATATTATAAAGGAGCGGATGATGAAAATCAATCAATTAAGGATAAGCGCTTTGCAAAAGAAAATGAGCGCTGAAAAATTAGACGCCGTCCTGATATCTAAAATGGAAAATATTCGTTATCTGTCGGGATTTTCCGGTTCTACCGGATACATGGCGGTAGATCATAAAAATGCATATATTTTCGTCGATTTTAGATATATCGAACAGGTGAAAAAAGAGACCTCGAAGATCGAGATCGTACAAACTAACCGGTCGCAGTCGGCTGAAGTTTGCGAATTTCTTAAAAAGAAAAAATATAAAAAAATAGCCGTTGAAGGCGGCCATTTGAGCGTTAATAGTTTTCGGGCATTTGAAGAAATGACGGCGAAATCTCAAAAATTAATACCCGTAGTTAATTTTATTGAAACCGATAGAATGGTTAAGTCTAAAGAAGAAATAGTTTTAATAAAAAAAGCGGTAGCTTTATCTGATCTTGCTTTTGAACGTTTGATTTCCGGCGGTCCCGGCGATTTTATCGGTAAAAGTGAAAGTGAAATAGCGGCTAAACTCGAATTTTATATGAAATGCGGCGGCGCGCAATGCCCTTCGTTCGAATCGATCGTGGCGTTTGACCGTAATAGCGCTTTTCCTCATTATAAACCTTCCGCTGGAGTGATTGTGAAGCCGGCGAACAAAAAAAACGGCGGCGGCGGTTTTTTAAAGATGGATTTTGGCGCGAAGCTTAACGGTTATTGTTCGGATATGACAAGGACCGTTTTTATAGGCAGGCCGTCGCAAAAGCATATCGATATATATAAAATAGTGCTTGAAGCGCAGCTAAGCGCTATTAATGGCGCGCGTCCGGGCATGAAGGGTTCCGATATAGATAAAATAGCCCGCAATGTTATCGCTAAATACGGTTATAAAGATAATTTCGGCCATGGCCTCGGACACGGCGTGGGGCTTGAAATACACGAAGGACCGACGGTTTCTACTCTCGGCGATGTAGTTGTAACTGAAAATATGGTTTTTACTATCGAACCTGGAATATATATACCGGGTTTTGGCGGAGTGCGCATCGAAGATATAGTGGTTATGGGTGAAAAAGGCTGTAAGATACTTACAAAAACCACTAAAGAGGTTATAATAATTGAATAAAGACATGATTTATGATATAATGTAAATGACAGGAGGTGTTAATATGATAAAGTTACTGTCGTTGAAATGCCGCCGGGTTCGGCACATGTTATTTAAATATTTTTCCGGTCTGGCCTGGCCCGCTGTTTCGGCGTTTACGCCGATGTTTGTCTGCATTTTATTTTTCAGCGGCGAGGCTTTTGCTGATTCTACAGTAACCATACCCGTGCCCGATACGGTTTCTAACGAAAGTAAAAATCTCGTGCTTACTATTACCGTGCCGACCTCGCTTGAAAAAACTTATCAGCCGGTACAGCAAAAACCTGAAGAGAAGCCTAAAAAAAATAACTATAATAAGTATTTTGATTTAAATCCGTTCCCTAATATGGTAAATGATGAAGAAGTTTCCGTTTTAAGGCGGTTTGTAAATAAAGGCGTGGTCGAAGATATTTCCGCGGTGTCCGTTAAAAAAAATTTCGTCGCTAATAATTATGAAATGGGCCGCACTTTGACTTCTATAGTTAATATGGCGCTGCGTTCGTCTCCCGAACAGCTTGCGCGCGTCGGCGTTACGCGTACCGATATTCTCGATTTATTAAAAGTTTTTGATAACTATACCAAAGAATTAAAAATGTTTAATGTTGGAATGAAGGAACGTGAGCGCTTGAGCAAGCTTTCTAATAAATTAAGTTTTACCGATGGCGAAGTTAAGGTAATAAAAGTCGAAACCGACGATATAGGCAGCACCGTTATTCATCTTACATTAAACGATCAAAAAGGAAAATATCGGCCGCAATACTTATCTAAATTAGAACCGCTTCCGCAGGCTGAGCCTCAAAAATCCGATGAAAAAAAGTCTGATGCTAAATTAAGTCCTGACAGCCTTCAATTTTCGACTTCACCCGGACCGCATGGCGTCAATAATTCAGTACCCGGCGCTGATACAGATAATTCAGGCAATAGCGGTTCCAATAGCAATAATAATGGAATGCCCGACCTTCCGCCGCCGCCAGACGAAGATCCGGTACCCGATCTTCCGCCGCCGCCGCCTGATTTTTAAAAACCCTGTTTTTATTAAATACATCATTAGTAAAAATATGAAAAATGAAAAAACGGAAGTCAAAGCTAAACGCTCTAACTTCCGTTTTTTTTTATTTTAAAAGCGGATTATAAAATAAAATAAAATTGACACGGTAAAATACTTATGATAGACTATTATTATCGGTTTATAAGCTAAATTAAAAGAAAGCGGTGATAAAAATGTTAAAAGGATGTTTCTACGGTTTTCATTTTAAAATCGTTATCGTTTGTGTTACGATTATCGTATTTTTAGCTGTATTTTACAGCGGCGCGTTCGCGGCTGTTTCTGAATTATGGCGTAAAGTATATGAAGCGGATAATAACGGTCTTCCTAAAACGGCCGTAGAACATCTTAAAGAGATATATAAAGAAGCGCTTGCCGGAAAAAGATATGGCGAGGCGCTTAAGGCGGTTTGTAAAAAAATCGTAAGCGAAGCTAATATCGCCGGTAACAAGCCTGAAGAGAAAATAGCCCGGCTCGAAGAAGAAATGAAGGCCGCGCCTGAAGATATGAAGCCGTTAATGCGCGCGGTTTTAGCGCAATGGTACTGGCATTATTTTTCACGCAACCGTTATCGTTTTATAAACAGGACGGCCACTTCGGGGCTTAATGAAAAAGATTTTACCACGTGGGATCTTCCAAAATTATTCAGGCATATTTCTTCTATTTATCGTGAGCTGGATGCGGAGAGTGATCGGTTTAAAACTATCGATATAGGCGATTTTTTAGAAGCGCTTCAGGCGGGCAATGTTCCGAGGAAAATAAGGCCGACGCTTTTTGATTTTATAATGCATCGCGCGCTCGAATTTTATATGTCCGGAGAGCAGGCGGCGGCTCAGCCGCAGGATGCCTTTGAAGTGCGCGCCGATTCAGACGCTTTTAGCGATTCCGTTAAATTTATCGCTTATAATCCTGAAACCACCGATACTTCATCGGCTAAGTTAGCGGCTATCGGTATTTTTCAAAAACTTCTCCGGTTTCATCAGAATGACGAAGATAAAGACGCGTATATAGACGTCGATATTCAAAGGCTTAATTACATCAAAAACGTGTCGATCGGCGAATCTAAAACCGAATTATATATCAGGCGCATGAAAGAAATCGCTGAAGAATATAAAAAATCTGAATTATCCGATCTTGCCCGTTATTACTGGGCAAAAGAAGTTAAAGAAGCGGGCGGGCTGGCGGAAGCGCTAAGCATAGCCGAAAACGTATCTAATTATACTACTTATGGCGGCGCTTTATGCGCTAATCTTATCGAATCGATCAAAGAAAAAATGGTTTCAATTAAATCTGAAAAATCGGTGCCTGCGCGCGCCGCTTTTCAGATAGATGTTAATTATAAAAATATAGATTCATTGACTTTTCGTATTTATAAAGATGACTGGCGCGAATATATAAAAGAAAACAGCCGCCGCAACTTCAGCTGGATAGATCCCGATGAAATAAAAAAAATCATCGATAAAGATAAGCCGGTTACTGAATGGACGATCAGCCTGCCTGTAACTTCCGATTATAATCCGGCGGATATTAAAATAGAGGCGCCGAAGCTTGAACCTGGATTTTATAGAGTGTTTGTAAGTTATAAAAAAGATTTTTCACGTTCCGGCAATTGTATAAATCATTGTTATTTATGGGTGAGCGATATTTCAATAATTACCCGTTCACGCGATGGTTTTGTCGAAGGATTCGTTCTTGAAAGCGTCAACGGCAGTCCCGTTGTGAATGCCGATATAAAAATTTATTCGATTCGTGAAGAATATCGCGGCAATAAATATGTGCGTGAAACGGAAGTAGTCCGTTCGGCGCGTACAGACGAAAACGGTCAGTTTTCGATACCTTATGAACGCGCGGAGCGTTATTATTCCGGTTATATGATATATGCCGCCGATGGTAAAGGCTCTGAGGTATTTGATTCGAACGGATTGACTTCTTATCCTTATGGCGGCCATGGCGGGACTTATTCTTCTTATATCTTTACGGACCGCGCTATTTACAGGCCAGGGCAAACCATTAATTTTAAAGGTATTGCCGTAAGCGCCATGAGAAAAAATAATGATTATAAAATAGCCGCTAATCACAAAGTAATAGTTGTATTGGAAGATAAAAATCATCAACAGGTCGAAAAATTAGATCTTATTACCAATGATTATGGTTCATTCTCCGGATCTTTTACGGCGCCGGCGGATCGCGGCAGCGGAGTTATGTATATTCAAGCCCGGCGTATATCCGGCCAGGCGAGTATAAGGGTCGAAGAGTATAAACGCCCTAAATTCAGCGTTGAAATTAAAAAACCGGATAAGGGTTTTAAACTCGGCGGCGAAGTGGAAGTAGAAGGTTTTGCTATGGCATATACCGGCGCTCCTATAGATTCGGCGCAGGTTAAATACCGCGTGGTGCGCGAGGCGAGAATGCCTTACTGGTTTAATTTTTATTTTAGAGGTTGTTTTCCGCCGGCCCGCGCTGAATCGCGGCAGATAATTAACGGCGTCGTTAAGACGGCCGTCGATGGTAAGTTTGTGATAAAATTTACGGCCGTGCCGGATGAAAAGATACCCGCGAATGAAGAGCCTTCGTTTGATTATAAAATTTATGCCGACGTTACCGATAGTTCGGGTGAAACTCGCAGCGCTTCGGCTTCGATACGGCTTGGTTATAAAACTATGGAGGCCGTTCTTAGCGCTGATGAATGGCTTGTAAGCGGCACGCCGGTATCGATAAATGTTGAAACGTCAACGCTTGACGGTACGCCTCTTGACGCTGAAGGTTTTATAGAGGTTTTTTCTTTGAAGCAGCCGGTAAAACCGGTTAAGGCTGAATTGAATCCTGATTATTTTTATTACTGGTTCTGTAATTTTCAGAAAAAAGCTGAAAACGATCCCGGACTTACCGGTAATGAAAATACGTCTAACTGGGCTATGTGGCCTCTCGATAGCGTGGTAGAAAAAAAAGCGTTTAATAAAAAAGCAGGCGAGTCGCTTAAATTAGATTTTAATCTTAAACCTGGCGCTTATAAAGCGGTTTTAACTTCTCGTGACGGCGCGGGAAATAAGGTAAGCGCGTTTGTTCCGCTTATGGTAAACGACGTTAAAGCTGAAAAATTCGGCGTACGTGTTCCGCATTATTTCGTCAGCGATTCACTGAGTGTTGAAGCTGGCGATAAATACAGGGGATTCTGGGGAAGCGGATATGAAAGCGGCCGGGTTTTTATAGAAATGATGGTCGATAATAAAATTCATAAAAAATACTGGTCGCCCGTGGGCGCTACGGCGCATTTAATTGAAATTCCCGCCGGCGAGGAATTACGCGGCGGCTTTACGCTGCTTCTGACTTATGTTCGCGAAAACAGACTTTATACCGAACAGGTGAAGGTAGATGTTCCCTGGA
>CAYQWL010000018.1:0-34104 GCA_964421195.1 uncultured bacterium | reverse complement strand
CACCCAGAGCGAGATCTCGACCTTCGGCAGATAGGCCAGCGAGTACTCGCTGCCGGCGTATTCGGTGCAATGAAGGCTGTCAGAATCGGCCGTCGAATAAACTGCTACGGTTTCTAATCCGAGTTCACGGCATGCTCTGATGATCCGAACCGCTATTTCACCGCGGTTAGCTATTAATACTTTTTTAATCATCTGTTTATTCCGCCCTTTATTTAATTTTAATTATTTAATTATCGATACGTATTTTAAATAGAGGCTGGCCGAACATAACCGCGGCGCCTTCGTCCGCAAGCGTTTCGTCCATTACGCCATTATATGGAGAACTGATTTCATGTTCTATGTTCATGGCTTCGATCATGCAAATGGTCTGATTTTTTTTTACAATATCGCCTTTTTTTATGGGAGTGATTTTTTCGGCGGTCATGGTCGAATAAAAACGGCCCACTATAGGGGCGGTTATAGTTTTATAATATTCGCTTTCTTTTTTGTCTTTGAATGTATCGGCGGAATGGATTTCGCCAGCCGCCGTGTTATCGATGCCCTGCATCGATTCGCTTTCTTCGCTATGAGGTTTGAACTTAATTTTTAAGTTTACGCCGCCGTCTTTTAAAGAAAATTCATTGTAACGGCTTTGCTTTAAAAATTTAATAAAACTTTTAATAGTACTGATATCCATTTTATTTCTCCTCCGCAACAGGCTTATTTTTTGATAATTCCCATAAACTATCCATTTCAGCCATACTGAGCTCTTCTAAAGAGCGGCCATAATGTTGCCGGCTGTTAAGTTCGATGAATTTTACACGTTTAATAAACTTATCAATCGAAGTGATTAACGCGGTTTCTGGATTAATTGAAAGATGACGTGAAAGATTGATCATTGAAAAAAGTAAATCGCCGAGTTCTTTTTCAATCTTATCACGTGCGCCGCTGTTAATTTCAACGGTTAATTCTTCGAGCTCTTCTCTAACTTTATTCAAAGTTTGATCGGCATTGGTAAAATCGAAGCCTATATTAGCGAGCCTTTTTTGTACTTTATAAGCCCATAAAAGCGGTGGAAGGCTCATTATTAAATCTTCTCCAATATTTTTTTTACGTTTTTTACGTTTTATTTCATCCCATTTTTTTATTACATCGTTTGAATCGTTAATATTATTATTCGCTTCACTGAAGATATGCGGATGGCGTTCGATTAATTTTGCCGATACTTTTTCAAGAATATCACCCATATCGAATTTTTCGTTTTCTGAACCAATTCTGGCGCATAACGCTATAAGTAAGAGTATGTCGCCAAGTTCGTCGGCGGTTTTTTCGTTATCGCCGTTTATTATTTCATGGTTTAGTTCATAACATTCTTCGAGGAAAAAATCTTTCATAGTGCCAAGCGTTTGCTCACGATCCCACGGGCAGCCGTTTTCCGGGTCGCGCAGACGGTCGATTATATCGAGAAAATTATTGAACTTATTTAAAATTTCTTTTCGTTCAGTCATTTTTTTATTTCCATTTCTTTTAACTTTTTTAATTTTTAATTTATGATTTTCCTATTTTTTTTCAGTCAGCGTTGTAATAATTTCTGATCGATAGCTTTTTGTATATTATCTTCATAAAGTGTACATTCGTAAGATGTTTTTAAAGAATTTATATAATTTAGTAAAGCCTTTTTTTGTGAAGCGCTGTTTATTTTTTCTTTAATTTTATTTTTTATATCGTTAAAAACGAGAAGGCGCGATTGTTCGAGTTTAATTATATGGAAGCCGAATTGCGTTAAAACCGGTTTTGAAACGCTTCCCGGTTTGAGCCGGCTTACAGCCTCTGAAAAATTTTCGACCATATCGTCGTATGTAAAAGGAGGTAAAAGACCGCCGTCATTTTTAGAGACGTCATCTGAATATTGCTTTGAAAGCTGGATAAAATCATATGTATCGGATTTTTCATAAACCGACATGGCTTTTTGCCTGGCGGCATCGATTTCAGCGGGGTCGTTTGAATTTTTTATTGATATTAAAATATGGCGGACCTGATATTCGTTTTTGTTTTTATTGAAATAATCTTTGAGTTCTTTCGGGGAAGGTTCTTCGAGCTTTTTAGTAACTTCTTCGAATATAAGAGCGCGGGCGAGAATTTTATTTTCGATGTCTTTAAATTCTTTTTTAAAGGCGGGTGAATTTTGAACCTGTGCGAGCAGCGCTTCTTTTTTTAGTATGATTCTATTAATTATTTTTTCGACGATAACTAAACGGTCGGCGAATTTATTGAAGTCGTTTTTATGAAAAGAAGGAAGTTGAGAAATACTTTCGTTATAATTGAGCCTGGTAATTTTCGTGCCATCGACTTCGGCAAGTACTTCATTTAGATCGTCTATCATTTTTACGGATGCATCCGCCGCGTGAGCCGGGTTATCCTGTTTAGTATCCGCAGCTTTTGAAGTTGATTTATCATTTTTATTTTTATTATTTTTAGCCATTGTTTTTTTATTTTTTTTATTTTTTGAACGTGTATTATTTTTAGCCGTCGTTTTTTTCTTAGAATTTTTAACGGTACTCGATGTAGAAGCTTTTGAAGTTTCAATTTCATCTGCCGCCGTTTTTTTATTGTTTTCTTTTTTATCTTTATCGAGAGTTTGTTCGTCTTTTTTTTCATCCGTCGAAGTTAGAGCAGCAAGAACTTCGCCGGAATTGAGAACTGCCTCGATTGTATCGGCTGCGCCGCCTATTTTATCGCGGTATATTTTAATGTTATATTTGGTTTTTACAGTTTTAAGCCATTCTTCGATGCGTTCGTTTTCAAATTTAGTTTTTAATTCGGTTTCGATAAGTGTTTTAATATCGGCGATCGGTATGGTTTTGGAATCGTTTTTTTCGAGGACCTTTAAAATGTAAAAACCGTTATTTCCTTTAATTACGTTTGTGTATTCGCCCAGGTTACGTGAAAACGCTTCGGCGATAATGGCGTTGTCGTTATACATATCGCGCCTGAATGTGCCGAGAACGCCGTTTTTGTGAGTTTTATCGTCGGAATATTTTTCCCATACCTTTTCGAAGCGTGTGCCGAGGTCGAGCTCTATTTTAGCTTTTTCTATTCGAGTACGTGCGAGTTGTATCGAATTTGAATCGTCGGGATTATATTTTACAAAAATATTGGCGAGCGTTACACAGTCTTTAATTTGAAAACGCGCCTGTTTGTTTTCTTCATAAAATTTAATTATCTGTTCTTCTGTTATAATGATGGATTTTAAAATTTCATCTTTTATTTGTTTATAATAACTTTCGATAAGAAGATTTTCGAAGGCTTTTTCAATTTGTATTTTAATTTCTTCGCGTGCTGAGAGCTCTTTTTTTTCTGCTTCCATTATGACAATTTGATTGACTAAAACAACTTCGGTGATAAAATTTTTAAGTTTATCAAATGTGTTAAGAAAGACTCTTGAATTTTGAGGCAGTTTTAAATATTCATTTATGACATCGTTTGCCGTAATTAATTTATTTTTTATTTTTGCGAGAATTAATGAATTTTCAGGCGTATTCGTTCCGGCGGTCGAGGTCGAGCCGGTAATAAGCGGTATTGCTCTTTTTACAACCTGTTCAGTTATTATTGGAATAATAATGTTTGAAAGTTCGGCTGGTTTTAATACCTGCTTTGCTGTTCCGCTATATTTTTCGAATGCGCGATTTACTTCTTCTGATACGATTTGTCTGACTTGATTTTCGAATTTTACATCGGGGTTTTGATCGCTATCGTATGCCGCTGAGGTCCCGGTGGTAATTAAAATCGAAAATATGACGGCTGTGAATGATTGATATGTAATACGATTGAGCATTTTAATAATTAATAATATTAGAAGTATAAAATTTTTAAAAAGCGAGTTTTTAAAAAATGATAAAGAATGTAGAATTGGGTTCATAGACATATTAATACAAATTAATGTATTCTCCTCATTTCATTTTTAACTTATATTTATTGAAAATATTTTATCATAATTTAATTAATAAATCAATTTAATATTTTATCGTTTCAAATTTTATCGTTTCGAATTTTATTTTTATAGACAGCCGCGATAAAAAAAAGAAAAGGTAAAAACCTTTTCTCTTTTTTTAAATTTTCTTTTTTTTGATATTTATGAGCCTATTCTAAAAAGGTTATTTTTTCAAAAATTGTAACGTGTTTTTGCGGATATTCAAGTTTAATTATGGGCATTTTTGTAGTTTTTATAGCGGATTCATTTATGTTTATTTTTTTACCAGCCGAATATTTTTCTGATGCCTTTAAAACCGCTTCCTATTATGGTAGAAACAGCATTTCCGGCGGCGGTCATAGTTTGGCCCACGGCGCTTACGGCGATTCCAGCTCCTTTAGCCGTTCCGCCAGCTATTTTATTAATAACGCCGTCTTTTTTAGAAGTTTCTGCTCCCCATTTTTTAATGGCGTCTCCGCCGTTAGTAAGCGCTGAACCAGGAAGGCCGAACATTAATTTAGGCGGAACGGCGGTAAGCACTTCAGCGGCGCCGCATATAGTTTTTGGCCAGTCAACTTTTTTAAAATCGAAATCTTTTATACTTTTTAATTTAGTTACGTCCTGACCTAATCCGAGAACAGCTTGATTCGCTCCATTGAAAATTTGATCGTTTAAAGCTGAATTGAAATTATTTGGCAGATTAAGAATATCTTTTATGCTGAAATTATTGTCGGCTATTCCTGACGGAGCGATGAGCAGGCGGTCGTAGTTAAGAACCGCGCCGAGCACTTCGTGAGTGGGTTTTAACGGCGTTGACCATTTTTTTTCAAATTCTTCGACGGGCATTTCTTCGCTGGAATTTACTCCCCAGTAAGAATCGCGCATTATAAAACTTTTGATGGTGCCGTCGGCGTTAGTATTATATCCGATAAGCGTTACCCAGTGGCCGCAGCCGTCGGCATCGACCAGGCATACGGCTGGATTGCCGGAATCAAGCTGCTTTTTTATATCGTCGAGCGTGCATTTATTTTTATAATTAGCCGCTATTCCATTTTTCTTCCAGTAATCTACGATACGGTCGGGAGATGTAAAGCTTCCGGTCGGATTCATATTTTTAAGAGTAACCGGATATGTTTCGTCAAGGCCGTAAAAATTAAATACAGTGCTTGTCGCGTATTGACCGCAACAATTGTTGCCGGAATGATCATAGCCGTTCGGACCGATAGATGAAAGATTAGTATTTGAAACGGCTGGCCCGGCTTTATTCGAACTATTATCTATGTCGCCTGAGTTGATTTCACTGCCGAGATTACCTATTGCCGATTGTGAATACGCCGGCGTTAAATATGATAAAAGAATGAATAGCATAATGAAAATGAAAGTGATTTGAATTTTTTTCATAAATAGTCCCCCCCGTAAAAACTGATAGTGTTATTTATTATGATTTAAAAATTGAAACATAAACTAAACATAAACTAAACATAAACTATTAAAATTATACTGTAAAATATTATAAAAAGTTTCGTTTATTTATTTTTATATATAAAAAACTGATTATTTTAAAAAAGAATGAATAGTGCCGTATTTTTTATGTATCATAATCTTTATGCCGGGTGTTTCAGGCCTTAATTTCAGTCAGTTGTTTGCGGCCGATTAGGCTGATTATTTTAAAGATAAAAATTTTTAATGATTTTTTAAAATATCGATGGTAAAATCCGTCGTGCCAAAGCTTAAAACATCGCCCTGCATCAGGTAATATTTACGTTCGGCGGCTATTGGGGCATTGTTTAATCTGGTTATGAATTTAGAACCGGAAGCTGCGGTTATGAAAAATTCGCCGTTTTCAGAAAAAATTTTTGCCTGGTTTTCAGCAATAGTTATATATTTACACGGAATAAACGATTTTTTTTCGGCCGATAAATTACATTTTTCAATATTTTTATTTTTTTCTTCATCGTTGGCGCAATTATTGCATCGGCCGATAACCGAGCATTCGTCGATAATAATTTCTATATTATCTTCACGCATCGATAATATTAGAGTCGTTTTATTCGCTCGATTTATTTCGGTATCGTTTTTTTCAATACAACTGTTTGAATCCAGACCGAATATTTTCGATACGATCGATATAAAAGCTTCAGTTGTAAATGGTTTTGCAAGAAAATAAACGGCGCCCGACGAAAAGGCTTTTATAATATTTGCTTTGCTCGATACGGCTGATATCATTAAAATTTTAGCCGCCGGATTGATTTTTTTGATCATTTGAAGCCCGTCAAGACCTGAATCGCCAGGCATGGTAATATCCATGGTGACGAAATCCGGCTTATGTAGCCTGTATAAATTCAAGGCTTCTTCAACGCTTTCGGCTTCGAAAATACTATCAAAGCCAAGCTTTTCAAATAATTTTCTTATGGCAATGCGCATAAATTTTGCATCATCGACTATAAGTATTTTTTCATTTCTAATGTTCATAATTAACTGAACTCCGTTTAAAAATTTTTGCTTGTCTTTTTTTAATAATAAACTAAATAATAAGTTAGTTCAGGTAATACATTATATTTTAACTTGAGCATTTTGTCAAATAAATATTTTTAAAATATTTATTTTTTGAATTATATTTTAAATGAAATAAAAAGAAAAATAATGAGTTTATCTATAAACTCATTTTAAAACAATATTATTTTTTATACATCTTTATTTTATTTAAAATTTAATAAAAGTGTCTATTTTTAAATTTTGAGTCAGGGGAAAGCCGTCGGAACGGGAAATTGAAAAGCCATATTTAACGTCTAAGTTAAAATAACGGCTGAACGAGCGGGAAAATTTGCTTGTGGCCGATAAAGTATAATATTGAGTTTGCGTATCATTATAAGTGTATTTTTCGTTATCGAGGCTTAAGTTTAACCTTAAGATAGTAGATTTATCAATAGACTTATTGAAAAATTTGCGGTAATTTATTGAAAACCCCATTCCAGTATTGCTTTCCGGGGCAAAATAATCGGTTTCAATATTCATTTCTTCATTTTTTTTAAATCCCATAACGCGGTGATATAAATCAAAATTAAAATTTGCAAGTTTTGATGGATAATATAAAAAACTTGTGATAATTTCAGATTTTTTATTTTTGTCTTTATGATAATCTTCAAATGCGGGCATTAACTGAAGATATGTTTCGCCGTTTAATTCATATCCCATATTTAAGTAATAGCGGCGATATGGAGAAGCCGATTCAAACGAAGAACGCCCGCATGCGTAAATGTTATTTGAAAAACCGCAGCCCCAGTTAAATTTTGCCGAAGGTGAATCTAAATCAAAACCAGCTTCGTTAAGCTGTTTTTGAATATCTGATGAAAGTTGATTAAAATTTGCAGATATTTTATATCCGTGGAAAAATGGAGAAGCCGCTCCAAGAGATATTTTTTGATATTTAAATTCATCCTGCATACTTTCAGATGACGCCCGCCGGGAACACGAAGCGTCAAATGAAGCTCCACCGCTAAATTTGTATGACAGGCCGTTTGTGAATCCGGCCGAACGATAATTATAATTATAGTCATGATCGTCGTTTTTAGAATTAAAAAGCAGATACCCCGGTTTTTTATTTGTGTTATAATAGCTGTTATATATTTTAATGGAACCGGCGTGTTTTTTGGGGGCCGTTTTTGTGCTAATAGAATTTTTTAAAAATTCTACATATTCATTTTCTGCGTCATTAACCATGCTCATGAATTCGTAAAATTCTTCATCGGATATTTTTTCATCACTTATTTCTTTATCGGAGCTGGAAAGTGAGTGGGTAGAAATAGTTGAAATTTTTGCCGGCCTGTTAAAACAACCGTTTTGCATCCTGATTACGTATTCGTCGAGAAGTTTTGTTTCTGCATAAAGAATATGAGGAAAAATAAAAATAAAAAATATCCAGATTAAAATTATTTCGTAAAAATATGAAATAAAAATATCAGCCAGGGCATTTTTTATTAAATTATTTACTCTGGTAAAAATTTGAATCATAATCATCGGTAAGAGATACTAATTGTATTCATGTATGCTTACGTTCAGGATAAAAATTAATCTGCGTTAAGTGAAAAATAAAATTATTTCGAACGTAAATAAATATTATTGTTGGTTTCGTACCGGGAGATGTTCATTCAAAAAATTGAAGAAAATCTCCCGGTGGTATATCATGGTACTGTGTGTAATATTAATTGGCCAGGCCCGCTATTATATGAAGATATAATTAAGTTTACCTTTTTTTACTATTATTTCGGTGATTTTAATTTTCCTTATATAATCAGCTTAAAAAATGTTTTAAGTATAATTCCGTCTCCGCGTTTTTACAATATTTTTATTTATGGTTTTTTATTATTGACGGGGGCCTCTGCCTCTTCCGCCGCCGCGTGGACCGCCTGCGGGAGGTCCGCCACGCCGTTCGCCGGCCTGATTATTCATCGTCTGGCTTCCGGTCTGATTTTCGGAAGGAATGCCCATATTCATAGTTTGAGAGCCGGTTTGGTTTTCGGAAGGAATGCCCATATTCATGGTTTGATTGCCCTGCTGACCGTTTTCAGGCATTTCGGGCCGTCCGCCCATTCCTTCGCCCATAGGTCCTCTTCCGCCTCGCGGCGGTCCCTGCGTCGCCATTGTTTTTAATTCATCGTCGCTGAGAGCGCCGTCGCTGTCGGCGTCGAATTTTTCAAGAAGCCGTGATTTCATTTCAGAATTTTTTTCTATGTCTTCTTTTACTTTAGTTATAAATTGGGTTTGAGCCGCTTCTTTTTCAGCGTCGCTTAATTGGCCGTCGCCGTCAGTATCTAAATTTTTCATCATTTTTTCCCGGCCGCCGGCCTGTCCGCCTTCAAACCCTTCGCCGCCTTCCATGCGAATGTTGCCGCGCGGGCGATTTTGCATGGCAGTTTTGAGTTCGTCATCGCTGAGAGCGCCGTCGCCATCGGCGTCGAATTTTTCAAGAAGCCGTGATTTCATTTCAGAGTTATTTTCCATATCTTCTTTCATTTTAGTTATAAATTGGGTTTGAGCCGCTTCTTTTTCGGCGTCGCTTAATTTACCGTCGCCGTCAGTATCTAAATTTTTCATCATTTCTTCGCGTCCGCCGTTTACCTGATTGCCTTCAGAACTTTCGCCGCCTCTGTGCCCGCGTTTTCTTTCAGGCCTTTCAGCTGCCGCAGTTTTGAGTTCGTCGTCGCTGAGAGCGCCGTCGCTGTCAGCGTCAAATCTTTCAAGTAAACGTGCTTTAAATTCAGGATTGTTTTCGAGCTGTTCTTTAAATCTTTCTTTTGCTTGATTCATGGCCGCTTCTTTTTCAGCATCGCTTAATTGACCGTCGCCGTCGGTATCGAAGTTTTTGAACATTTGCCGTATTCCGCCTTTTTTTCCATCCTTCGTTTCCGTCGCCGTTTCTTCCTGCGCGATTGCCGCTGTACAAATCAAGCACCCTGCCGCAATACCAATTCCAATACCTTTAAATAATTCCATTTTTACCTCCATATATTTTTTTCCGAATTTATGATTAGTATCATAATTTTCGGTGCTATTTTCAGTTAATCGTATCGTTTTTTTGTTAAATTTTGTTAAGATATGTAAAAATCTCTGTAATTTCCCATGCGAATGTTTGAAAATTAGGCATGGTAGATGATTTTGAGTTATCAAAGAGCGCGGAGACATTTAAGTAATTTTATAAGCGTCGAATACGTTCATTTTATTTTTTTATTTTTAGCTTTTCATTTTTATTGACAAAACTTCATTTTATTTGATAATATAACCATAAAAATATAGTTTTAATGAAGAATAAATTAAGGAAAGCGGGAGGAAGGTATGAAAAAAGAAACAAAAGAACTTGTTTTTAAAAAAGAAAATGGTTATACCGGAATAAAAGCTGATAAGCAAAAAAAAATATTTGAATTCGCTAAAAATTATAAAAAATTTCTCGACGCCGCGCGGACCGATCGTGAAACTATAGACCGGTTAGTTGAAATGGCAGAAAAACATGGTTATGTAAATATAAACGGTGCGAAAAAAAATTCCAGGCAAAAGGCGCCGGCGAAGTTTTATGTTATAAATCGTAACAAAAGTATGGCAATCGTGAATACCGGAAGGCGTCCTTTAACCGACGGAGCGCATGTTTTACTATCACATGTCGATAGTCCAAGGATAGATATTAAAGCCATGCCGCTTTATGAAGACGGCGGCCTTGGTTTTTTTAAAACTCATTATTATGGCGGAATAAAGAAATTTCAGTGGATTTCGAGCCCGATGTCGCTTCATGGCGTGGTAGTATTAAAGGGCGGTAAAAAGGTAAAAATAAATATCGGCGATTCGCTTAACGAACCGGCTTTTATGCTTCCCGACCTTGCCATACATGTCAGCGGAAAGCTTCAGGGCGATAGAAAATATAACGAAGTTATAAAAGGCGAAGAACTTAACCTTCTGGTAGGTTCGATTCCGGCGGAAAGCGCGTCCGACGCTAAGGACGTAAAAGATAAAGTAAAGCTTCATATATTACAAATTTTAAATAATAAATATGGTATAACTGAAAAAGATCTTATTTCAGCGGAATTATCTGCTGTTCCGGTGGCGCGTACTCAGGATATCGGTTTTGACGCTTCGTTAATTGCGGGTTATGGCCATGATGACCGGGCGTGCGTTTATACTACGGCGCTTGCCGCTTTTCAGGCTGAAAAACCCGAATATACTACTATAGCCTATTTTCTTGATCGTGAAGAAATAAATTCTGCCGGTAATACTTCGGCTACTTCGCTTTTTATTTCAGACGTTTACGAGCATATACTTTCATTCGAAGGCGAATCCGGGCTTTATCATAAGCTAAGAAAAGCTCAGTCTAATTCAAAAGCTATTTCCGCCGATACAACCGAAGCTTATAATCCTACCTGGAAATCGGTATTTGACACGAATAACGTTGCGCATGTAAATTGCGGCGTAACTATCTGTAAGTTTACCGGCGCTGGCGGTAAACGCGAATCGAGCGAAGCGTCATCAGAATTTATGGCCGCTCTTATAGAATTATTCGATAAATCGTCTATTTGCTGGCAGGCGGGCGAACTTGGCAAAGTGGATGAAGGGGGCGGTAATACCGTAGCGAGGTATCTTGCCTCATATAATATGGATGTAATAGACATCGGTCCGGCATGCATGTCGCTTCATTCACCGACTGAGTTGATATCCAAGTACGATCTTTATTCATCTTATGAAGCATACTGCGCTTTCGTAAATTTTAAAGGCGAGTTTAAATTATGAAAAAATTTTACGATCTTTTCAATACCGACCGGGCAATAATAGCTATGATTCATGTAGCCGCTTTGCCCGGAACGCCGGCGCATTTATTAAACGTAAAGCAGATCATAAAAAGCGCTCTCGCTGAGGCGGCGATTTATAAAAAGTTCGGCGCGGATTCTATAATGATAGAAAACATGCATGATACGCCTTACTTAAAAGGTTCGTGCGGCCCGGAAATATCCACTTTGATGGCCATAATAGGTTATGAGGTTAAAAAGTTTTCTAAATTGCCATGTGGAATTCAAATACTGGCCGGCGCTAATCGCGAAGCTATGGCTGCCGCTCATTCCGCCGGGCTCGACTTTATTCGCGCCGAAGGTTTTGTTTTCGGGCATCTTGCCGACGAAGGAATATTCGAATCGTGCGCCGGCGATTTAATGCGTTATAGAAAAATTATAGGCGCGGACAACATACAGGTTTTTACTGATATTAAAAAGAAACATAGCTCTCATGCCGTTACTTCGGATATAACGATCGAAGAAACCGCTCATGCCGCTGAATTTTTTATGAGCGACGCAGTTATAGTTACCGGCGCGGCTACCGGAACTGAAGCCGACCCATCTGAGATCGAGCGTGTGAAAAATAATGTTAAAATACCGGTAATGGCAGGTTCAGGAGTTACCATAGAAAATCTTGAAACTTATATGAATATCTGCGATGCGTTGATAGTGGGTTCTCATTTTAAAACCGGCGGCGACTGGCGTGAAGGAGTTTGTCCGGAGCGCGTAAAATCATTTATGGATAAAGCCGTGAAGTTTAAGAAAAATCGAAATGAACGAAAAATAAACTCGAAATAAACTTATTGACAACATAGTATGTTAATTGATATAATCATAAGAATGTTCTGAAAAAATCCTGCTTAATCCGCTCGTTTATTTTTAACGAATGAATTAAATTGATATTAAATATGAATCGAGTTTAAAAGGTAGGCTATGTACGACGAAGAACAAGACGAATATAACGAACAGGAAGAGCAAAAGCCGGAAGGCCTTTCCGCCGAACAGATCCTGCAGAACCTGAAAAGTAAGGATGCGAAGGTGCGTTACGAGGCTATAACGGCTCTGGCGCAGGTTAAAAATAAACGCGTCGTTAATCTTTTAATTAACTGCCTGAAAGATTCGGTATGGAATAATCGTTCGGCCGCGGCGAATTCGCTTATAGCGATAGGCGAAATTTCAATAGAACCGCTTATGGCGGTAGTCAATAGCGATAATGAAGATATACGTTTCTGGAGTATAAAAATACTCGGCACGCTGGGTGGCCCAGGAATTTCTTCGCTGGCGCAATTGTTAGACGATCCTGATCGTGATTTAAGATTACACGTGGTTAAAAGTCTTTGTATTACGTCTTCGCCGGGTATTATTGACTCTCTTATAGCCGCGCTTGGCGATGCCGACTGGTCGGTTAGAAAACATGCCGCGGAAGGTCTCGAAAAAGTCGGCGCGCCGGCAGTCGCTAAATTACAAAAAGCTTTTCAGGATAATCTTAACGCTATGGGAAACGATGATATATGCTTCTGGGCTATAAAGGTTCTGGGGTTTATATTAAAAAAAGACGCGTTGCCGGCGTTTATTTCATTGCTTAAACATGAAGATAAAAATATTCGTTTTTATGCGGTCGGCGGTATAGGTGAAACACGCTGCGAAGAGGCTGTTGATTCGCTTATAGGCGCTCTTTCGGATTCTTCCTGGCTCGTGCGCCGTCACGCCTTTGAAATGCTTGAAGTTATAGGTGAAACGGCTGTTGAAAAGCTTAAAACCGCTTTTTTTCAATCGAATGACGATGTTAAATATTGGAGCGTAAGGCTGATAGCTAAAATAATGAAAGGCAATTCGGTCGGTATATTAAAAAAAATGTTGAATACGCCTCAGAAGGAAATTCGTTTTTTTATAGTCACCGCGCTTGGCGAAACCGATGATCCGCGCGCTATTCCAATTTTAATAGAAGCTTTTAAAGATAATTTCTGGCAGATAAGAAGTCAGGCGGCTGAAATGGTGGCCAGAATGAAATTTCGCGCTATTCCGGCGCTTTCCGCTTCTCTGTCGAACGAATCTGAAGATATTCGTTACTGGTCGGTGCAGTCGCTTGGCATGATAGGCGGCGAAGCTATGGAATCTCTTTTAAAGCTTCTCGAAAATCCTGATAAGCGCATGAGGCTTTTTACCGTAAAAGCGCTTGGCAGTCTTCAAAATGCCGAAATAATAGAACCGCTTATTAACGCGCTTGGCGATTCGTCATGGCCCGTACGCGTCGCTGCGTCGGAAATACTCGAACGAGCCGGCGAAACCGCTATAAGACCGCTTATTAAAGCTATAGGTTCTGATAACGCTAATATTAGTTTCTGGTCGCAGAAAGTTTTACAAAATTTCGGCGATAAGGCCGTTCAAACTCTTATAAACAGTCTTCTTGATAAAGAAGATAAATACCGTACTCATACCATTAAAGCGCTCGGTAAGATTGGAACCAGTAATTCGATTAAACCGTTACTTGAAATACTGTCCGCCGGCGTTATCGAGGAGTGCGAAATTATACTCGAAGCCATGAGCGATCTTAAAAATCATGCGCTTATAGCATTTTTGCTCGAAACTCTTGCGTCTTCGGAAGACGTTAATGTAATAACATGGGTTTCGAATATACTTGGCACCGTTAAAGATGCGGGTAAACCGGTTTATTTTAAGGCGCTTAAAAATCTTAATACTGAAGTTCGGGTATGGGCGTGTAAACTTCTTGCTACTTACGAAGGCGATGATATACTTAAAGCTTTGTGGTTTGCCATGCAGGACCGTGAGCCGTGCGTTCGCGTTCAGGCTGTTAAATCGCTCGGAGAGATCGGTCAGGGGTTGAATGTTCTTCCATACGCTATGAAGTTAATTGTAGATCCTGAAGCTATAGTACGTTTCGAGGTTTTCAGGCTTCTTGGAAAAATAGGCGCGCCGGCGGCGGTAATTCCCATGCTCGGAGCTTTTTCTAAAGAAGAAGGGCAAAATCAAAAATTGATTCTCGATATTTTTAATGAAATAGAATCTACTAATTTTATGATGTCGCTTGTAATTACTCTCGAAGAAGCTCCTGAAGATATGCATCCTTTGATATTGCAATTGCTCGAAAAAATGTGTAATTCGCCGCTTAAACGTGATATGCTTATCAAAAATATGGAAAATGCGGGAACCACTACCATATACTGGATTGTTCAGGTTATAGCTAAATTTGATGAAGAGCAGGTCGCTGACGCGCTAATAAGATTGCTTGAACATCCCGAAGCGTATGTTTATTCGGTATCGGCTATGATGCGTTATCTTACCTCATCGAATTTTATTATCCGCGATAAAATTACGGCGGCGCTTGGCGCGGCTGGCCTTAAAGTGATCAAGCCGATTATTGAAAGCCTTAATAAAGATGATGAAATGACTAAAATGAACGCGATTAATATAATAGAAAGTATGGGCGATGATATTAAACCGGTCATAGAAGAACTCGCCGCGGATAAATCTGTTAAAAATCATATCGTGGCGATAGAATTATTAAACAGCATAACGCGCACGGTGCGCGTTGGCGGCGCAAAATCATGGGCGGCGGCAAAGCCGAAAGAAGTTAAAGGCGGCAAAGACTCCGCTTCTAAGATTAAAGAAGAGTTAGAAAGGGAAATGGCTAAGACGAAGATAAAATGAGTAAAAAAAATTTTTTTCAAAAATATGAATGGTCAGCGTACGCATATTTATTACCGGCGTTAGTTATAATATTAACTTTTCACGTTTTGCCGATTTTTTATGCCATGGTCATTTCGGTGCATAGCGGCGGAATGACTAATTATTTTAAAAATTTCGTCGGAACGGCTAATTTTGAATATATAATCACAAGCAAACATTTCTGGTATTCCATGTGGAACACCGTTTATTATGTAGTTGGAACGGTTCCTGTTCAGATTTTTATGTCTCTTTTTATAGCTATTCTGTTGAATCAAAAAATAAAGGGGCTTGAAACATATAGAGTTATTTATTTTTTGCCGGTTATAACTTCCGTCAACGCCATTTCTATAGTCTGGAAGTATATTTATCAGAAATATGGCGTTTTAAATTCATTTATCGGTTTTTTGACGGGGATGCCCGGACCCGACTGGCTCATGGATACCACATGGGCAATGCCCGCTATAATTATAATGTCAATATGGAAAGGCCTTGGCTATAACGTGATAATTTTTCTTGCGGGCCTTCAAAATGTACCGCCTTCGTTGTACGATGCCGCGAAAATCGACGGCGCGGGCCGCTGGAAAACATTCTGGAATGTAACATGGCCAATGATTTCACCTACCACTTTTTTCGTTATGATAATGTCAACCATATCTTCATTTCAGGTGTTCGCTCAGGTTTATATGATGACTGGCGGAGGACCTCAGGAATCTACTACGGTCGTTATATATTATCTTTATCAGCTTGCATATGTAGAACATAAAATGGGCCGCGCTTCCGCGCTCGCTTTCATTTTGTTTTTAATAATATTCGCCATAACTTATTTTCAAAAAAAATTCACCGCTAAACGGGTTCATTATAGTTAAGGCATTATGTAATATCGAACGTGCGCTGTGCATGCTTGTCCGGGGCCGTTCATTAGATTCGAAATTGAAAGGTGAGTTGATATAAATGTTTAAATCCATTAAAGCGGAAGAAAAATTTATAGGGTCTTTTATACATGTGCTTTTAATAGCGGGAGCGTTTACCATGCTCGCTCCTTTTATATGGATGCTTCTGACTTCATTTAAAACTCCATACGAGGCGCTCGATTCAACTATAATATTTCCCGCGAAACTTATATATGAAAATTACATAATAGCATGGACCAAGGCGCCGTTTTTTATGTATTTTTTAAATACGATTTTCGTCGCCCTTGTCTGCACCGTTCTTCAGTTAATAACTTCTTCTCTTGCGGCTTATGCGTTTTCGCATATGAATTTTTATGGCAAGGAATGGTTATTTACCGGGTTATTGGCTACTATGATGGTTCCTCAACAGGTCCTTTTAGT
The DNA here is from genome assembly GCA_964421195.1 of uncultured bacterium. GTDB lineage: Bacteria > Muiribacteriota > UBA9980 > UBA9980 > UBA9980 > UBA9980. The sequence goes on along the minus strand of CAYQWL010000018.1, from coordinate 17,827 downwards.
GCCTAATTATTTTATTTTAAAACAGCTCGGATGGTTAAATACATTTTATGCATTGATAGTACCATGGTCGGCTGGATTTTTTGGAATATTTTTGCTCAGGCAGTTTTTTTTGACGCTGCCGAAGGATCTATGGGACGCCGCCAGAATAGACGGATGTTCGCGTTTGAAGTTTTTTTTCAAGATATTGCTGCCGCTTTCTACTGCGCCGCTTACGACTATAGCTATATTTACCTTTGTCGGCAACTGGAATTCGTTTTTATGGCCTCTGTTCGTTACAAACGACCAGACTTTTTATACTCTGCAGGTCGGTCTTTCTAATTTTAATCAATCGGAAGGGACCGAGTGGCATTTATTGATGGCGGCTTCTACTTTCTGTATACTGCCTCTGCTTATAATGTTTTTTATGGCTCAGAAACAGTTTATCCAGGGTATTGCGCATACCGGTTCTAAGGAATAATTTATTATCATATTATAGAAAGAAAGCAGGAAAATTGATGGCGTTTAATAATTTTAAATACGCGATAGCCGAAAATTCAATCGTATATAAAAAATCATTTTTTTTAATATCTTTATTTCTCGTTTTACTTTTATTTACAGGCTGTTCCTGCGGCGCGCGTAAAAAAGGGCCGCAATATACGGCGGATGGTAAAATTAAAATAATTTTCTGGCATTCAATGGCGGGCAGGCTCGGCGAAATTCTGAATTCGATGGTAGATGAATTTAATAAAGATAATAAAGACGGTATTTTTGTTAAAACGGAGTTTATTGGCGAGTATGCTACGCTCAATCAAAAGATAGCGGCCGCTGTTTTTGCCGAAATACCTCCTCATATAGCGCAGGTATTTGAAACATGGACGCTAAAACTGAAAAACGAAGAGGCGATCGTTGCGCTCGATAAATATATGGATAGTTCCGAAGTTGGAATAGATAAAAATGATATTGTGCCTTCGCTTTTAAAAAATGTTACTATTGACGGCAAAGTTTATTCGATGCCTTTTAATAAAAGTATTCCCGCGCTTTATTATAATAAGAGGCTTTTTGAAGCGGCGGGACTCGATCCTCAAAAGCCGCCTGTAACATGGGATCAGTTTGTCGATTATGGCCGTAAACTTACGATGCTTGAACGTAAGGGCTTTTTATTCAATGAATATATTAATTTTCTTGATTATGAAAAAATTCATGGTGAAGGTTCTTTTCCGCCACATGGTTCAGGTTATACCGTTATATGGGGAAACGCGTTTATCTCTGATCCATGGTCGTTCGAAAATTATATATGTCAGAATGGCGGTAAAATATTAAGCGATGATGGTAAAAAAGCGTTGATTAATTCAGAAGAAGCTATAGAAGCTGCTGATTATCTTGTAAATAAAATGAAAAAACATCGTTTTGCGCTTCGCACATCAGGGCGCGAACATCAAAATGAATTCGTAGCGGAACGCGTGGCCATGATAGAAGGCACGATCGTTTCAAAGGTATTTATGCAGTCTAAGATACGCTTTCCGTTTGGCATGACAAATGTTCCTTATAATAAAGTTAATACATCGGTGCTTTCCGGGACGAACGTCGCTATATTCGCTTATTTTAGTGAAGAAGAAATACTCGCCGCCTGGAAGTTTATAAAATGGTTCACTGATACGCGGCAAACTGCCCGCTGGGGAGTCGAAACTACTTATATGCCCGTTAGAAAATCGGCTTATGAAACCGACATCGTTAAAGAGGCTATAAAAAAAGACCCTAATATGAGGGTCGCGTTGACCATGCTCGAACGGATCGATTTTGAGCCTTTAGTAGCTCCATGGTTCGAGTGTCGCGCTATCCTTGGCAAAGCTACCGAAGCACTCGTTCTAACCGATAAGACGCCGAAGGAAATACTCGATGCCGCCGCGGCTGAAATGAATGAAGTGCTTGCGGCCGAAGAATATTAAAGAATAAATTTAAAAATTAAATTCGGCCGAATTAAAAATGGCCTGAAGAAATTTTATTATATTAAAAATTTTATAAAACAAATATAAAGGGGTAATCAGGTTAATGCAAGAAAAAGAATTGATTAAAAGACAGATAGTAAAAAAAATAAGATCGGCCGGTGATATTTTGATCACCTCACATATTATGCCCGACGGTGATAATATCGGTTCGGTGTGCGCGTTTGGCAGAGCGTTACGGCAGTCTGGCTATAAGGTCGATTGCGCGCTTTATGATGCAGTGCCGGAAATATTTACATTTCTTCCAGGCAGCGAAGAAATTAAAAGTCTCGATGCTATTAATAAAAAATATGATCTGTTAATAGTCCTTGATTCATCGTCCGCCGAACGTACAGGTATTTCTGACCTCGTCAGATTTTCAAATTTTATAATTAATATCGATCATCATGTATGTAACGATAACTTTGGTAATATAAATCTCGTTCATACGAATTACAGTTCTACGGTGCAAATAGTATTCGATCTTATAAAAAAAGCGCGCTTGAAATTCGATAGCGATATTGCTACATGTCTTTATTGCGGGCTTATGACCGATACGGTCGGCTTTCAAACTTCTAATACAGATGAAAATGTTTTTAAAATGGCTGCGGCTTTAGTTAAATATGGCGCCAATCCTAATTATATATCACGCGAAATGTTTCAAAACAAGTCCATGAAAAATATAATGATAATCGGAAAAACTCTTTCATCGCTTAATTTCGTGAATAACGGCCTTATATGCTGGGGTAAAGTGGAGCAAAAAACCGTTAAAGAGGTGGGTGCGAAACCTGAAGATTGTTTTGGAATAGTGAACCAGATGATAGCGATAAAAGGCGTCGAAGCCGCTATATTGTTTAACGAACGTGAAGATGGACGAACGGTGGTCGATTTCAGGTCTAAATCGATCGTTGATGTTAATCGTATTGCTAACGCTTTTGGCGGCGGCGGCCATCTGCGCGCGTCAGGCGCCACGATCGAAGGCGAATTAAACGATATTATCGCGGCCGTCATTAATTTTACGGTTGAATATATTGAAACTAATTATAACGCTTATATCATGAAAGGAACGAATGCCGTTGACTCCAACTGTAACGGTAAACAGAAGGGCGCAAAAAAGGATACAGTCGTTAAATCCGTGGGTTTATAAAAGCGATATTATTAACTTTAGCGAAGCGCACCGTAATATAGAAAAAGGTTCAGAAGTGACCGTTGTTGATGATTCCGGAAGGTTTCTCGCAAACGCATACTTTAACGGTCTTTCTCAAATTAGTTTAAGAATTTTGAGCCGGCAGGAAAATGAACGGATAGATGAAACGTTTATTATAAACCGCCTGACGGCTGCATTGAATAGACGTAAAAATTTATTCGATTTCGAGCATGTAACTATAATGCGTTTATTTAATTCCGAATCTGATTTTCTTCCCGGATTGATCGTCGATAGATATGATGATTTTATTGTATTGCAGTCTTTAACCGCGGGCGCGGAAAAATTTATAGAAATCGCGGTCCGTTTTTATGAAAAAGAATTAAAATGCCGTGCCGTATTGATTAAAAACGATTCTCCGGTTAGAAAGCTCGAAGGACTTGAATTATACAGTGCGTTGCGCGGGAATGCGTCCGGCGGTCCGCGCGTGGTTTTATCGGAAGGCATATATTACATTATCGATCCGGAGAAGGGTCAGAAAACCGGTTTTTTTGCCGATCAGCGGCGGGCTTATGAATCTTTGAAGGGCCGCGTTTCCGGCCGCGCGATGCTTGATTGTTTTTCTTATTCCGGCGCATTTTCCATGAATGCGTTTAAATACGGCGCATCGCATGCGGTTATAGTCGATATTTCGAGCGGCGCCATCGATCTGGCCCGGCAGACTGCCGAGCTTAACGGCGTGGGAGCTAAATGCGAATTTATTTGCGCTAACGCTTTTGATTATTTAAAAACCGAATCTATGAAATATAAGGGAAATTTAAATAATCAACAACCGTTCGATTTTATTGTTCTCGATCCTCCCGCGTTCGCGAAGTCTAAATCGAGCGTTCCCGAAGCTCTGCGTGGGTATAAAGAACTTGCGTTGCGTGCGGCTCGCCTCGTTAAAAACGGCGGTTATATTTTAAATTGCAGTTGTTCTTTTCATGTCAGGATGAATGAATTTTATGATGCGGTTTGCGGCGCATTTTCTGATGCGAATGTTACAGGATATTTACAAAATTCCGGGTTTCAGGACGAACGAGATCATCCTGTAATATCTTCGATGCCGGAATCATTGTATCTTAAATATTTTTTATTTTCGATAAACAGGTAATTTATTAGTAAATAAATAATTTTTGAATAATTTTTGGATATGAGCATGAATATAAATAATTTTTTAAAATTGGACGGCAGGCGCCGTAATGAACCCTGTATATATGTTATTAATAACAATCGAGCTTATACTCAGGGCGAGATAATCGCTATTTTTATCGTTTCGTTTTTTATAGTGTTACTTTCCGCGATTTACTGGCATCAGACAAGCACCGAAAAAATGGTAGCCGGCGTTAAAGAAACTGTTAAAGCCGAATCGAAGCGTGTTTTAGATTCATTGATAGCCGATATGACTAAATGTAAAAAAGGTTCGATGGAAGTTACGCCAGTAGGAAAAACCGGAGCCAAAATCACTTTTCAATATTTTGATAATAATACTTTAATGCCTATTTTTTATATTTTTGAGCGGCCAAAACTTACGCGCCGGGTAAGAAATAAAGATACTGTTGTAGGCTTAAATATTACCGGCCTGAAAATAAATGAAGATTTTAATACTAATGCTATGGAAATAGAGGTAGTGGCTGTCATATCTAAAGATTTAGAAAGGCCGGTTTCTCATACCGAACGTGGAAATTGCCGTATGATAGAGCAAATTCCTGAAGACGTAAAAATCTTAACTGAAGATGGAATAGAACTTGAAGCGGAAACTTCTTCCGATCTGGATGAAGATGTGCAGTCTGAAGCGCTCGATTTTTTTACCGAATATGCGAATGCTACAATTGTAGAGTTAAAGAAACGTAAAATGAGTCTTGAATATGATATTGAAGGATTAAAAAAGCGAGAATCGGAAGCTAATTCAGAGCTTACTTCTTTATCGCCTGGAATCAAGCATTCGAGTTTTCCTTTAGTGCTTCCGGATACCAGAGATTTATACGTGCTGGAACTTGCCGTAAAAAGACCTGCCATCGATCAAAAATATTCAGAAACCATTCAAAAAAAACTTCAAATTATAACCAATCAAATTAAAATGAAGCAGGAATTGCGCGTTATTAATTCTATAATCGCTCAAAAAGAAAATAAATAAATTTGAGCAGAAAGTTTTTATTTTAATTTTATCGCGTGAAAAAAAAGTTGGGACCTGATAATTAACGAAAATAAAAATTTTATTTATATGTTTAATTATTATGAAAAGAATGATTTTTTTTGTTTATAAGTTAATATTTAAAATACTAACCGGATTTTTTCAAAAAAAGTCCGGGCTTGTTTTTTTACTGCTGGCCGTTTTAGTTTTGGCCGCTGGTTGTTTTGGAAATCAGGATGATGGAAATTTGCAGTCACAACTTACTTATGATCCTTTTAATTCCGGCGTAATCAAAATTGGTTCAGGCACTCTTGCGGGTTTTGTTGTAACTGACGCGAATAACCGTTTTGGTTCTTCTTCATTAGCATTGGCGCCGCTTGCAAAGGCGAGAGTAACGATCGTCGAAACCGGGCTTTTTACTTATACCGATAATGCAGGTTATTATGAATTTTTAGGAATGGCTCCCGGCGATTATACGGTAACCGCATTTCGCACGGATACTGACGGCGCGGCATATTTAAATTACTCTAAAGCCACTGTAAAGGCGGATATGAAAACTTTCGCCGGACAGAGCATTGTCTTGAAAAAAATGGGCCGTATAATGGGGCGCGCGGTACCGGAATCATCCACTGCTTCTAATTTTAAAGGATTTTTAATAACTGCGGAAAATTTTCCCGGAGCTTATACCGTTTCGGGTGCGGACGGTTATTTTATTCTTGATGCCGTTCCCGCAGGACAACCGTTGAATTTAATCATATCAGCCGGGGGATATGAAAGCCGTAAATACGGGCCGGTAACTATCGATGAAAATAAAACTTTTTCCATTAATGAAAGTATTATTATGCTATCACAGCAGACGGCCCGGACTTTAGTTTCAGGAAAAATTTATGACGCGGTAAATGGAAGCCTGGTTGCGGATGTTTTTATTAAGTTGTACGAAAAAAACGATGCGGGCGTTAATGATACGGGTATTGTTTTTTATGGCGATAGCGAAGGTAATTTTTTAATAACGGTAGAAACCGGGAAAAAATACGAGCTCGAATTTATAAGACGAGATTATTTTAATTTGCGTGTTCCTTATGACGGCTCGTCGTCATCGATGTTAATTGCCAGGATGCAGCGCGCGAAAAGCGATATTTCTTCTTATTATATTATCAGAGGAAAAACCGTTGACGATCAGTCTAAGATTCTGGAGGGCGTTAAAATATATACGTCGCCATTTACAGCTCAAACTTTAAGCGATTCTTCGGGAGCGTTTAAAATATATCTGCCTGCCGGCGTTTACAATCTTTATGCCGCCATGCCGGGTTATGGCGATGCCGTACAGGCGTTGAATTTAAATCCGTATTTAAAACCGCCTGATACTTTAGAGATTGTATTGCAAAAAAATAACGATAATTTTTTTTATCGGCTTTCGGGTAATGTTACCGATGTTAATTCAAATGCTTTGATCGCCGCTAAAGTTTCTATTGACAAAAATAAATTATACACTTATACTAATCAGGCAGGCGATTATTTTTTATATTTAAAAAGCGGGACTTATGAAATATTAGTTAGCGATAATAAAGGACTTGAAAAAAATATTGATTATTTTATGGGGTCCGGCCCTCAAAAGCTCGATGTAAAACTTATAAAAAATTAAAAAATATAAAACGTTACGGGAGGATGAAGAAATGAAAAAAAATATGTGTAAAGTGACTAAAAATACGGCGAAAAAAGGTGTGAAAAAAGATTTAGAAAAGAATTACGGGGTTTCTTCTAAACTTATACATGGGCCTGAATTGCATACTAAACAATGGGATTTTTCTCATCACGTAGTGCCGCCGCAGTCTTCGTCTGTAACTTATGCGGTGTCTTCCGCCGAGCGCGGCGCGGCCGGTTTTATTCAATTTGCCAATGAAATCGATAGTGATCAAAGTCCGATTTTAATTTATGACCGTCTGGAAGAACCCAATCGTAATATGCTCGAAGAACGTATCGCGCTTGCCGAAGGCGGCGAAATGGCCGTGGCTTTTACTACCGGAATGGCCGCGATTTCGGCGGCGCTCGGCGTTTTAACCCGTTCGGGCGAGCATATAATAGCTCATCATACGCTTTATGGTTGCACTTACAGCCTTCTTGCTAATTGGTTTCCACGCGATGGGAAAAACGTTACATTCACCAATCTTTTAGATTTAAATAAAGTTATGAGTGAAATAAAAAAAGAAACCCGCGTGATATACTTTGAAACGCCGTCAAATCCTATTCTTGAAATTATCGATATTAAAGAGCTTCGTGCGATGGTAGATAAGCTTAACGCCAGACGCAGGCCTGAAGAAAAAATACATATCGTCGTAGATAATACTTTCGCTACGCCGTTTTGCCAGCGCCCTCTTTCTTTTGGCGCAGATGTCAGTGTGGCCAGCCTTACCAAGGGCGTCGGCGGTTTTGGCACCGATATGGGCGGCATCGTAGTCGGGCCCAGAAAGTTCCGTACGGCTTTATTTATGTACCGTAAGGATTTTGGCGGCGTTCTTGCGCCAAAGTCGGCATGGCCTACCTTAGTTTATGGCCTTCCCACTCTCGATATAAGGATGCGTAAACAGCAGGAAACCGCTATGCGCGTGGCGGAATTTCTTGAAAACCATCCGAAAGTGGCCAGAGTTTTTTATCCCGGTTTGAAATCTCACCCTCAGTATAAAATAGCGAAGAGACAGATGTTTGATTGTGACGGTAACTTCGCTCCGGGTTCGATGCTTTATTTTGTCATGAAAGGAAATGCCGCCGCGGCGTCTAAATCGGGTTCGATAATTATAGATTATCTTGCGAAGCAATCTCTTGTTATAACTCTTGCCGTAAGTCTCGGTATGATTAAGACTCTTATCGAGCATCCTTCTTCCATGACTCATGCGGCTATTCCAATTAACGAACAGGAAAAATTCGGCATCGATCCGGGCGGAATAAGATTGTCGATGGGAATCGAAGATACCTGCGATATTATTAACGATTTAAAAGCCGCGCTCGATCTTGTTAAATAATTTTTTATAATATGGCGGTGATATATGAAATTAACGAGACGCGAATTTATTAAATTAGCTTTTAGCGCGGGCGTGGCTTTAACCGCGACCCCTTTTTCGAATTTTTTATTTGCGGCCGAAAGCGGAACTGCGGGAACGCAGGCTAAAGAGCCTGATATGGTAGGCCTTCGTAACGGCACGGCGGCTGAAATGTTTGAAAGCGGCATTAAAGAATTCGGAGGCATGTCAAAGTTTGTAAAAAAAGACCAGATAGTGGTGGTAAAACCCAATATAGGCTGGGCGCGAAATCCTGAAGAGGGCGCGAACACCGATGCGGGGCTTGTCGCCAAGATAATAGAGCATGTTTATAAAGCGGGCGCTAAAAAAGTGTATGTGTTCGATAATACCTGTAACGCATGGAACGATTGTTATAGATTGAGCGGAATTGAAAAAGCCGCGCTGGAAAGTAAAGCGGTTGTTTTACCGGCTAATAAATCAGAATCTTATAAAAAGAAAGCTGTTGGCGGTCAAAAATTAAAAGAAGCGCTTATTAACGAACTATATATAGAAGCGGACGTAGTGATTAATGTGCCTGTTTTAAAGCATCACGGAGGCGCTTCCATGACCTCGGCCCTTAAAAATCTCATGGGTGTCGTATGGGATAGAAAGTTTTATCATCGCAACGGCCTGCATGAATGTATAGCTGAATTCGCCTTATTTAGAAAACCTGACCTTACTATAATAGACGCTCACAGGGTTATGACTCGTAACGGGCCGCGCGGCGTTTCTAAATCGGATACGGCTCTGCGACGCATGCAAATCATCGGCACTGATATGGTAGCTTTAGATACTGCTGCCGCAAAAATTCTCGAATTCGATCCGCTGAAGATCAAGCATATACCTATCGCCGAAAAACTCGGAATCGGAACTATGAATTTAGAAAAACTCGTCATAAAAAGAATAACCCTGTAAAATTTTTGCCGGCGTTTTATATAACTTTATAACTTTATGATTTTAACGATTTTTATAAGAATATTATAATGTTGTTATATTATAAAGTTATATAAGGTTTTTCAATTCAGGGTATAAAAAAGAATGGCGGCCCGATATGGTTAAAATAAGAAAAATATATCAAATTACATTTCTGGCATTTACTTTTTATATTTTTACCGCCGATATTTCGTTAAATAAGGTTCTGGTAAAGATTTTTAATGCGCTGCATATTTTTCCCTCGCTCGGTTCGGCTTTTAGCGGCGCGCCTGGCGGCGCCGCATGGCTTTTAATTACGGCGGTTTTATTGCTTCTGATTATTTTTTCCGGCCGGTTTTATTGTTCTTTTTTATGTCCGCTCGGTTTTTTACAGGATATGATGTCTTTCGCCGCGCGTTTCTTTAAAATAAAGCCGCGCCGCGTTTATCCATACAATTCGTTGCGTAATTTTATTTTGTTCGTTACGATTTTTATGGTTATATTTAATACCGGATTATGGGGCTGGTTAGACCATTTCAGCATTTTCGGAAGAATTATAAATGGATTTGTAGTTCCGGTTTTAAATTATTTGCTGTCGCCTTTATCGCCATATTTAAACCGCACGAAATATTTTCAAATTGACGGATTGGCCGCGCATTTCTCGGCCTTCGACTTTTATTATTCAATATTATTTATAATCGCGCTTTTTATATTATCGGTTTTTAAGCCGCGATGGTTTTGTAATAATTTATGTCCTTCCGGGGCCGCTTTCGCCCTTATAAATAAAGCCGGGTTTTTAAAAATCGAACTTAATAGTTCCTGCCCTGGCTGCAGACGTTGTGAAAAAAATTGTCCTGCCGGCGCCATCGCTAACGGAATAATTGATTATTCTGCGTGTATTGATTGCTTCGAATGCGTAAGCGTCTGCCCGCATAATAAATTAATAATAACGCTTCTTCATACGTCTCATAACGTTCCGGCGCCGGCTAATCTTGCGCGCCGCGTAATTTTAACCGATGTTGTAATGACGGCGGCGGGCGTTTTAACTGCCGGCTATTTATCAAAATTTGCCGCGGCTTTTGCCGGGGTTAAAAAAATAAATGTTTCTATTCCGCCGGGTGCGAAAAATGCTCATAATTTTTTTTCTAAATGCAGCGCATGTCATTTATGTATATCTAATTGTCCGTCAAAAGTATTAAAACCTTCCGGGTTTGAAAATGGAATTATCGGCCTTTCAAAGCCCCGGCTCGATTATAATAAATCATATTGTGCTTATGAATGTAATATATGCGGCGGCGTCTGTCCGACTGGCGCGCTTGATTATCTTCCGATCGAAATTAAGCAGGTTACGGCTATTGGCACGGTTATTCTTAATACTAAGCCAGGCACTCAATGCATACCTTACAAAGATAAAGTGGATTGCGGTTCCTGCGCCGAACACTGTCCGACCGGCGCTGTTTATATGGTAAGGCAGAATGACGTTTTCGTTCCGAAAGTAAGACGCGCTTTTTGTAATGGATGCGGTATATGCGAACATGTCTGTCCGGTAACGGATAATAAACCTATAAAAGTTATGCCTTTAGCCAGGCATATTCGTGTGAGAAAACTTTCAGATGTTCAGGATGCGGCTAAAAAAAGTTCTCTGCCTGCCGTAAAAAACGAAATGCCTGATATTTCTTCCGATAAAAAAAATGCGCCGCCCAAAAATTCAGGCGGCGGATTTCCATTTTAATCTGATTGCTTTATTATTATTTTTAAAATTAACTATTTATTGCTTAATTGATTTATTAATTAAGCAGTCTGGATATTTTTTCGATAATCTTTTTAAGTTCGTTATCGCCGTCATTTATTTCATGAATCAAACTGCTTCTAAGGTTTTCACCCATTATTCTATAAATTTGCGCACCGGGACTTTTTTCGAAATTAGCCATGAATGAATTTAATCTTTCGAATTTTAATTTTTTGATATCTGATTTTATCTTTTCACATTCGAGTTCGGCCGTGTAAATTAAATCTTTTTCATTTTTAGTCATTGTAAGCCGGGTTTCAGCCGCTGCGAGTGCTTTTATTTTTGAGCCGCGTTCGGGCATTAAAAAAGTGAAGGCGCGTTTTATAAAATCGCATCTTGCTTCTTCGCCCGTTATTCCTTCAAAACCGAAGCCCATATAAACGATACTATAAATATCGGTTTTAACGGCGATTGCGGCGCCTTCTTTAGACGCGCCATCGGCAGCCTGATAGTTTAATATAAGTTTTGCGGGAGCGAGGCAGGCGATGGTGTCAGGATATTTTTGATTGGCTGCGCTTTCAGCGCCATTGATAAGCGCCGTGAAACCTTCAAATTCAGGTATCGCGGAAGTAGAGCCAAGATATTTGACTTTTGCCGAATCCGTTACATATTTAGCCGCAAGCATCGATGAATAAAAGGTTTTATCTTTTAATTCGTAGCCTATGTCCTGGCCGGTTAATAAGAGTGAACCGCCGGCGTTAAGGTAAGCCGTTAAAGCGGCCTGATCGTTTTCGGTAAGGGTTTTATTTGAATCGGCGCCGGTAAACCATATAACCAGAGGATATTGTATTAAAAGATCGCTTGTAACAGCATCCTGTAGTGAAAGATCATGATAGGTATATGATATTTTTTGAGATTCGACGGCTGATTTATAATAACCGCCGATTTTAGCGTTATCGGATGAGTCGGCAACAATTAATACCGGCGGAAGAGTTTGCAATTCGAATTTAATGTTAGCGCCTGCGTTAGATATCGTCGCGGTTTTAATCTCTGATTTATATTTGAATGCCGAAGCTTTTAATTTATAGTCGCCGGCGGGTACGCAAAGAACGAATTTTCCGGTTTTAGGGTCGGTCTGAACCGGGGCCACGGGAGCGTCTATAATAGCGATTGAAGCAGCTACGGGAAGTCCTGAAATTTTATCGCATACCGTTCCGGTTATATTACCAAGCGGCGCTTTATTCATTACGACGGTTTTATTATAAACGCCGTCTTTTTCGATGGTTATACCGAAAGATTCGCCTATATAGCCGAAGCACGAAATTTTAATTTTATATGCGCCGGCTTCGAGCGTGGTTTTTGCGGTACCGTCGCCTTTAGTTTCTAACTGGATGGTGTCGTTAATTTCTATTTTAGCCGTTAACGGATTATTGTCGGGGCTTATGACTTTAAAATTAAGCGTTCCGGAATTTAAAATTTTTGTAACGGCCTGATATGCATCGATGCGGCACGAACCGAATACGTTGTCTTTACCTGGTTCGCCGAGATCTTTTCCGGTGGTTTCGAGGATTTGAGTAATTTCATCGATGCTAAGATCGCTTCTTGCCTGATATAAAAGAGCGATAACGCCGGCGACGAGAGGAGTGGCCATAGAAGTTCCGGATTTAGAAGCCCATTTGCCGCCGGGCATGGCAGAATAAATATTTTCGCCGGGAGCCGATACGTCGGGTTTTATATAATTAACGCCGTCCCATGTTATGGGGCCGCGCGATGAAAATGAAGCTATTTTATCAGAAGATGTAGTGGCGCCAACGGCAACTGAATGTGGAAAACCGCCGGGGGTGCCGACCGTTTTAGGCGATGGGCCTGAATTTCCGGCCGCGAAAAGCGGATAGATATTGGCGGCGCGCCAGTTATAAACTACGTCCCAGTAAGTTTTTGCTAATTGCGATGACCCCCACGAATTAGAAACGAGCCGTGGAGTGTCATTGGTAGAAGGGTTAGAGTCCGGATCCATTATCCATTGCATTGCTTTTAATATAGCGTCGTCTTTAGCGCTTCCATTTTTATCGAATACTTTCGCGACCGCGATAGTGGCCCGCGGAGCGACGCCGATGAATTTACCCGATGCGTTGCCGCCTAATATAGTTCCAACTGTATGAGTGCCATGACTCTGATCATCGTAAGCCGCATCGTTATTATCCGATATGAAATCACGGAAAGCGTAAATTTTGCCCTGACAGTCGGGATGATTTCCGTCGCAGCCCGTATCGATATGACCAATCAGAACGCCTTCGCCGCGAAGATTATATTTTTCCCATACGGCCGGTACGTTTATTAAATCGATGTTCCATTCGTTGCCCGACCCTTTTTTTATGCCGGGTTTATACGGAGCATTGACGGGCTGTATTAATTTTACTTCGGAATTAAGCCATACGCTATCTATTTCGTCTCGGTTAGCGAGCAGTTCGATTGTGGTACGGTCACAATTAACGATTACTGCGTTCGTAATCCATAATGATTCATAAGAAATATCTTTATCGAGTGATTTAATATATTCGATGAACGAACGCTGCGATATGCGAGCATGATTTTCTAATGCACGTTTAACGTAATTGGAACGGTTTACGTTACGGGGTATATTTTTAAAAACTACCTGTGATTTAAGTCTTAAAATAACCGATATGCGGGTCGTATCGTTTTTCTTTTTGAATTCGTCATAGATTCTTTTGTCAATATTGGCAGCGCCTGAAATCGATGCGCGGGAAAACGTAAAAACTATTACCATTAAAAGCAACCATTGAAGTTTAATTTTCATTACTACCCCCTGTTATTCAATTTAATTTTTTTAATGATTGTTTTTGTTTTTTCGGATTAATTGATTTTTATTAGTTTTATTGGTTTTAATAATATTATTAACGCTGGTTTTATTTTCTTTATTAGAAATGCCGAAAAATTCGGCTGCACATGGGTGTATTTTCAGGTCTTTTATTCCGCCAAGAAGTTTTGCCGCGTTTTCTTGTGAAAGGTATCGCACTTTGCCATAACGGGTGCCGGCGGCCGTACTGAAATCAGGCAGCGAATAAATAGTTTTAAGAATAGTTTCGACAGCGCCGCGTGATTGATTTCGGGAAGTGAATAAAACAGCGAAAGTAGCTATGGTAGGAATCGGTTCTGGATTAGAATAAGTCAGGGCCGGTATTTCATAAGGCACAAATCCTCTAATTGAATCAGATATTTTATTTTTAAGTTCTGGTGGAATACCTATGATTTTAGAGCCAGGCGTTTTAGTGAGCGTATTGTTAATTACCGCGGCTGGCATACCTATTATAGATATGAACCCGTCTATGTGTCGAGCGCAAAAATGCTTTTCTGTATCAGTCATGTTCAATTCGATCCTTTTAACGGAACCAGCAAGACCTGCTATTTTGAGAAACTGTGTCGAGTTCTGATAAATTCCTGATCCCGGCTGATGAGTTGAAATGAGTTTATCATTAAAGTCATTGATTTTATTAATTTTATCGTTTCCGACGATCGTGAAAATTTCGGGAAATAAAACGGTTACTACGACGAGGTCGTTGCGTGTCCGGCTTTTAAATTCTTCAGCGGCTGAGTTGGCGCGTAAAAGCATATCGAGCTGACTGAAACCAAAATCGGCAGAATGTGAAGATACTATTGAAATATTATCGAGCGCTCCATTAGAAGATAAGCTTGTAATAGTATGAAGTTTGCTGGTAAGATTGATTATTTTTTCAATTCGTTTTCCGCAGTAATAATACATTCCTTCAGGATCACCGGTTACAATCGTAATGGTTTGTTTTTCTATGTTTTTTCCATTTTTAGTCCGGCACGATGAATTTTCAGCTTTGTGAGCGTCTGCCCATGCGGTTGAAGAATAAAGAAAAACGTGTAAAATAGAAAATACAAATGATAATATTATTATCGGGAGAAATTTAAAGTTAAATTCCTGTGGAAAAATACGTATGGATTTCAATTATATCACCTTTTCATCAGGTTTTATATTTGTTTTGTGTATATAATAAAATGACAGAAAAACAGAATAAAAAAATTAAATTATAAAATTATTAACGTTCATTAATTTTACATTAAATGTTGTCGTATGTCAATACCTGATTTAACATATTCGATTTTTAGATGATTTTATTATTTAGATGTTGTCCTTAGTTTATAAATAAAAAAGCTTGATTATATATTAACTTTAATGTATTAATTTAATAATATCATTGTTTATATAATTTCTTTAAAAAATAAATTTGACTTTTAATATTCGTTATGATAGGATAAATTAATCGGCCTGACCAGAAGATGTCACGGCCGGTTAAGTTTTTATTTTTTATGTTACGGATGATTTGTGATGTTAAAGAAAATCGAAACATATATTTTTATTGTTATAACTATCACGGTTTGTATTTTGTTTATGCTGAATTATTTTGAGCCTCTTGAAGTAAAAACGCAGGATTTTCGTTTTAAAAGAAATATCAACCAGAAAGTTTCCGAAAACGTTGTACTTGTGACTATAACTGATGAAGATATTGAAAATTATGGTCCCTGGCCGTTTAAGCGTTCAATACACGCTCGATTGATCGATTATTTAAAAAATGCCGGCGCCGCCGTTATAGGCTTTGATATTATTTTTTCACTTGAATCAGAAATGCCTGAAGATGATAATATTTTCGTTAAATCGTTACAGGCGGCCGGAAACGTGGTTCTTGCGAACCGGTTTATTCGTTCCGAGCGTCTGATAGATACAAATACTTATGCTGAATCGTATGATATAGACGATTCACATCCGCGGTTTAAAGAGGCGGCGCTTGCAAGCGGTTTTGTTAATGTGGATTTTGAAGAACTTAATCCTGACGGTGTTATTCGTAATGTGGAGCTTGTGAAAAAAATAGACGGCTCGCTCGAAATAGCTTTATCTTTAAAGTTAGCCCTTGAATTAATGAGCCGCCGCAGCGGTATGCCGATAAAGCTTATAAATGAGGGGTTGAGTTTGAATGCCGGAGGCGTCAGGATACCAATTTTCGATTTTTATAATATATCGCATTATTCGTTGAAGAAAAGCAGCGCTTATATAGTGAAATTTAACGGTAATTCCCGTACCGGTCTTTTTCCTGAATTTTCCTATACGCAGATTTTTAATTCTACTGAAAAAGAGCTTCCCAAAACTGTATTTAAAGATAAAGTCGTTATTATTGGCGCTCAGTCTGCATTGTTGCCTGATATAAAACTCAGTCCGCTCGGAACGATACCGGGTATGGAAATAAACGCTCAAATAATCGATAATGTAATTTGTGAAGATTTCGTAATAAGGCCTCCGCGGCTAATAAGCGCTTTAATTTTAGTTCTTCTTGGCACCCTCGTTTTTTATTTTTTGATAAGAAACGAACCGAATTTTTTTGATGTTCTATATTTATCTGCGTATGTGGCCGCCGTTCTGGGAGTGACTTATTTTCTTTATTCGAAAGCTATGATATTATTCGAAACTATAGCTCCGCTCGCCGAAATATTGATTTTATTTATCGTGACGAGATTTTATCAATTGTTTATTAAATTACATCTTACTAACATTGATCTTAAGGTATCGAATAAAAAGCTTGAACAAAAAGTTACTGAATTATCAGCTCTCTATGATATATCAAAAACGATAACGACGATAAGCGACATGAACGCTCTTTTTAGAATGATACTTGAAAAAACTATTAATATAGTTAATGCGGAAAAAGGATTTATAATAACGATGGATGAGGAGGACGGCATCCTTAAAAATTTTATAGAGCTTGAAATCGAAAGCGTTCGTGTTACCGGTCTCGAACCGGTATATTCGATTATGCAAAAAGAGAAAAAAACAGCCGTTTATAGCCGTGGCGAATTAAGTAATGATAAAATAAATTCGGTTTTTATGGTAAATCCGAATTTAAAATCCATGGCTGCGATACCGCTTACTTCTTATAAAGGCGATTTGACGGGTGTTATAGTGCTTTTAAATAAAAAAGACGGCGATATATTTAGCGATAACGATATTCAATTAACTTCGGTTATCGCCGCGCAGGCGGGTTTTGCGATAGAAAACGCTAATTTATATCAGCTTGCCGTTTTTGACAGTCTTACGGCTCTTTATGTACGGCGTTACTTTCTCGGATTCGCCGGCAAGGAATTTAAACGCATACGGCGTTACGGCGGAAGTTTGAGCCTGCTTATGACCGATATAGACCATTTTAAAAAATTTAACGATACTTATGGCCATCAGACTGGAGATCTGGTATTAAAGTCCGTCGCGGGCGTCGTAAAAAAAACCGTTCGTGAAACTGATATGGCCGCGCGTTATGGCGGCGAAGAGTTTATAGTTCTTCTGCCCGAAACGGACCCGGCCGGAGCTATGATTTTTGCCGGAAGACTTCGTAAGGCGGTGGAATCGAGCGTTTTTCTTTCTGAAAGCGGCCCTTTAAAAGTAACCGTTTCGATAGGCGTTTCTTCTTTTGTGTTTGATAAAAATGATAAATCGGCCGATGAGATATTTAAAGATATTAAAGGTATTGATGATATGATTAAATTCGCCGATATAGCGCTTTATAATTCGAAGGAAGCCGGTCGGAATACCGCGACTTTATACGTGGATGGAATGAATGCGAAAGGTTAACGGCATTATTTTATCATGATTTTGTCCGCGTCGGTTTACGGAAGGTTAAGCGTATAATCAACGACCGGTGTTAATACCGTTTCCCAATTGTGGCGAAATGGTATTTTTTTCACACGTATCATTTCACCCTGTCCGGGACCTTCAAAAACAAGGCAATTATAACCGCCCGGTGATTATATTCAGGCTGTGGCCGT
>CAYQWL010000017.1:35694-36455 GCA_964421195.1 uncultured bacterium | reverse complement strand
GAGCGGGCGTTGCGCCCGGCAAAGCGGAAACAGGTACCTCCGCCAGGATGCTCATGGGGTCCTTCCCGCTGCTTACGTCAAAGCGGATGCCGCTTTTGGTGAACACAAAAAGCGCCAAAGCCAGCAAAAGCGCCAGGGCAATCTGCACCCATAAATTATTTGGCGCGAGAAACTTGGAGTAATAAATTATAACCGTGATAGAAATTGCGGCAACAGTTATAAACAGATACCATTTTTTCTGAAAAAGCCCGAATGCCGCGCCATAATTATGAACGTAAGTTATGTGCAATACCTCATTAATTACCGGAATGCTCTGACCGAGAATCATGGTTTTAATAACCGCGTATTTAGTGAGCTGATCAAGAGCAAGAAAAATCGCGGATAATGAAATCATTAACTCGCTTTTTATAATGGCGATAAAATTCGTTATAACAAACACCGGCCAGGTTACAACCAGCATAACCGCCATTACTATAACGAATAATATCCACATAAAAAAATCATATATTGAACTGAAAATTTTCTTCATTATTTTTTTCGGCCCTAATTTTCATTATTATTTATATTTATTTTTTCGACTCTTTCCTGTTCCCTGAGTTGTTTTTTATATTCTTTAATAGCATCATATATATTTTTTAAATGTAAAGAAATATTATCACTGGAACAGTCAAACAATTCAGCCATAGATTTTTGAGTTAACCAAAAAGTTTCATCTTTAAAATATACATCTACATAGACATTACTATTATCCAGACTATAAA
>CAYQWL010000017.1:20054-35684 GCA_964421195.1 uncultured bacterium | reverse complement strand
TATTTTTATAAGGTTCTTCTTCTTCAGGTTCAGATTGAAATATACTTCTATATTCGATTATAATTTTTTTTCTTTTTTCTTTTTCATAATCGGCATGGGGATCGCCCCAGTGGTCCCATATAAAAGTCGTCCGATCTTTCATTTCATAAACCAGTTCAGGAATATCTTCCTTAATTATATATTTATAATGACCGTTATGCCAATCATACGATAACGTCGTAAAAGATGACGGATATAATTGATAAAACACCCAGAACATCGAAATACAACTTACAAAAAGCAACACGAAAAGCACTATAATAATTATTAAAATTAATTTCGTAGTGCGGCCGAGTTTTAAAAAAAACTCACGCAGCCCGCCAAAAAAACGCGCCTTACTTTCACGGCTTATTTCACCATGAATATCATAAAGCTCCATATAACATTTTTTACACATAAGCCCGCCCGTGCTTAATTTTACATCAGGCATGACGCACTTTTCACATACGCTTTTACGACAGGCTATACATGTGCCAAGAACCTGTTCCCCAATGTGATTATAACTATCACATACTTTTTCCTTTTTGCCAAACAAATAAACGGATATTTTGTCGAACAACCCTATTTTATCTTCTATCTTTACTTCGAACGATTCGTTTATTTTCTTTTGTATATCATTTAATTCTTCATAACAAAACTTGCATATTATTTTACCGCTCAAATCAGATCCTATAGGCGCTTTGCAATCCGGACAGACGGTTTTTTTACAAATACCGCATGAACCTATAACGGGCTTCGGATGCCTCGAAGGGCAGCCATCGATTTTTCTGGCCAATTAAACCACCCGTCCTCCGTTTTTACTGCTATTAACAGCACTTTACAAACTGATATTAAATTCGTAAATATCAAAAATAATACAATACGAATCAATGTAAATATCGGCAATAAAAATTAATTAATTATACCCGCGTGTAATTTCTTACTTTTTTCTAACCGCGACGAATACTTTTACGCCGTTAATATCCCATTCTTTAGAAGTATCAACGATTTCACCTTTAATTATATCCGACGCAAGCGTTTCGTTTTTTATATATTCGTCGAATTTATCGACGCTTTTATTAATTATATCAGCTTTTTCGGTATCTATTACACTATATAAAATATCGATTTTATCGAGAATTTCAAAATCAAAATCCTTACGCATATTTTGAACTTTATTTATTATCTCGCGCGCATAACCTTCCATAATAAGCTCTCCGGAAAGCGCTGTATTAAGAGCAACGCCATACTCGCCATCGATCAATACCGAATGGCCTTCTTTAGATTTCGATGTAATAACGATATTTTCTTTAGTTAAAATAACCTGCTGAGATGAAATTTCACATTCAAACGCACCCGATTTTAAAATAGATTTCGCTATTTCATTATTAGATGCTGTTTCTAAGTGCTTTTTAATTTCAGGCACTAATTTTCCATATTTAGCGCCAAGCGCCGGAAAGTTAGGCTTAACTATATAATCTACAAAATCATCGAGCGAAGAAGTAAAACTTATATTTTTAACGTTAAGTTCTTCATCTATAAGTTCTTTCATTGAAAGAACAACTTCTTTTTCATGAGGCTGAACCGTTTTAACTATCATTTCGCCAATCGGCTGCCTTACTTTAATCGAACATGCATTACGCGCTGAACGGCCCATATATACTACATTTTGAATAAGCTCCATTTGAGATTCAAGCTCTTCAAAATTTATGTCTTCACAGTACTCAGGATAATCGGTTAAATGCACCGATTCTTTAACCTGCGGATTAATTTTATAAACTAAATTACGATATATCTGTTCGCTTATAAACGGACAGAAAGGCGCTATTAATTTTGAAAAATCAACTAATATTTCATATAACGTAAGATAAGCCGATATTTTATCGTCATCAAGATTAAATTTCCAGAAACGGCGGCGGCTGCGCCTTACATACCAGTTTGAAAGCTCTTCAACAAACTTTTCAATAGCTATAGCGGCCGGCATTATATCGAAGCGATCGAGTTCT
Organism: uncultured bacterium; assembly: GCA_964421195.1. GTDB lineage: Bacteria > Muiribacteriota > UBA9980 > UBA9980 > UBA9980 > UBA9980. The sequence continues at coordinate 33,660 of CAYQWL010000017.1, read as the reverse complement.
TCACGAACCTTCTTGATTAACCGGTTAAACTTAGATTTAATCCATTGATCGATTAATGGACGTTTTTTAACGTCGATTTTATGTTCGAGCGGGTTAAAATTATCTATATTAGCATAAAGCGTAAAGAAAGCATAAGTATTTTGAATGGTGCCGAGAAATTTATTATGCGCTTCCATTACGGCTTCTTCAAAAAAACGACGCGCATTCCAGGGAGAAGTTCCCGAATAAAAACACCAGCGTAACGCATCGGCGCCGTATTTGTTAAACATAAGAAAAGGATCCACTATATTGCCTTTACTCTTACTCATCTTAATGCCGTTTTTATCCTGAATAAGTCCGAGAACCACTACATTTTTATAAGATGACTTCTTATGAAGGAATGTAGAAGTAACAAGTAAACTATAAAACCAACCGCGAGTTTGATCGACCGCTTCACATATAAAATCGGCCGGAAAATTTTGTTCAAATTTTTCTTTATTTTCAAACGGATAATGCCATTGAGCGGTATGCATCATACCCGAATCAAACCAGCAGTCGATTACTTCAGGAACACGTTTCATCTTAGCCCCGCATTCGGAACATTTAACCATAAGTTCATCTACATAAGGCTTATGAAGTTCTATATTATCGGGACAATTTTCAGATTTTTTCTTAAGTTCTTCTATCGAACCTATGCACTCGGTCTTATGACAATTTTCACAAATCCAGATTGGAAGCGGAGTTCCCCAGTATCTATCACGTGAAAGCGCCCAGTCAATCATATTTTCAAGAAAATTTTTGAACCGGCCGGTTTTAATATAATCAGGATACCAATTTATATTATCGTTATTAGCGAGTATTTCATCTTTAAAAGCGGTAGCTTTAATAAACCATGAATGACGGGCATAATAAATAAGCGGGCTATCGCAGCGCCAGCAAAATGGATAGGTATGTTTAATCTTTCCGCTTTTATATAATATTCCATTTTCCTTCATAAATTTTTGTATGGCCGGATCTGCGTCTTTAACAAAGATACCCTTCCACGGAATTATTTCATCGGTAAATTCGCAGCGCGAGTTGACCGGCTGGATTACGGGCAGATCGTGTTTCATGCAGGTCTGATAATCGTCTTCACCGAAAGCCGGCGCCATATGAACTATGCCTGTTCCGTCGTCGAGCGTTACAAAATCGGCCGCAACAACATAATGAGCCTTTTTAACCGGCGCTACAAATTTAAACATCTGTTCATAATCCATGCCGACAAGCTGGCTGCCTTTATATTCAGAAACTATTTCATATTCACTCTTTAATTCATCCACACGCGCTTTAGCCAGTATAAGATATTCATCGTTATTTTTAACTTTAATGTAATCGTGATCATTGTGAACGGCAAGAGCTACATTCGAAATAAGCGTCCACGGAGTCGTAGTCCATACTAAAAAATATGTATTTTCTTCGTTTTTTAATTTAAATTTAACAAATACCGAAGGATCTTCACATTCTTCATAACCCTGAGCGACTTCGTGCGAGCTAAGACCTGTACCGCAACGCGGGCAATATGGAATAACTTTATGCCCCTGATATAAAAGACCGGCGTCGAAAAATTGCTTTAACGACCACCATACAGTTTCTATATATTCATTTGTACAGGTTATATACGGAGCTTCCATATCCACCCAGAATCCTCCGCGCTCAACCATTTTACGCCATTCCGCTTCATACTTAAAAACCGACTCGCGGCATTTCTTTATAAAAGCCTCAACACCGTATTTTTCAATCTCCTGCTTGCCGTTTATTCCAAGCATTTTTTCAACTTCAAGCTCGACGGGCAGGCCATGAGTATCCCAGCCGGCTTTACGCGACACATAATGGCCGCACATAGTTTTATAACGGGGAATAAGGTCTTTCATCACTTTAGTGAGCACATGTCCGGGATGAGGCATTCCATTTGCCGTAGGCGGCCCTTCATGAAAAACAAAGGAAGTCTTACCCTTCTTTTCTTCCATAGATTTATAAAAAATACGATCGTCATTCCAGAATTTTAAAATATTTAATTCGCGTTCCGGCTTGATCTGTGATTCAACCTTATCGAAAATCATTTTTCATCTCCATCTGTATATTAATATTTCTAAACTGCTTATATCACACATAATAATACATAAAATTTAAATAAACGACTTAATTTTATCAAATTATAATAAAAAAATCAATAAAATTAATGTTATTATCATCATATTATCATAAAGTAACGCAAAAAATCTACTTATATCAAATTTTAATGTTTTTTTTGAACCTTTATGATATAATATAAAATAATAAAAATAAATATTTAACAAAAATATTATAACAAACAGGTAGAATGTAAAAAAGTAAAAGAAACATAAGGAGGAATTTTATGTCAAAACGAAACCCATTATCGTTTTCAATTTTTTTCATCTTATCCATGGCAATTATTTTTATGTTTTTAACGCTGTATAGCAACACGGCCTTATATGCACAGCAAAATACTTCTACAAACGAAGTCGATATGATGACAAATAATGAACAGCCTCAGAATATTCCTTCAGACACGCATAATAATGGACCGAGGGTAAACCGGCACGGCCGTAAAATGAACCCGCCGGCGCCGCCTGTAATGTATATCGGATATGCCGTTAAATCCGAAACCGAATTCGAAACGGCATGCGCTAATTTTATTTCCTTAAATAACCGGGCCGGCAATAAAAATAAAAATGAATCTGAAAATAACGATGAAAATAACGCCAGCGTCGAAAATAATACTAATTCAAATCAAAAATCTAAATTAAAAAAACCGGTAGGCACTATTGAAATAGAAAAAAATAAATATTATATCGTAGAAGCGGACATAGAAAAACAACCCGCTTCAAATCAATTATTCCCGGAAGAAGCTAAAGCGGCTGGAATCAAACCGCCTTTCATAATAAAAAGCTGTAAAGCTAAAATATCGAGTTCTTATTTTGAAATGCCCGCCGAACCACCCGCACCCGGTGAATCCGATAAAATGGAAATGCCCGAAGGAAAAGCCAATATAGTAGGCGATATAATTTTAAATTCGGTAGAAAAAGAAGCTCCTCAAAACAAACTTATATTATTCAACGGCACAGTTACAGTTAATGGCGAAAAATACAGTCTTTATTTAGAACCGCGTATTATTAATCATGAACACAGGCAAAAAAAAGGCGCCGGTAAACCTGAAATGAATCGCCAGTAAACCGTTAGCGCTCATAATAATAAATTAATTGACCGGTTAATAATAACTATATAAATCAATAACAAATCAAAAATTTATTGCCCTGCGGAATATTATGTTCTCAATGGCTGCATGATATCCACCAGGGCTAAATTTTTATTTATTTAAAATTTAAAAAATCAAAATTTGACAATTTAACGATTTTTAATGTATAATAACGAATTAATAATATTAAAAATTTATAAACCCGTTTCGACAGAATAACTAAAAAATTAAAGGATATTAAAAATCGCTAACCTGGAAATAATTCTTGCATTAATATAAAATCCTTTAAATAAAGGAGATTCAATTTTGAGCGTTAAATTACTTAATGTAGGTTTTGGAAATATCGTACTGGCTAACAGAATCGTAGCTATAGTAAGCCCGGATTCCGCGCCGATGAAAAGATTAAAAGAAGACGCGCGCGAACGCGGAATGCTTATCGATGCAACTCACGGAAGAAGAACGCGCGCCATTATAATAACCGATTCAAATCACGTGGTGCTTTCAGCCGTTCAACCTGAAACTTCAGCCGGAAGGCTTTTAGACAAAGAAGTTAAATTCGAAAAAGAAGAAACATTCGAAGAAACCGATGAAACTAATGAAAACGAAAACGACGGTGAAGCCGGCGGTGAAGAGGAAGATGACTGATATGACGGCAGGGCTTTTCGTAATATCCGGCCCGTCGGGCGCCGGTAAAAGCACTATCGCTCATGCTATTTTAGATAAATTCAAAGACGGTATGATATATTCAATATCCATGACCACGCGCCCTATGCGCTACGGAGAAAAGGACGGACGTGAATATATCTTTACCAGCACGGAAGAATTCGAAAAATTAATCACGCAAAACGCATTCATAGAATACGCTAAAGTACATGATAATTATTACGGCACTCTACGCTCGCAGATAAAATCAGCTCTCGATAAAGGAATTAATATACTGCTCGACATAGACACTCGCGGCGCGCAAAACATTAAAAAAAACTATCCGGACGCCGTTCTTATTTTTATAGCGCCGCCGTCGATAGAAGAATTAAAACAACGCCTGTTCAAACGGCATACCGATTCTAAAGAAGTTATTGAAAAACGCATACATAACGCTATTAAAGAAATCGAAATGTCCGCCAATTACGATTATATAGTTAAAAATATCGATTTAGAACAGGCGGTTGGCGAATGTGAAAATATAATAGAAAACAGCATTAATAAAAAAAAATCATAAATACGGCCGGTGATAATTATTTTAAAAATAGCGCTTTGCGTTTCCTCATCGATTTCCATTTATAAATCTCTCGATCTGACGTCAAAATTAAAACAGGCGGGCCATGAAGTAATAACCGCAATGACGGCTAATGCTCAAAAATTAGTTTCAGCGGACGCATTTAAATCGCTTTCCAGAAATGAAACTATAACGAATCTTTTTTCAAGCAACCCGGCGATAGCGCATATCGCTATTACGGATTGGTGTGACGTTCTCGTAATCGCGCCGGCGACATATAACTTAATATCAAAGATAGCCTGCGGCATAGCCGACGATGCAGTTACCTCCATAATAGCGGCCTGCGGCGCCAGAAAACCCGTCATAATCGCGCCAGCCATGAATACAAACATGTACGAAAATCCCGTTTTCACTGAAAATCTCGATAAACTTAAAAAATTAAAAAATTATCATATAATAGAAGCGGCTGAGGGCCGTTTAGCCTGCGGCTCAACGGGCCGCGGACGCATGGCGCCGGTCGAAGAAATAATGGAAGCAATCGAAAAATACGCCGGTCAAGCCGGAAATTTAACGTTAAAAACGAATATCGACAACCCATTATATAATAAAAATATAATAATCACCGCGGGGCCCACAAGAGAATTTATAGACAGCGTGAGATTTTTAAGTAACCCATCCAGCGGACGAATGGGTTATGCTCTCGCTGAAGAAGCGGCCGGGCTCGGCGCTCGCGTAACATTAATAAGCGGCCCCGTTGAAATACAGGCGCCGGATGGGATCGACGAACTGATAAAAGTAAACCGCACTGAAGAAATGCTCGATGCCGTAATAAGCCGGTTTCCCTTAACTGATATTTTAATATCAGCGGCTGCGCCATGCGATTTTACTTTTAACCTTAAGCTGACTAAAAAAGCCGCCAAAAGCGATTTAATCAATAAAGGCGGGTTAAAACTCACCGCAACGCCTGATATATTAAAAGCCGCAGCTAATATAAAAACCACGCAAATAATAGCGGGATTCGCCGCTGAAGATAATAATCATTTAAAAAACGCGGTTAAAAAATTAAAATCAAAATTTATGGATATGATAGTGCTGAACGACGTTTCATCTAAAGAAACCGGATTCGCCGCCATGGATAATAAAATTACCATTATAAAAAAAGGGCATGAAGCATCGCCCGAAAATTACGAAAAAACTTCGAAAAAAAATTGCGCGCGTATCATATTAGATCATATCGCTTCGATAGTAACCGAAAAAAATAAAAAACGGAAGGCCGCCTGAATATAATGTATTGTAAAATAGCCGTTCCGATTCCCGTCGATCAATTATACACTTATAAAATACCCGATAAATTTCAAGGCCTCATAACACGCGGCAGCAGGGTTTATGTCAATATGAAAAACCAGCCGGAACCCGTCGCGGCTTATGTAATAGAATGCAGCGAAACCTGCGATTACAATCCCGAACTTATAAAACCCATATACGATATTATAGAAGGAGCTCCTCTGCCTGAAGATCTTTTGCTTCTTTCAGAGGCGATATCCGAAAAATATATGTGCGCGCCTGGAATGGCCCTTGAATTAGTATTTCCGCCATCGCTTTCTTATCACGCCGAAAAAACCGAATATTATTATGACTTTAACCGTAAAACCGATATTTTTAAAACATTACAGGACGCGTCTATAACTAAAAACGAAAAGCTTATCATCCAGTTTTTATATAACCACGGCGCATCGGATATTAAAAATATAGAAAAATGCCTTTTATCGGCGCGCACGACCATTAAAAATTCGATCGAAAAACTTATCAACTTTAAATATATTGTAAAATCAACTAATTCTAAATCTTTCGAATACGATAAAGCCGGGCCGCTTGTCTATAAACTCGATGACGAAAAAAAAATCGAATTCAACGAAGAGCAAAAAAACGCTATCGAAAATATAAAATACCGCCTGAATAATAACGAATATTACGAAAATTTAATATTTGGAGTTACGGGCTCCGGTAAAACGGAAGTTTATATAGAAATAATAAAAGAAGCAATCGCGCGCGGCGGAAGCGCCATAGTATTAGTTCCGGAAATAGCGCTGACGGAACATTTAAAACATCGTTATCAGAAAGCGTTCGGCGGCCGGCTCGCTATATGGCATTCGCTCGTTACTAAAGCGCAGAAAGACGCGATATATTCGGCAATAGCCGACGGTAAAATCGACGTTTTACTCGGAGCGCGCTCCGCAATATTCGCGCCATTTTCACGATTAAGCTGTATTATTATAGATGAGGAACATGATTCTTCTTATAAGCAGGATTCCGCCATCAAATACGACGCGCGTGAAGTGGCTAAAATAAGGCTTAAAATTACAGGCGGCGTACTTATTTCAGGCACGGCGACGCCGGCGATTGAAACTTACCATTCCATTATAAATTACGATAATAATCTTAAAAATAAATATCCGGCGCTTATTAAACTCGAAAAAAGAGTCGAAAACAGGCCCATGCCGGTATGCCACATAGTTGATATGGGCCGTGAATTCACCGAAAAAAAAAACAAATCCGTTTTTTCAACGCTGCTTCACGAAAAAATAACGGACAGACTTTTAAAACATCAGCAGACGCTTTTATTTTTAAATAGACGCGGCCACAGTACTTTCGTATTATGCCGCGCATGCGGGCATGTCATTAAATGCGATGACTGCGAAGTTTCAATGACGCTGCACATGCTCGAAAAAAAACTTTTATGTCACTACTGCGGAGCTTCTAAAGAAGTCCCGGTTAAATGTCCGGTATGTGAAAGCCAGTATATAAGATTTTTTGGAGCCGGCACTGAAAAAGTAGAAGAGGAATTTCGCATTAAATTTCCACAGGCACGCGTCGCAAGGCTCGACTCAGATATTCTTAAAAATAAAAAAATAACTTCAAAAATATTTGAAGATTTCGCTAAAAAAAAGATCGACGTTCTTATCGGCACGCAGATGATAGCTAAAGGTTTTGATTTCCATAATATAACTTTAGTGGGCGTTATATCAGCCGACACCATGCTGAATATGCCGGATATGTTCGCATCCGAACGCACTTTTCAAATATTATGCCAGGTAATAGGCCGCACGGGACGCGGTGAAATAGAAGGCGAATGCGTCATTCAAACTTATAACCCATCGAATTACGCTATTACATGCGCGGCAGCAAGCGATTTTACGGCTTTTTATGAAAACGAAACGGCCGTCAGGCGCGGACTTTTTTATCCGCCATTCAGTAAAATGATTAAAATCAGTTTCGCTCACGGCGAAGAAACATTAATATTAGAAACAGCGGCGAAAATATTAACGGAAATAAAAGAAAAAATAGACGGCTATGAAAAAAAAGAAAATATTCGATTCAGCGGTCCGGCGCCGTCTCTAATACCAAAAATCGAAAATATTTACAGATATAATATTTTTATTTACGCGGCGGCTGAAAATATTATTAAAGAAAATTTTTCAGGCATATTAAAAAAATATAGTTTTACAAATAAAAAACAATGTGTTAAAATATCAGTTGACGTGTCGCCTAACAACACGTTTTAATATGATAATCCGCCGGCGGCCGCCGTACCGGAACGGGAGACGAATTAATGACCATTCTACCCATATATATATGCACCGATAAAGTATTAAGATTAAAATCGGGCGACTGCTCGAAACCTTTTTTACAATACAAAGCGCTCGCCGAAAATATGATACAAACCATGTATAAAGCACCGGGAGTCGGACTCGCCGCTCCGCAGATAGGAATTTCACTAAAACTCGTAGTTTACGATGCCGGAAACGGAGCGCACATTCTTATCAATCCTGAAATAATATGGCGTTCAAATCAACTTGCCGTTTATGAAGAAGGCTGCCTTTCAGTACCTGAAGTTACCGCTGAAATATTAAGGCCGGAATCGATAAAATTTCGCTCTTACGATTTTGACGGCTATAAATTCGAAAAAGAAGCTTCGGGTTTCGAAGCACGCATAATACAACACGAATGTGATCATCTTAACGGAGTGCTTTTTATAGATAGAATACAGGAAAAAGATAAAAACTCAGTGGAAAAACAGCTGAAAAAAGCAGGAATAAAAACTAAAATACATAAAATATTATGAAAATTTTTTTTCTCGGCACACCTGAATTTGCCGTGCCTTCATTAAAAGCGCTTGCTGCCGCGGATTACTGCGAAATATGCGGCGTTATAACCAATACCGATCAGCCTTCAGGCCGCCAGCTTAAATTAAAAGCGCCGCCGATAAAAACCGCCGCGCTCGAATACGGCCTTCCGATTTACCAGCCTGAAAAATTCAATACCGATGAAACTCTCGAATTACTCGAAAAATCAGATGCTGATCTTCTTGTAGTCACAGCCTACGGCAAAATAATAGGCGAAAAAATACTCGCGCGATTCAAAGACCGCATAATTAACGTTCATCCTTCTTTACTTCCAGCATATAGAGGAGTCGCTCCATATCAATGGGCGCTTATCAACGGCGAGATTATAACGGGCGTAAGCATTATTTACTTAATCAAACAACTCGATGCGGGAGATATAATAATGCAACGCGATTATATCATAAAAGAAGACGATAACGCAAAAACGCTGCACGATAAATTATCTTTAATGGGCGCTGAAATGCTTTGCGAATCAATACGCGCCATAATAGACGGCAGGGCGGGGCGAACCCCTCAAAACGATTCATTAGCTACGTACTATAAAAAAATTGATAAGAATATGGGTAAAATTAACTGGAAACTTAACGCAAAAAAAATTTCCGATCTGGTTCGCGGCCTTTATTCATGGCCGTCAGCCTTCACCTTCATCGATAAATACATGATAAAAATCCATGAGGCTGCCTGCGCCTCTGAATACGAAGGACACGGCTTCCCCCCCGGAAGCGTTATTCACGCTGACGAAAAAAAAGGATTCATTATCGCCTGCGGTGAAAATACAGCGCTAAAAATAAAATCCCTCCAGCCGGAATCACGCAATATACAAAATTATGACGCTTTTCTAAGAGGCAATAAAATAAATCAGGGCATAATATTAAATTAATTAAAATAACGGCCGATATAAAACTTAAGTCGCTTTATTTATATAATAATGCATTTAATTAATCGACTGACTGAAAAATTAACCTGAATTAAATGATTAATGCATAATACACAAAATAGTGAACGTTTTATAATGAGGTTGTAATTTATGATCAATGCCCGGGAATGCGCCATACGCATACTGTATCAGGTCGAAACCCAGCTCGCTTACTCTAATATCGTAATCGACGATATAATACAGAAAAACGTATTCAATACGCTCGACAAAAATTTCGCTATCCAGTTAGTTTACGGAGCGATACGTCACCAGAACACCCTCGATTACATCATCCTTCAATTCATCGAACACAAAGAAAAATTCGCCAGACTGAATAAATGGCTGCTATTAGCTCTGAGGCTCGGCGTTTATCAAATAATTTATCTCGACAAAGTTCCGAACTACAGTGCGGTTGACGAATCAGTAAAATTAGCAAAATCGTACGGACCGGTCGGATCATCGAGTTTCGTCAACGCAGTTTTAAGAAACGTATGTGAACATTCAGAAAGATTGGTTAAATTTGAAAATGAAGCGGAAAACGTAAAATTAGCGCTTCACCTTTCCCATCCTGTATGGTTCATAGAACGGCTCATGGCTCAATTCGGCAAGCTAAACGCCATTAAAATATGCGAAGCTAACAACAATGCGCCGCGCATCAGCATAAGAGTAAATACGCTTAAAACTACTGCCGAAGCCATGATAACAGCGCTGAATTCATTTCAACCCGAACTATCGGCAATAGTTCCCGACGGCATCGTATTAAAAAATTTTTCAGAACTGACTTCGACCACTTACTTTAAAGAAGGTTATTTTTATATTCAAGATGAAGCATCAATGCTCGTAGCACATATTTTAGACCCGCGCCCGATGGAAGTTATATTTGATTTTTGCGCAAGTCCGGGCGGTAAAACCACACATTTAGCTCAATTATCAAATAACCAGGCGCTGATACTCGCTTATGATAGATTTTCACATAAAATACAGAAAATAAAAGACAACGCAAAACGCCTCGGTATTACATGTATAACGCCTAAACTACAGGACGTTTTAAAAATGGTCGAAACAAGAACGGCCCACCGTGTATTAATCGACGCGCCCTGCTCCTGCATGGGCATAATCAGACGTCATCCTGAACTCAAATGGAGACTCGAAGAAAAAAACATAGACGCGCTGGCTAAAATTCAATACCAGCTTCTTGAAGCGGCCGCATCGCGAGTAACAACCGGCGGAATTATTGCTTATTCAGTCTGCACATTTGAGCCCAACGAAACCATAAATTTAATCAAAAAATTTATTAAAAATAATCCGGAATTCGAACTATCGCCCTTTCCCGCACATATTATCGAATGGTTCAAAAAAGCGGGAATAGATACCGAAACCGCTGAAATCGGGTACCAGACATTTTTTCCATTTACCTGCGGCATGGACGGCTTTTTTATAGCGCGTCTTATTAAAAACGGGCCGCTCAAAAAATAATTATAATATAAACAGACAATATGAATTTATATGAATTTAAATGATATTAAAAAAATAGATATATGCGGACTCGAATTAAACGAATTCGGCGATATAATAAAAAATGCAAAAGAAAAACTTTTTCGCGCAAAGCAGATATATAACTGGATATTTAAAAAAGGCGTTAAATTTTTTGACGGCATGACCGATCTTCCCGCCGCATTACGGCCAGAACTCGCATTATCGTTTAATACCGGCAGGCTAAAAATAATCGGGAAAAAAACTTCAGCCGATAAAGCCGCCATTAAATACGCCATGGAACTCGCCGACGGAAATATAGTCGAAACCGTTAAGATATACGACAATAACGAACTCGATAAATATAGCGTATGTGTTTCAACTCAGGTAGGCTGCCCTGTAAATTGCGTCTTTTGCCAGACCGCGAAAATGGGATTTATCAGAAACCTTAGCGCCGCCGAAATAACCGCGCAGATACTCGAAACAGCATTCGACGACGATAAATTCGAACCTGAAGGCCTGTCTAACATAGTTTATATGGGGATGGGCGAACCGCTTTTAAATTACGACAACGTTTTAAAATCGATTAAAATTATTAACTCGCCCGATGCGCTCAATATATCAATGCGTAAAATAACGGTTTCAACGGCAGGAATCGTGCCGGCAATAAAAAAATTAGCGGCCGAAAATATACCAGTAACTCTCGCCGTTTCATTACATGCGCCCTGCGACGAACTCAGAAATAAATTAGTACCGCTTAATAAAAAATATAACATTAAAACGATCGTTGAAACTATAAAAGAATACACTCATATTACAGGCCGCCGCGTTACGATAGAATATGTCATAATAGACGGCATAAACGATAAAAAAAACGATGCGTTAAAAATGGCCGAATTATTTAAAAACACTCTCTGCCATGTTAATCTGATACCATTAAACGCGGCCGAAAATAATTACCGCCCGCCTTCAAAGAAAAAAATATTCGAATTTAAAAACACTCTTTTAAATTCAGGCATAAACGCCACAATAAGAAATTCGAAAGGTCAGGACATAAGCGCGGCATGCGGAATGCTTTATAAAGAAATAAAAACGAACCGCCTGCATGAAAATAACAATAATGACGATAAATAAAATAAGCATAAAATAAACGGCAATTTCAAACAATAATATAAACTACATAATAAATGATATCATAAATGATAATTCGAGATAAGATTCATCTACCGGGAGGACATACAATGCGGTTTCTAAAAGACAATGCGCTCAAAGGAAACATTCTAATATCGCTTCTTAAATTTTTAATATTCATTATATTTTTCGTAATATTATTCCAGTTCGCGAAAATGTATTCGATTAAAATGATGGATTCATTTTTTAATAAAGAAGAAACTAAAGTGCCTAACTTAGTTTCACACGACGGAATGCCTGTCCGCATCGAAGACGCCTTTGAATTATGCAAGCAATGCAAGCTTCAATTAGATATAAAAGATAAAAAACATGATAATAATATCCCTGAAGGATGTATTATTACGCAGGACCCTCCGCCGGACACGATAGTTAAAGCCAACCGCGTTCTCGAAGTAATACTTTCTCTCGGGGCTAAAACTATAGACTGCCCGGACGTAACCGGAAAAGACGTAAGAGACGTAGCGTTTATAATACAGAAAGAAGGATTTTTGACAGGCAAAAAATCTTATGTTTTTTCGGAAACTATAGCGGCGGATACAGTTATATCACAGACGCCGGAAGGAAATAAACCCGCTCCTAAAGGCGCGCAAATAGATTTATTGATATCGCAGGGCAAAGCCAACACCGTAGTAAAAGTACCTGATTTAATAGGCCGCCGCATCGAATCGGCCAGAATAGTTTTAAGCAAAATCAACCTTGAAACTGGAAATATCGGTTACGATAAAAAAGAAGGCACGGCGACGGGAGTAATTTTATCCCAGCAGCCGGCAGCGGGAAGCACAGTGGCCGATAAAACACCCATTAATTTCATAATATGCGACAATAGCGAAAAAAACGTAAATGAAAATAAAGACGCGGTAGTCATAAAATCAGGCGGAGTAAAATTAGAGCAAAACGAAGATAATTTAATAAAAATAGACGCGGGAACAAAAGAAGCTCCCGCGCCGCTTATAGAAAATAATAATGACGCCAATGCGGCGGCATCCGGCCGCGCCGGACAAACCCCGGCTTCAAGCCAGGCAGCCGAAGGCGATAAAAAAATTGAAATTATTAAATTTATCGTTCCGCCAGGTCAAAAAAGCCGTGAAATTAAAATGGTCTTACTCGATGATATGGGACCGCGAGAAGTATATAAAAATTTACACTATCCGGGAGAAGAAATAGATATCAGCGTTACGGGTTACGGCGCGATGAAAGTGTTGGTTTATTTAGACAACGTTTTCTTCAAAGACATAGAGGCAGGTGTTAAGAGATGAAATTACTCAAAGACAAATATAAATTATTAGAAAAAATAGATGAAGACGAAAAAGCAATGCTTTTTCTCGCTCAAACCGTAAAAGAACCCATTGTAAAAATCGACATCCGAACTCTAAAACAGAGAAGGCTTAAAA
>CAYQWL010000017.1:0-20044 GCA_964421195.1 uncultured bacterium | reverse complement strand
ACTCAAGAATTTAAAGCTATGGCGGATTTAGATTCACCTTTATTTTTAAAAATATATGACATCGACTTTTTTCAGGATGTATTTTTCATAGCAAGCGAGCATATAGAAGGAAAAAGCATACAGGCTATATTAAAAGAACGCGACAGGCTTTCGCTCGCTCAAATTATAAATATAATAACTCAGCTTACGCGCGCATTCGGACAGGCGCTGAAAGACAATGTAAAACACCGCTCGTTGACTTATTCTGATATTATCTATCAACAAAACGGCAAAATAAAAATAATACAATTTCATATACCACGCGATGTAATATCTAATAAAGAATTTGAAAATAAAATGTCAAGCGCCGGCAGCGATATATTTTTTACGGGCTGCCTTTTTTATGAATTCCTGACGCATTCGCCGCTTTTTGAAATTAACGGATTAAGCGTCAGGAATATTAAAACTATAAAAGATTTCAAATTAGAAGCCGGAGAAGTAAAAAATCTTTCGCCAAAACAGATAGAATCTCTTAAAAATATTATATTCAAATGTATAACCAGTGATATATCCGCAAGATACCAATCTATCGACGAATTATTAAGCGCGCTCGTCAATTTCGTATCGGAACAAATAAATAAAACCGATATTCTAACTTCAATGCAGGTAGATCCATCTAAATTTATGAAAAGTAACGATTTACAATCGAATGAAAAAAAAGAAGACATAAAACTTAAACCGGCTGAAAATATTTCGAATGATTTTAAACCGCTTTCATTTAAAAATTTTGGAAACGATAATAATTTTAATAATAAAAACGCTTTTAACCGGCCGGACTATACGGCTGAAAATAATATTAATGCTTCACCCGGCGGCGGCATAACCGGAAAAAACATCGATGATAGCGCCGCATACGACATTCTTTTCGGCAAAAAAAACGGCGGCATTAATGAACCTGAATATCCGGACGCCAATAACCTTAAAATAAAATCTTTCGGTAAAAAAGAAAACCAGGAGCCCGGCAATGAATCATTACCTGAAAATAAACCGCAGGATAATTTTTTAAAAAAATCAAATATATCGGATAAAAAAATAAGCGCCGGCATCTGGAATAATAAAAACACTTCGGCAAGTAAAGGAATACTTTCAAAAATAGCCGGATTATGGTATAGCATGATGTTTGTTGTAGCAGGATTTTTAAGCTTTTTATTATACGTTTTCTGGTAATAAGATAGGATTTTTTATTTCTATATCATAAATCATAAATATTCTCAATTATTTTTTATTATTTATAAATAATGCGCCGGAAAAATATTCGGCGCATGTTTCATTATTTATTTAAAATAAAAATTTTAAAAAATATATGGATAAATTGAAATAAAAATAGTAAAATATAAAATTATTTAATTATTTAAATTCGGAGCTGATAAGATTGTCTGATAAAGATAATAAAATCATTATAGCGCCTTCTATATTATCCGCCGATTTCAATAAGCTCGGCGATGAAATAGATCGTATAACTTCAGCCGGCGCGGACTGGATACATCTCGACGTCATGGACGGGCATTTCGTGCCGAACATATCGTTCGGCCTGCCCATACTCGAATGTATATCAAAAAAAGCTTCCATTCCCATAGATTGTCATCTCATGATAACCAATCCCGAACAGTATGTCGATAAATTCGCCGCTTCAGGCGCCGATATAATCACCGTTCATGCCGAAACCGGGTTCCACTTAGAAAGACTTCTTACCCATATACGCTCGCTCGGCAAAAAAGCGGGGCTTTCCTTTAACCCTCATACTGACGTGGAAATGCTCAAATACGTAATACACGCCGTGGATTTAGTTTTAATCATGAGCGTAAACCCCGGATTTGGCGGGCAAAAATTTATCCCGGCGGCCCTTCATAAAATAAAAAGAACGGCTGAAATAGCCGAAACTTACGAAAAAAAAATATATATACAGGTTGACGGCGGCATTACCGCCGAAACTAAAAACGAAGTAATAAAAGCCGGAGCTAACGTACTGGTCGCAGGATCCGCGATATTTTCAAAACCCGATTATACCGGAGCTATAAAAGCCCTGAGATAGGAAGATCCCGCATGAAAGATAATTACGATATAAAAAGCGGCGCGGCGCCGGGATATTATTTCAACCGAAGCCGCCTGTATTTAGCTAACATACAACTTGACGATCTTTCATTCGACGAAATAATCGAATATTCAAAAATAATAATAAAACAAAAAGCTGAAAATCTTTTTATAGTAACGCTCGATATTCTTGGCGCCTATAACAGTTTATTCGACGAGCATTATGCTTCTATAATAAACGGCGCGGATATAATCACCTGTGACGGCGCGGGCCTTAAAATGCTTTCATCACTCGCCCGCCCCGGCCGTGTAAAAAACAAAGTAAGCGGCGTCGATTTAACTGAAAAATTACTTTCGGCCGCATCAAAGCATGGATATAAAATAGCCTTCATAGGCGCGAAACCTGAAATAATCGAAAAACTCAAAACCGTAATCGCCGTTAAATATGAAGGCATGGGTGAATGTTTTTTCCATCACGGTTATTTTGACTCATCTAAACGCGCTTTATTAATCGAAAAACTTTCATCGTTCAAACCGGATATAGCGCTTATAGCGCTCGGAAATCCCGCTCAGGAAAAATTTATATACGATTCAAAACGATTTTTAAAAGGCACGGTATTAATAGGCATAGGCGGTACTTTTGACGTTTTATCAGGCACGCTCAAACGCGCTCCCATTTTAATGCAAAAGTTATATTTAGAATGGCTTTACAGGCTTTATCAACAACCTTCAAGAATAAAAAGAATGATCAATATCCCCGTTTATATTTTATATGTTTTAGTCAGTGAGGCTATAAAATGGATTATAAAAAAATAAACGATAAATTATTCAGCGGCCTTATAAATAAAATCAGGCACACTTCAGCGCATAATATAACGCTCAGCGGCGCGAATGAAAACGCAGGCGCGTTCATAATAGAACGATTAGCCTCTGAACTCGGCCCGGAAATTAATAATGAAAATTTTAAAGAATATAATACTTTTCTGATAATAACCCCGTCGCAGGACTCGGCTGAACGCGCATTCTACCATATCGAATCGTTAATGAAAACAACGGCGGCCGGATCAAAAAACGCATTAAAATCTTCTATGGCCAATAATTTTAAAGTATGCCTTTTTTCGTCGCTCGAATGGTCGGCTTACGAATTTTTATCGCCATCGCAAAATCTTTTATCGGACCGGATTTCAACTTTAAAACATATAACGGACCGCACGAACGGCAATAAAAAATTATTTATTATAGCGCCTGTAACCGGACTCATACAGAAATGCGGCCCTTACGAAGCCGTAGAAAATTCAGGATTAAAATTATTTAAAAACGATATCATAGATATAGAAAAGTTAGTAGATGCACTTATTAAATCCGGGTATAGCGAGGAAGATCCCGTTATAGATCTGGCGCAGTTTACCGTGCGCGGCGGCATCGTAGATATCTTCATACCGGGGCTTCGCAATCCCGTGCGTCTCGATTTCTTCGGAGATTCGATCGACTCTATCAAATCTTTCAACATAGAAGACCAGCGTACTATAGAGCAAATCGATAGCATCCAGATATTACCGGCAAGCGAATATATTTTCGGACCCGATGAAATAGAGGCAATGCTTAAAAATATGAATAAGATCGCCGTGCTGCCGGCGTCACATGAAGCCGCGCAGATAGCGGACGGAGTTAAAATAGCGAATATCGAACGCTATGCGCCTTTTATGTACAGTCATAAAATGCCTTCATTAATAGATTACCTTAATAAATATATCCATAAATACTGCGTTTTTTATTATTCTAAAGAAGAATCGGAAAAAGAAGGCATCGAATTTTTAAAAAAAATACAAAAATTATATGAAGAAAATAAAAATGAAGATCCATATTCCCTTTCACCCGATCATTATTATAAAAACCCGGAAACGTTATTCGAAGACATACGAAAAAATAATTCAATCGTAAAAATCAATATGACGCCTTATGATGCGCTCGATATAAAAGAAGATAACCATATTGTTTTCGATTTAAACATATCGACGCATAATAAATTTCACGGCCGTTTCAACCAGTTTACCGCCCGCGTGGCCGAACTTTCCAGCGCCGGAAATACAGTAGCCATCATACTGCCCGCCGCGGGACAATTAAGCCGCATGGCCGAGGTGCTTTCATCGATGAAACTCGCGGTAGTAACGAACGAAGATTTCCTTTCGTTGCCGCCCGCACGCAAAACGGTATATATAAACGAAGGCTATCTGCATGAAGGCTTTATTTATGAAAACGAAAAATTAGCCGTATTTTCAAGCCGCGAAGCTTACGGCGAGCACCAGCCGCTTTACGATAAAAAAGACGATATAGAAGTTAAAAACAAAGCTAAAAATCGTTATCGAAGAATTTCTTCACACTTAGAGCTAAACGACGGCGATTACGTAGTGCATGTAAATTACGGAGTCGGGATATATCGCGGAATTACTTTATTATCAACAGGCGGACGCGAAGCCGACTATTTGCTTATAGAATACGCCGATTCAGATAAACTTTACGTCCCCGTCGATACGCTTTCAATGCTGCATAAATACATAGCTTTAGACGGCGCCGAACCGAGAATCGGAAAATTAAACGATTCGTCATGGAAACGTCAGAAAGCCACGGCGCGTAAATCGATTGAAAAGCTCGCCGCATATTTAGTTACGCTTTACGCCCGGCGCTCGATAGCTAAAGGCCATAAATTCGGATTAGATAACGATTTCATGAAACAATTCGAAGAATCTTTCGCCTATAAAGAAACTACAGATCAACAAAACGCGATAACGGAAGTTAAATGCGATATGGAAAGCGAAAAACCGATGGACCGTTTAATATGCGGCGACGTGGGTTTCGGCAAAACAGAAGTAGCCATAAGGGCCGCCTTCAAAGCCTGCACGGACGGAAAGCAGGTAGCTTTTCTCGCGCCAACCACCATACTCGCCATGCAGCATTATAATACTCTTACTTCAAGATTCGCATCATATCCGCTTACAGTTGAATTAATGTCGCGGTTCAGAACTAAATCTCAACAGAAAGAAACCATCGAAAAATTAAAAAAAGGCGCTGTCGATGTAGTAATAGGCACGCACCGTATAATACAAAAAGACATGGAATTTAAAGATCTCGGACTTTTAATAGTAGATGAAGAGCAGCGTTTCGGCGTTAAGCATAAGGAGCGCCTCAAAGAACTCAAAAACCATGTTGACGTGCTTACGCTTACAGCAACGCCAATACCGAGAACGCTTTATATGTCGCTCGTCGGTTCGCGCGATATATCTACTATCAACACGCCGCCCGCCGAAAGGCTTCCCGTTAAAACATTCGTTCTTAAATACTCCGATGACGTAATCAAAGAAGCCATAACAAGAGAATTATTAAGACGCGGACAGGTATATTACGTGCATAACAGAATCGACACCATAAGCGGCGTCGTCGAAAAATTATCCAGACTTATACCCGGCATTCGCGCGCGCGCGGCGCATGGCCAGATGGACGAAAAACAACTTGAAAAAATAATGGTCGATTTTTACGACCGGGAGTTCGATGTTTTAGTGTCAACGACCATTATAGAAAACGGGCTCGACATATCGAACGTAAACACTATAATAATAGAACGCGCGGATACTTTTGGGCTTTCACAGCTTTACCAGTTAAGAGGAAGAGTCGGACGGGCAAAAAATCAGGCTTACGCTTATTTTTTCTTTCCACATGAATCCATATTAAGCCATATAGCCAAAAAAAGGCTTCAGGCAATGAAGGAATTTTCAGAACTCGGATCAGGATATAAAATAGCAATGCGCGATCTTGAAATAAGAGGCGCGGGCAATTTACTCGGCCATGAACAGCACGGCCATATTTGTACTATCGGTTTTGAACTTTATTGCCGGCTGCTCGAAGAAGAAATAAAAAGACTGAAAGGCGAAAGCATAGAACAAAAGATAGAATCGGATTGTGAAATTGAAATAGGCACGAATGCGTTTATTCCGTCTAATTATATAACATCGACCTATCAAAAAATAGATATTTATAAACGAATGGTCGCGGCCGGAAATTTCGAAGAACTGAGCGAATTAAATGAAGAACTTATCGATAGATTCGGTAAATACCCTGAGCAGGTTTATAACCTGTTTCAGGTAGTTAAAATAAAAATACTCGGCCGCAGATTAAAAGCATTATCAGTAAAAGAAGAAAAAAAGCATATCATTATCAAATTCCAGAATGCCGGTCAAATAGATCCGGCAGCGGTTGAAACTCTGCGAAAAAAATACGGGAAAAATATAACTTTTGCCGACGGCGACGACGCCACGCTCCTGTATATAACTAAAACCGATCTTAAAGGCGACAACCTCGTACAAATGATAATATCGGTATTAAAAATTCTTGACGGCAGGCAGGTTATTGAAAATAAGAACGAAATCATAAAAAAATAAGTTTATTAAATTAAAATTGACAATTATAATAAAAACAATTATAATCATGGTATAAAATACTAAAAACAAGAGGTCGAGCCATGAAAAATAAACCGTCAATTATTATTTCAATTGTTTTAATTATATGCTTTTTTACGCAATTAAACATTGCGCTAACGGAAATTTTCATAACACCCGTTTTAGCGGAGACTTCGAACAGCGATATCAAAACGAAAACACTCAGCTTTTTAAACACTATGAACGACGAAGAAAATGAAACATTGTTCGAGCTTATTAAAGAATATGGCGCTAAAAATCCCGATGTTAAAATACAGATTGAAAACATAGCTTTTTACGACGCTAAAAATCATATCGAAGAAAAATTCAAGCAAAACAACCTGCCAGATATAATGCGCATAGAAATAAGGCTTATACTTCCTTACGCAAAAATGAAAATGTTAGCGCCTCTCGATTCATACATAGCCACTTCAGATTATGTCGATTACTTTCCTTATTTATATAAATTCAGTGTTTTAAACGGAAAAGAACTTTACGGCATCCCTCAGGTTACCGATTGCCTCGTACTATTTTATAATAAATCTCATTTTAAAGCGGCAAAATTATCTCAGGCGCCAAAAACGATGGATGAATTCCTTTCATACGCCCGTAAATTAACCATCGATGAAGACGGTAATCCGGCCGACTCCACTTTATTCAACCAGTATAAAATATCACACTATGGTTTTTCATACCATTTCGAATCATATTATCTTCTTCCTTTTATTTTTAGCTTCGGAGGCAACTTATGCGACGAAACAGGCGCGCCGTTAATAAAATCTGATAAAACCAAAACCGCCCTTAAATTTATATACGATTTAAAAAATAAACATAATGTAGTGCCGCCAAAAATAGACCCTAAATTCGGCCACGACTTTACTTTAATGGAATTTATGGACGGAAGAATATCAATGATTATCGACGGGCCGTGGAATATAAAAAAAATACTGAAAGGCGCCGCTTTTAAAAACCCTGAAAATTTAGGCATGGCAGTCATACCGCGCAGCCAGAACTCAGCCTCGCCAATAGGCGGGCAATACCTTTGCATCGCTTCATCATGCAAACACCCTGAAAAAGCTTATAATTTCATTCAATTTATAAATTCAAAAGAAGCGCAGGTCAAATTCGCCAGGTCAAATTATATAATTCCAACCAGAAAATCGGCCATGGAACAACTACAGATAAAAAGCGCGAACACCGATGTTTCTATTAGAAAAATTTTATTCGAGCAAATGAAATTAGCGGCATTGCACGCATACAACATACCCGAACCACAATATCTTGACGAATTAAATAAATCACTCGAAGCACTTCTTAGCGGCCATACAGGATTCGACGAAACGCTCAAAACACTTAACGATAAATTCGAAAAACTTTATAAAGAGTCTAAAAACTAAAAGTAAATTTCTATGAAAGACGGTAATAAATATGAGCGACATCAGCGACATAATTCTCGATAAACTCATTGAGTGCGATCCTGCGGACGCTAAAGGAAACGAAATTAAAAACGATATGCTCGCAAACATATCAAAGCATATAGCGAATACGCGCGATCCATTTACGAAAAGAGCGCTTAATTATTCATTCTGGAATTTAATTACATATATATTAAGAAAAAAAGCGGCGGTAACCGCCGGCACTCAACCCATAAAATACTCTAATGACGAAGAACTCGCCATTAATTTCGGTTATGTTTCAGATATGATAGCTAAAATATCTGAAAAATTTTCACTTGATTCTATTGACGAAGTTTTTGAAAACACGAATTATATCAATGAAGTAGATATAAAATTTTACAGTATAACTCAATGGCTCAACGAGCAGATGAAAGAGTTCATGGGAATATACGAAATAGAAAAACTTCGTTCCGAATACGATGAAAAAACGGGACGCATGCAGGAATATAAAAAAAGTATCGAAGATAATGTAATGCAAAAAAAGCAGGTGCTCGCAAATATCGGCCGTAACATAAACAATACGGCGATGTTTTTAAAAATATACAACCTGTCGGAAACTATAAATCAATGCACCAATAAATATTCGCTTTATAAATTTAAAGGAAACTCCGGAATGGCGTTATCAAAAGAAGAACGTCTCGAACTTATAAATATAGAAAACGAAATCAATACGGCAAGAAACGAAAGAAAAGAATTATGCAAATCATATCTTCAACTCAACAACGATTTATGCAAATACGAAGATAATGTTATAGATAACGAAATAGAACTGCTCGGACTCGTATCAGGATTATCTAAATCAAAAAGCGACCTCGAAGAATTCATCAAATCAAAAAATGAAACTCCGGCGTCTAAAAAAGAAGAATTTATTACCGACAGGATTAATTACCTTAAAAACATGTTCGAATTAGTATCGAAAAGAAATAAAATCGAACCCACCCCATGTCTTGGTGAAAAAATAGCGCCATACATACCCGACGCCATAATAGAAGCCTTATGTGAATATTTAAAAGCCGATCCGCGCGTTTTTAAAACTAAAAAATTTAAAAGGTTTGGATATCCATCGGTACTTTTCATTCCAGGATGCGGAAATGGAATTTACAGTTACGATTATAATGCGCTTATAATTCCTTTCTTTCCCGCAACTAATTTTAAAGAATCTATAATATCAGCCATGGTATTATACCGCTGGGACTGCGATGAAGACAAGGAATTTCGCGAAGCATACAACAGCCTTAAACCGTACAAAAAATTATCGTTCGTCGATTTACAACGGGCCATGATCAAAGATTTCACTATTTACATAACCAGGGAACTCAAAGGTTATAAATTATTCGATAAAGAAATACGCGACTGGTTCGCATGGCAGGTAGCGCCTAAAAAAGATGAAACCGTCGATTTCGAAATACTAAAACTCGGCGAAATAAAGCAGCGCAAAAAAACGAGCGAAGAAAACTCTAATTTAGAAGATCGGACCGGCCAGTTTGTAGCTAAAGCAGCGGAAGCGGAAACTAAATACTCCGAAGCTTCAAAAGCATCCGAAGAAGCCGAAGCGGCTTATAAAGAAGCCCGCGAAGCCGCTCTCTTACTCGCGGGCGAAGCGGCGCGCATATCGGAAGACGCGGCCAACCAATCCGTAGAAGCCGCCCGCGCCGATATATCAGTAAAAACCGAACATATGATAAAAGCAGCGGAAGCTTCGGCTAAAGCAGCGGAAGCCACTATAAAAGCCGCGCAGGCCGCTAAAACAGAAAACGAAGCTAAAACCGCGCTCGATGAAAAAAAAGCCGTTTTAGAAAAGTTAAAAAAAGAATATGAAACGGCGGCGGCGGAAGCTAAAAAAGAAGAAGAAATAGCTAATATCGCAAAAGCCGATGAAGAAGCCAGAATAGCCGAAGCTAAAATTAAACTTGGCGAAATGCTAAAAACAGCGGCGGCAAATGAAAATGAAGCTAAAGAAGAAGCCGAAAAAATAAAAAATGAAATGGAAAAAATAAAAGCGGATGTACAGGTTAAATATGACGCCGCCTTAAAAGCGGAGCTCAAACATAAAGCGGCGGCGGAAACTCTTATAACTATCAACGGATATCTTAAATTAAACGGCCGCGAACTTTTAAAAATTAAAAGCTACGATGAGTTAAAAACGGAGATACATGCCCGATTAGAATCGACTTTTACAGCCGAAAACGACGGATTAAAAACTGACGGCGCCGGTGAAAATGAAGAATTAGATCAAAGAGCTTTATTCAACGAACAATTAGACATATATAAAACGGAAATTGAAAAATTAAAAAAAGAAAACGAAAATCTTAAACAATCATGCGACGCCATTACTAATTCTCAAACCGCTCAAACTCATATAGAAACGCCGGGCAGCTTTAACTATTCCAGAATACCCGTAAACGATCGCTTTAATATTAATAGAAATTTGATATATAATAAAATAAAAGCTATAATAAAAACCGACAATATTAATGAAAAATTAGCGATATTGCCTTCTAACTCAAATCCGGATTCTATAGAAGTGCACCTGCTCAACATAAATATTAAAAACGGCGAACTCGATTTGATGTTAAATTCGCTTTTAATACAATCAAAACTGCAAAAATTCAACGAATTAATTAAACAATAACATAAATTTTAATAACAACTGCAGCGGAGCAAGTTACAACTATGAATAAAATATTCGACGATATATTTTCTACAGATCATTCCGAACGCGCCGTAGCTTTTAAAAACAATATAAAATCAGCCATAGCAAGTTATAAAACCAACCCGGCAAGCACGGCGCATATCAGATTTTTAAACAGCCAGTACTGGGATATGGTTTATTTTATAGTTAAAAAAAGGATCCTTACAACCGGCGATCTTCAATTTAGTGAAAATGAAAAATTAGCGATAGATTTCGGCTATATTTCCGACGAGCTGAGCGCCGAAGAAAACGCCATAAACCCCGAAAATTTAAAAGAAAGCGTTTTATCGCGCGAACCCGAAAAAAAACGCCCATTATTATGCTTTTCAATATCTTTATGGCTGTATGAACAGCTTCAAGACTATCTCGGAATAAATAAAATAAAAGAATACGAAAAAAAATATGAAGCGCTGATTAATTCCGTCAATAGTTTAAGAGACGAAAAAAAAATAGTTATCGAATCTAAAAACAAACTCGACAAAGACTTTCAGGAAAACCCGCCGCGCGGAATTAATAAATCTGAAATTGAAAAATTAATTAACTATAACCTTAAAATAGACGGGGCGCTCGAAAAATACGGATTATTACGTTCAAGAATACAAAATGAATTATTACTCAGAAAAGAAGAGCGCGTTGAATTCGTCAACTTAGAAAACATAATAAACAATACGCGCGATGAAAGAAAGAAATTTTTTAAATCGCTGATATGGCTCGATTCAGATTATCTTTCTAAAATAATATTTTTAGAAGACATGATAATTCAAAAAGAGCACGAAATATTCGATAACGTTACATTAATAGGAAAGAGCCGCCAAAAAATAGAAGAATTTATATATTCAAAAAAAGAAATATTAGAAGAAGAAAAAGATATATTTTTAAAAGACAGAATATCGGCTATAAAAAACATTATAGACTTAATTTCTAAAAACAGCAAAATAGAACCTGTTATCTTTTTAACTCAGGCTCTTCATAAAAACATACCCGACGTTTTATACGATTTAATGGAAAAAGCTTTAAAACACGATCCTGGATTATTCGAAAACAAAAAAACGAAAATATACGGCCGTCCTGACATTATTTTAGTTCCAGGAAAAGGCCGCGGCGATTATGATTACCACATGAACGCATTTATAATTCCACATTTTCCTTCAACGGATTATAACGACTCCCTTCTAAATGCCCTTGCTTACTATCGCTGGCAATGCGACGATGAAAACCGCATAAAAAATTCATTCGCTTTTTTAAAATCAAATAAATACTTTACAAACGCTTCTTCTTTAATGCAGGCATTCATAAAAAATTACTGTCTTTATATGTCAAAAAGCATATCTGGAGAAAATATAAATGAATTAAATAATTTTGACTGTGAAACCATATTCTGGTTCAACAACGTTATTTCACGCAAAGAAAACGAAACCCCGGCCGATGGCAAAACTGAAAACTCTATAATAAAAATTATAACCGAAAACGACAGCATAAATATAATGTCTGAACAAAAAGTAGATAATATAAAGTTTCAAACTAAAATTCCGGATGAAGATAATTATAAAATAAACAAAACAGAAGATACAATGGAAGATAAAACGGAAGATACAACTAAAAATATCGAAGCTATAGAAACAAAAATTGAAAATCACACCGAATCTATTAAAAAAATAATAAAATTACCCGGTGAGTTCGATATACAGAGCGAACAAAACAATCCAGCTGAAGGCAAACCAATCGAAGAACTTAAAACGATAAATGAAAAAATAAAAACAAATGAAGCTCACATTAAAAAAGAACCTGCCGTCAGTCAAAAAAATAAAAGACTTCCCGGCGAATTTATAGATGAAATATCAGAAACAGCTGAAACCATAGAAAACACCGATAATAATATAAACGAACATAGTGATAGTAATAAAGCTAATTTAGAAAAATATGCCCGGACGGAGTTGAAAGAAAGCCAGGCCGTAAAAGAAGTAAACGAAACTATATCAATGCTTCTTAAAGAAAATTCAGCTATTATCAAAAAAAAAATACAATCTATCTTTAAATTCGAAAAAATACAGGTAGAACCGGCGGAAGAACATCAAAAAGTAAATATCAAATTATATAATTTAGACGCCGGGCAGGTAAAACATTTTTTAAACCTTATGTCGCTTCAATCTAAGTATTATAAATTTATGTCGTCAATTATTAAAGAAGAAGAAATATAAACGGAATATTATATATGAATGTCGATGATTTTTTTAAAGGCGTATCAGATGCGCTTGCCGCTAACCGGAACAATGCGGGCCTTTTTTTTACGGTTATAGTTTTTATAATTCTGGCCGTATTTTTATATTTTAAATATTTTTACGGACAAACAAATAAAAACAAAGATGAGGAAACTATAAAAAGCGACAGAGGAAAAACTTCTCTATCAAGCACTTCTACAGCTAATTTATTAATAGAAAATATATTTAGCGGTGAAACATCGCATGAAGCCATATCATTAAAAAATCTTATAAATTATTACATAGATAGATACATCGAAAATTCACTCGACGCGCTTACTATTAACGCTCTTAATAACAAATACTGGGAGCTTATATCTTATATAATAAATAAAAAATTCAAAACAACTAATAATGATAATAACGACAGCTTATTTGAGCTAACCTTCACCGAAGACGAAAAAAAAATAATAAATTTTGCTTATTTATCTAACCGTCTGATATTATCAAGCGGTTCTTTCAATGAAAATTCGCTCGATAATGCATTCGCTTCAGATTATTTTATAAAAGAATATGATATTAAATTTTATACCATCACCTCATGGCTTACTGAAAGTCTGAAAGAATTCACCAGCACTGGCGCTTTAGAAAGACTCGATCAAGAGTTATTTAACATAAATGCTAAAATAAGCATGGCTGGATTAGAAAAAGAAATAAGTCTTAAAACAAGAAAATTGCTTTTATATGAAATAGCTAAACAAAATGCAGAAAAACCCCTGGTAAAGGCATTATTAGCTACAAGCGAAAAAATAGACCGGATAATCGACGCATATTCTTTTTATAAATATAAAACTGCAAGCGGTTTTTCAATGTCTAAAAATGAACTGCTTGAATTCGTAAATATCGAAAACTTTCTAATCAACAGCCTGCGAAACGAAAGGCGTGAAGAACTTAAAAATATAGCATACGGTGAAAGATATAACAATGAACTGATCAGTCTTGAAACTGAAATTATAAATAAAGAATATGAGCTATTACATTTAGTATCTATGAAAGCCCGTTGCATAACCGAAATAAAAAAATACATCGACTGCCAGAAAAATACCAGCGCTGAAACTAACATAGAATTTTTAAATTTAAAAATCGAATATTTAAAAAATACACTTGCATCAGTCGCTAAAAGAAATGAGATAGAACCAATCCTGTTTATGACTAAAAAAATATATCCAAAAATACCGGATATAATCTATCAAATAATCACAAAATTTATTGAAGCCGACCCGGCTGTATTCAAATCAAGATTAACTAAAAACGCCGGATTACCGTTTATTTTATTCGTCCCCGGATGCGGTAATGGCATATACAACGCCGAAACTAATACTTTAATAATGCCTGAATTTCCAATTAAAGATTATAACGAACTCGTTATCTCCGCACTTGCATTATATAGATGGGAATCGGATGACGAAGGAAATTTAAAAAGATCATTTCATTCTCTTAAATGTAATAAACGCCTGTCTTTCACTTCATTACAGCAATCATTCATTAAAGATTATATTTTGTATATTACAAAAGAAAAAGAAGGCGGAAGCAGTCTCGATAAAGAAATAACCGACTGGTTTAAATTTGAAATATCGCCAAAAAAAGGCGAAGAAATTAAAATACGTCCAACCGCTCGAATAACATATAAAGAAGAAAACACCGAAACTAATAATAATTATACAAAAAAAGACGCGAAACTTGAAACCTTAAATAACACTGGCATTATTGATAATGCTGATAATATTAATAACACTGAAGATATCAATACCGGCATTAATATAAACAATACTGATAATGCTAATAATACTAATAGCACTGGTAATACTGATGACATAAATAAAATAGACAATATCAATATAAATCCTGCGGATAAAGTTCCAGTCTTAGATGAAAATACTCTGAAAAAACCATTAATATACGATAAATTAAAATTATTATTCAAAAATAAAGAATTAATTAATAATAAATTAAATATTAATTTTATAGAA
Organism: uncultured bacterium; assembly: GCA_964421195.1. Classification (GTDB taxonomy): domain Bacteria; phylum Muiribacteriota; class UBA9980; order UBA9980; family UBA9980; genus UBA9980. Next base: position 5,128 of record CAYQWL010000017.1, on the reverse strand, counting down.
AATAGTTCGAACTTTAATATAGAACTTAAAAATATCAGCACCGATGATTTTAACGAATTTATAAAACTAATTTATGATAATCCAAAAATAAAAGATTATTTAACCGGATTATTAAAATGAATTAAAGTAAGGAAGAATAATTATGAAAAATGAAAATTTTCACGTAAGACAGGATTTTTTGCCGTTTCATCGAGCATGGTTCGGACCTGAAGAAGAAAACGAAATAATAGATACTATCCGTTCAGGATGGATCACCACGGGTCCTAAAACAAAAAAATTCGAAGAAGAATTCAAAAATTACAGCGGAGCTAAACATTGTGTAGCATTAAATTCGTGCACGGCAGCCCTGCATCTGGCTTATGCGGCAACGGGACTCGGACCTGGCGATGAAATGATAACCACACCGCTAACATTTGCCGCTACGGCCAACGCCGCTGTACATCTTGGCGCAAAACCAGTATTTGCGGATATAATGCCTGAAACACTCAATATTCATCCAGCGGAAATAGAAAAAAAAATCAGCGCAAAAACAAAAGCCATAACGATAGTCCATTATCTCGGCCAGCCCTGTAAAATAGACAAAATCAATACAATAGCAGATTCCAAAAATATAACGGTTATACATGACGCCGCGCACGCAAGCGAATCTGAATATAAAGGCAAAAAAATAGGAGCAGCAGCAGGCATGACGGCTTATTCCTTTTACGCCACTAAAAATATAACATGCGGCGAAGGAGGCGCTTTGTGCGTAAACCGTGACGATCTCATCGATAAAATAAGAATACTCAGTCTGCACGGTATGAGTAAAGACGCATGGAAAAGATATTCTAAAGACGGTTTCACGCATTATGATATATTATATCCAGGATATAAATACAACATGTTTGACATACAGGCTTCATTAGTATTACATCAACTAAAAAAAATAGATTATTTCTGGAATTTTCGCAAACGTTACGTCGAAAAATACAATGAAGCCTTTAATAAAATAGAACAACTTAAAACAATTAAAATAATGCCTGACATAAAACATGCATATCATCTTTACGCGATTATTTTAAAAACAGAATTATTACAATGTACACGTGATGAATTTTTAAGTGAATTACAAAAATTAAATATAGGCGTTTCAGTGCATTTTACCGCTTTACATTTACATCCTTTTTACCGCGATACTTACGGCTATAAACGCGGCGATTTCCCGAATGCGGAATATGCTTCAGACCGGCTTATGTCGCTTCCGCTATTTCCGTCAATGACCGATAAAGACGTCGAATATGTAATATCGGCAGTTATTTATCTTATAAATAAATATAAAAAATAGTCAACTCCAGGATATATAAATCCGCTTTTTAAAATCAACCCATATTTATAAAGAAAGGAATTATTATGTCTAAATTTATCTTCATAACAGGCGGCGTCGTATCGTCGCTCGGCAAGGGGATAACCGCTTCATCAACCGGAAGGCTTTTAAAATCAAGGGGGCTATCGGTTACTATTATTAAATGCGATCCATATTTAAACGTAGATCCAGGAACTATGTCGCCATATCAGCACGGTGAAGTTTTCGTTACCGATGACGGAAGTGAAACAGACCTGGATCTCGGACATTATGAGCGATTTTGCGACATCAATCTCAGCCGTTACAATAATATAACGGCAGGGCAAATATATAACGCCATACTTATAAATGAACGGCGCGGCGATTATCTTGGCGGTACGGTACAGGTAATACCTCATGTTACAAACCATATTAAAGAACGCATTCAAAGGCCGTTAGTCTATCATAATTACGATGTAGTCATAGTAGAAGTAGGCGGAACGGTAGGTGATATAGAATCACTCCCTTTTTTAGAAGCAATCAGGCAGATGAAATTTGATTGCGGCCGCGAAAATGTCATGTATATACATGTAACTCTTGTGCCTTACATAAAAGCTTCAGGCGAATTAAAAACCAAACCCACTCAACATTCAGTTAAAGAATTACGTTCTATAGGTATAAATCCAGACGCTATCGTGTGTCGTACCGAGCACAGGCTCGGTATCGATGTTAAAAAGAAAATCAGCCTATTTTCTGACGTTCCACCAGAAGCCGTTATCGAAGCGCGTGACGTAGAATCGCTTTATGAAATACCGCCAATCATGGAAAAAGAAGGACTCGCCGCCGCTGTTTTTAAAAGACTTAATTTAGACTGCGGTACGCTCGATATAAGCGAGTGGGAAAAATACGTTACCGCGGTTCATAAAAAAAAGAAAAACATTACTATCGGCCTTGTCGGCAAATATACTAATTTAAAAGACGCATACATCAGCGTGGTTGAATCGCTTCATCATGCCGGTATAGCTAATGATTTAACTGTTAAAATCAAATATATTTCTTCCGAAACCGATACCGCTAAAATGATAGAAGAATTAAAAGACATTGACGGCATACTTGTTCCAGGCGGTTTTGGCGAACGAGGAGTAGAAGGAAAGATAGAAGTAATTAAATATGCGCGTGAAAATAAAATACCGATTCTTGGATTATGCCTCGGAATGCAGCTTATGGTTATAGAATACGCGCGTAACGTATGCGGTTTAACAGGCGCTAATTCTACCGAATTCGACGAAAATACGCCGCATCCTGTAATTCATATACTGCCTGAACAAAAAGAAATAGAAAACCTCGGCGGCACTCTTAGACGGGGTTTATATCCATGCCGCATAGCTGAAAATACTAAAGCACACGAAGTATATAGTAATACACTAATATATGAAAGACACAGACATAGATATGAAGTAAATAACTCATATCGTGAATCACTCACAAAAAATGGACTTGTTATTTCAGGCGTATCACCTGATAACCGGCTTGTTGAAATAATTGAACTGAAAGAACATCCTTATTTTATAAGCTGCCAGTTCCATCCTGAATTCCTTTCACGGCCAATGAAAGCAGCTCCACTTTTTACTGGTTTTATTAAAGCATGCGGAAATAAATAAAATATATTAAAAATCATTTTGAAAGTTTATTAATAATCTGTTATTACATAAAAATAGGCCGGATATATATGCCGGCCTATTTTTTATAAAATGTTTATAACACTCATATATGTTAAAATTATATCAGACAAATAAATTAAACTTTTCTGATCAAATAAATAAATGCGGCTGACGTTACCGCTAAAATAAAAGCGCCCGCAAATATAAAAGCAGTCAAAATAGTATTAAGCCTTGCTGATATATTATGCATTAAAATATCAGCAGCTGCAATATATTTTTTACCATTTTTAGATTTCATTGGAATTATTACTGTTCGAAAATGACCATATTCATCCATCACTTCTTCAAAATAAATTCTGCTGTCATTAAAAGATTTTAAAAGACTTTCTCCAGGTTCTTTATACTTAATATAAAATTCCATAAAATCTTTTTTTTTTATATCTTCTTCTGAAACACTCGATGAAGTTAAAAAAACTTCACCGCTATCCAATACAGCGGTATATATATAATCTACCCTGCATTTTCTGGCTAATTCCGTAAGAATTAACGTATTTTCATTATGCTGATCTTTACTTATCGTTAAACCGTTTTCAATCGAATCATGCAATTCTCCGCCAAGAGTAAAAGCACAGGCATAAGCCGCCGCAAGTAATTTATTATCAGTATCTTTTAAAACAACTATTTTAGAAACATAATACGAAAAATAAATAATAGTAATTACTGAAATAAAGTTAAGAATAAAAAATAAAAAACAAAAAAATCTGAAATTAATTTTTAAATCAGATTTTTGTGTTTCATTAATTTTGTCATAATTATCTATTTGATTCATAATAAACTATTATATCATTTTTTATCTTAAAATATAAATTAATTTTTATTCTTTCATACTTTTTATAACTAATTTTAACATATTATTTATCTTTCTTAAATGCTCTTTTTCTTCTTTAATAATAAGTTTAAGTATAAATTGATCTTTTTCTTTAAATAAAGGAAGAATTTCTGAATAAAATACAATAGCCGATATTTCAATTTCTCTAGCTATATTAAGAACATCTTCGGCAGTTTTAACATCATAAAGTCCAACCAATTTATCAAAAAAATCATTTGATTTATAATCTATATTACTTACTGTTTCTTTTATACTGTTACTGAATTTACTTGAAGTAACTATTTTCATAAATACCATTTTAGAATAAGCATCAAGATATTTTCCATATTCGCCTGGATATTTATATTGTGAATAATAACCTGAAATATTATCAAGCATAGTAATATAAATACCCGTATGCTTTTCTTCTTCGCTGGCAAGAAAGTTAAATAATTCTTTAACATCCTCAGAAAGATCAAGTTCACTGGCCATATTAAAAAATTTTAGCCCCAATCTTTCTAACCTTACAGCAACCTCAATTATATCTGTAACTATAATTTCTTTATCTTCCATAATTATAAAATCAACATCCAATAAAATCGTTTTTATTAAATTTTTTGTAAAATATCTATCATTATCTTACGACTGGCGATTATTTCATTTTTCATTTTTGTAAATGCCTGCTCAAATTCTGGAATGTCAGTTTTAATAGCCCGATAACATTCTGATTCTGCAAGAGAATTTTCAATATCATTAATAAAACTTGATACCATATTAATTTTAGGAATCACACAAAGAAGATTTTCAAGATTATTATTTATTTGCTCAGACAAAAACTGAAGAATACGTAAATCAAAATCACCTGCAGACCACTTATATGGACTTTTTTCAAATGAAGCTTTCACTAATTTAAAAAGTTCAAGCTGATCTTTTTTTAACTCACTCATAACCGAAAATTACCCGGAAAGTTCTGGATCAAAACCAATGCACAAGCTATAATATCTTGAAAGAGATCTTTTATTTTCTATATATAAGTTAATTATCCGGTTAATATCTTCAAGCTCGTCCATATTCATCCTGTTTTTACTTTTTAATTATTCATTATATCACTTAAAAAATATATTTGTCAATATATTTAAAAATAACATTCATATATTAAATATTTTATAGTTATCCACATTATCAACAAGTTATTAAAAAGTTATCCACCAGGTTATCCACACTATCAACATATCATTTTGATAATAATTTATTTATGATATTTTCGAGGTCGCTTTG
>CAYQWL010000016.1:0-37257 GCA_964421195.1 uncultured bacterium | reverse complement strand
TAAGTTTTTAGCCTTGTTTTAATTTAAAGGGAATTTAGGTTAAAATTTAATGTTCGTTAAAAAAATTAATCGGTTAAGGAGAAAAACAATGAAAGAGAATTTTTATAATATTAACGATGTTGTGGAAGCCGCCGTTAGAATCGAACGCAGTGGAATGGAGCTTTATTTAAAATTATATGAAAATTCAAGTATTTCTGCGGCGCGCGATGTTTTTAATTTTCTGGCGGCTGAAGAAGAAAAACATATCGGCGTATTTAGAAAATTGCTTGAATCTATAGCCGATTATTCTCCGCGTTTTAAGTATCCGGGGGAATACGAACAATATTTAGAGGGAATAGCATATCGTATGACGGAAACGCTAAAAAAAGGCGCCGCGGCCGTCGATGTTAAAAATCCTGAAGAAGCGATTTTAATCGCTATTGAACTTGAAAAAATGTCTATAGATTTTTATACCGATGTTCAAAAACAATTTTCTGGAGCCGAAATTGAAATTGTTCAGCAGATTATAAACGAAGAAAAAGGACACCTGTCTAAACTTGAAGCCGTAAAAGGCGATTTAAAATTTTAACGCGCCATAAACGCGTTTCGTTTTCTCCGCTTTAATTTTATGATAAATTAAAGTTATATTATGTTCAATCGATGATTTTAAAACTTCCCGTTTCTTCGGGGTTTATGTATAACCCTCTGAATTCGTCTTCCCAGTCTTCGACGCGAGTGTCGTCATTCAGCTTGAGGCTTTTACGGCCGCCTTCGCAGAGAGTGGTTTTGCCGGGAAGTATTTTAACGTTGTGTATATAAATTCGGCCGTGGTGGTATCCGGCGATGCCTTTTTTTATATAGACGGCGAGTTCCAGCCGATGTTTCGCGCCCGGACTTAAAGCTATTTTTCCAAAGTCGAATATGCGTACGCTGCCTTCGGCAGTTTTTTTTGCTATTTCAGTTCCGTCGATTATTAACGTTACGCTTGAAGGCGCAGGTTTGTTCTTTTTAGATTCCACTTTGAAAATTGTATGCAGGTAGCCGCAATTTTTAGAATCGGCAGGAGGATAAGTATAAAAAACGGTTTCTCCCGCGCAGTTGTTGCAGAGCCGTTTCCCTTTGCCGTTACATTTTATGCAATGCTTTTCGTCGTCGCGATAAAGCGAAGTATTGCTTTTGGCCATTCCCTGGCCTTTACAGTTGCCGCATATTACAAGTCCGTTGGCGTCGCATTTTTCGCATTTGTGGGCCGTGCCGGTCTCTATTATGCTATTGGCGGCAGTTTTTTCCGCCGGCGTTTCCGCCCATAAGTAATCGGTTGAATTTGTAAATATCGTGCCGGATATGAAAATAATAAAAATAATGTAAATATAAAAATTCATCAGCCGATTCTTTAAAAATGATGAATCAGGGTTAAATTTTTCTTTTCCAGGTTTTACGTTCATAAATACCTTCTTTTCTTTTCTTTTTTTATTTTATTGTAATTATTTTTTATTTGCGGTATGCTAAATTTAAAACTTTAAATCGAATGCCGTATAAAATTCTTTTCCGCCGGTTTTTTTATTACGCCACGCCACGCCGGTTTTACCGGTTAAAGGCGTTTTTCTAAAAATAAGAAGCCGTGTTTTAAGTTCTATGCCTGCCGCGCCGTGCCATTCTTTTTTGTCAAAATCATCGTAAGATGAGGCTATATCATAAAAAATAGACGGATAAACTTTATTAATTGATAAAATTTTAAGTTGAAGCGGCCTGTCTATATAAGTATGCGAATATTCAAAAGAATAAAGCGCCGTTTTCTTTCCGATTAAAGGACGAGTTGAATAACCTCGCAGGTCCTGATGCCCGCCGGTTTGAAAGTCGTAATCGCCTGAAGACGAGCCGAACATTGCCCTTAACTTAATAGTGTTTTTAAGCCGGCCGCTCAACATCATCCATTTTGTAATATCGATTTTACTCATTTTATATTTATAAAATGAATTAAAAGCGGCGGAGCTGTTCTGGTAATATAACATGGCCAGATGGGCGTTAAGCGGATGGATATCGGCATCGACGCTGTTTTCCGCGTTATAATTAAGAAGTTTTAAAAAATATCCCCGGTCGATATTTTCACCGTCCGATAATGCCGGATTTTTAAGAATTAAACGCGGAGATATTGAGTTAGACGATATTCTGCGGTCAAACATATCTAATGTCGCAATCGTATCGAATATTTTATAATTAATAAATAAATCCGCGCCTTTAAGATTTTCAAGAACTCCCGGTCTTAAATCGCGGACCACATCGTAAACCGCGATGCCTATAGACGGTTTGAACCCTCTGTAAACATAAGAGGCGTTAAGATTACGATAACGCGAAGAGCCGCCGAGCAATTGATAATCTGTGACGTGCCTGTTAATGGCGTCAGAAAAACGCCCCTGGACGCCGTATAATGATTTAGATGATTGAGATCCCGCCATCGGTATTAAATAATCGAGCTTTAAACCGCTTTTATATGGCGATACGGTTCCGTTCGTATCGTGTTTGTTTTTTTCGATGGAAATTAACGGGCAAATAACTGTATTTCGGTTATTTTTATCTTCGGCGATATCCACGGCGGAACTTTTGTTAAAAGTTAAAAAGCCTGCGTCTTGATTTTGCCGGCCGGCAATTTTATTTTTATCGTTTACATTCGGATTTATATTAAAATTATTCGTTTTTTTATCGGCACCCGCATTTGTTTCGATTTGTTTTTGTTCATCACGCGCGCATTTAAATTTTTCAAATTTATCGAATGAGCCTGCTTCGAGTATGCTTATATCTGAACCATAAACAGTCTGGGTTACGACCGCGAACCGTCCGGTTAATGCGCAATAATCATAATCAAGCACCGATTCGCTGAAATCCGTTATTTTTAAAGCTTTTGAAACTTCATAACGGCCGGGTTCCATTTTTTTAACGTTTATATTATATATATTAAAAATGTTACCGTCGTCTTTAATAAAGAAAATTTTATAAGAACCGTTCGATTGTTTAAATACACGAGGTTTAATAATGATTCCATTTAAATTTGATAAAGGTATGATCCGGGCGTAATCGGCAGATTGCCTGTCATAATTCAAACATGCGACGCTGAATTTGCCATTTTTAAAATAATTTAAAAACATTATATCGCCGTTCGTTTTTTTTGCCGCGGCGTCGCTTTCACAATGCGGTATCTGTATATCATATATAGCGCAATTATAATCAAGAGCGGTTATTTTTTCTATTATTTTTCCGTTTAAATCTATTCGGCAGAGATTGGTAGCGCCCGCCTGCTGTCTTATGCAAAAGATGGTTTCGCTTTTATAATCGTAAACGGGGTTGGCCGCCTGAAGCCATCGTGTTATGCGTTTGACTTCTTTTTTTACGATGTCGTATTTAAAGATGTCCGACACGAGGTTATCGTATTTATCTTTTGATTTACGGCAGAAAAGAATAAAACCGGCTTTTTGATCGAAAAAATAATTATCTTCTAAATTTTCAATTAGTTTTTTATTTTTTCCGTTGTTTAAATCGATCGTAAAAAGCGACAATCTTCTGGCGTCGCGTCCTTTATTAGAAAGCAAAAATAAATCATTGCCGCTCCGGCCGAAGGCGGGTGAAATATTTAATCCGTTATAAAAATCGAGAGGCTTGCAATATTGTTTAATCGATTTTTTGCCTGCTATTTGTTTTTTATATTTTTTGAGACAATGCGCATGCCAGTCGCTAAAAAAACGGTTTAAAGAAATACCGGTAGTTTTTTTAAATGAATAATTAAAGGAATTAAGCTTGAAATAAGAAAGATTTTCGAGTATTCTGGCTATTACGTCCGGGCCGTATCTTTCGATCATGTAATTCACCATAGAATTACCTATATGATATCCGAGCCGGCGTCCCTGATAGTTAAAAAAATAAAAAATTTGAAGATCGGAAAGGTTTAAAAATTTATTAGAAAGTATGGCCGTTCTTACGGCGGAGTCTTTTACGGCGTTCCAGCTCGACTCTTCATGCTGAGCGATGCCTTCTATGAACCACATCGGGGTTACGCCCCAGCCGATAAGCCTTCCCATGCCTAACTTTATCGTTTTATCGAGTTTATAGCTCATAAGATAATGCGTTAACTCGTGCCGTATTAGAGATTCGATCCACGGTTTTTCTGAAAGCTCTGATGGCTCAGGAAGAGCGACGCTTATCCACATTTTATTCTGTAAAACATTGGTAAAACCTGAGGGCGAATCTCCCGCATCGTATAATATTAATGGGATCGCACGGGGTATTTTTTTCATATTTAAAATATCCGCTATTTCTACGGCGGCGGTTTCGGCTATAGAGGCTGCCGCGGCCGCGAAGGTATCGTTTTTATTATGATAGTAAACGTTAAAATGGGGCGTTTTATATATTCGCCATGAGGCAAAGTCTAAGTTCAATGCGTAAATTTTAACGGGCATGGTAAAAAGACAAAAAAAAACTACAAAAACCGCTAAAGAATAACGGCTTATGGCGTGGAAGAGCTGTTTATTATCTTTTGTTTTGTAAAGCATATTATCGTTTTTACGTTATGTTATATTTTATGTAATAAATAATGAGCGTATTTTATCAAATACGAGTGTTAAAGTCAATGTTTAAATTTTTATTTTTGAGAGTTTTTAACCGGCGGGTTAGTTTATGTTATATATATGAAATAAGCGCCGGCAGAATGTGTTTAAAATAAAATATAAAGAAGTTTAATTATCGAGTTTTGAAGAAGTTATATGCCATTTTTCATAAAGCGCTTCTATTTCGTTTTTTAATTCGGAATAACGGCGGTTGAATGTTTCGGTGTCTTCATACGAAAGCGTTCGGCCTTTATATTCATTGGCGGCGAATATTTTTTCTAACGCGGCCGTTTCTTCTTCTTTTTCGCCGATTAAAGTTTCTATTTTTTCGATTTCATTTTTTAGTATTCTTTCGGCGTTTTTCGACAGGCCGCTTTTTTTTATGCCGCCGTTTATTTCTTGCGCCGTATTATTTTCGTAATTGGCTGCGCCGTGCGCTTTATCGATTGAATACCCGCCGGATATAATTTTAGATTTTTCCGCGTTTGTTTCCGCGCTTTTTTCTCTGTAATAAGAATAATTTCCATTATAACGGAATACGCCGCCGTTTTCTAAAACTAAGAGCCCGTCGGCTATTTTATCTATAAAATAACGGTCGTGTGAGACGAAAACGACGGTGCCGTCGAAGTTTAAAAGCGCCTGTTCTAATGCTTCTTTAGATTCGATATCTAAATGGTTGGTCGGCTCGTCGAGTATGAGCGTATTTGCTCCGCCGGTAATTATTTTAGCCATTATAAGCCGGCTTTTTTCACCGCCCGACAGCGCGCGTACCGGTTTAAAAACGTCTTCGCCGTAAAACAGGAATCCGGCGAGATATTTTCGCACATCGCCTTCATTCATGAGTTTTTTAATGTTCCATATTTCGTCTATTACGCGGTTTGACGCATCAAGACCGCCGAGCAGCTGGTCCTGATATCCATAAATTACATTGTGCCCCTTTATTATTTCGCCTTCATAATCTCCGTCCGAGCCCATGATCATTTTTAATAGAGTTGTCTTGCCGGCGCCGTTAGCTCCGATAATTCCAGTTATAGAACCGCGTTCTATTTCAAAGGACGCATTCGTAAATAATACTTTATCGCCGAAATTTTTTTTTAAATTATTAGCGCTTATCGCCGTGCGGCCCGATTCTATCAGCATGTTTTTTGAAAAATCAACCGCCATGTTTCGGCTGTGTATCGCGGGATCGGTAAGCCTTTCGAGCCGGTCAATGAATTTTTTGCGTCCGCGCGCCATTTTCGATTTAATTCCGGCTTTATATTTACGATAGAATTCTTCGGTTTTTTTTATGAATTCCTGCTGACGTTCGTATTCATTTATTCTTTCGTTCTGGCGTAATTCAAAAATTTCTGAAAAATCCGAGTAATTTCCAGGAAATTCCTCTGTTTTATGGTTGTAAAGATATAATATTTTTTCGGCTACGTTATCTAAAAAATAACGGTCGTGGGATATTATAAGCGCGGAAGAGCCTGAATTTTTTAAAGCGGATTCTAAAAAATCGAGCGACGGTGTGTCTAAATAATTGGTAGGTTCGTCTAAAACTATAAGGTCGAATTTTTGAAGCAGTAATCCGCATAATTGCGCGCGGGTTTGCATTCCGCCCGAAAATTGTTTTAACGGCCTGCCGAATTCGGAGGCTGTAAATCCCATGCCGTAAAGCATGGAATCGATGCGTGAACTTAAAGTGTATCCGCCCCCGGATTCGAAGCGCGCGGATAGCTCGGAATAATGCTGCATTATCGAGTTATATGAGGCGCTTTTTTCATATCCGCTTTTTATTTTAGATATTTCACGTTCCAATTCGCCGATTTTTCTTTCGATTTCGTAAAGAGCCGCGAATCCGAATTTTATATAATCGATAAGCGATAAATTTTCAAATCGCTCCTCGATGCGTTGATCGACGAATCCGAGTTTTATATCGCGTTTCTTGAATATGTCGCCTTCGGCCGGTGAAATAAGGCCTTTTATTAAATTGACGATAGTGGTTTTTCCAGAGCCGTTCCGGCCTATTAACGCGACGCGTGAATCGGGTCTGACGATAAAAGAGGCTGAGCGGAGAATTTCATCGGCGCCGTATGAAAAACTTACTTTATTAAAGGCGAGCAGCATTTTAAATGACCTCCATACGGATCTTATTTATTAAGTTTGAATTTCTTTCAAGCACTTTATTATTGCTTAAAGCTATATGTATGGCTTTTTTCGTCCCTATCAGCACCACGAGCATTTTTGCGCGCGTAACGGCGGTATATAAAAGATTGCGCTGAAGCATTATAAAATGCGAAGTCAGCACGGGTATGACGACCGCCGGATATTCGGACCCCTGAGATTTATGTATTGTAATAGCGTATGCGAGTTCGATCGAGTCTAAATCGTTATATTCGTATTCGAGCTGGCCCTGCGGAAAATCGATTACAAGCGATTTGTCCTGCGTCCGGATGTCGCATATTTTTCCGATATCGCCGTTAAATACATTTTTTTTATAATCGTTTTCATTCTGGATAACTTTATCGCCGAGTTTAAATTTTCGGGCTTTATGGAATAATTCGAGTCCCGATTTATTTAAGGCGTCCTGCAGCACCGTGTTAAGCGAAGTAACGCCGCATTCGCCGCGATACATCGGACATAAAATCTGTACATCGTCGATAGGATTTAACGCGAACCGGTCGGGAATCCTTTCGGCGGCCATTTTAATTATGGCGGCGGCGGTGGAAGCCTGGTCTTCTTTCTCTATAAAATAAAAGTCGGAAGGCATGCCGCTGGTTTTATCCGGGAAAACGGGCATTTCTCCATTGTTGATACGGTGCGCGTTGGTTATAATCAGGCTTTTTTCGTCCTGACGGAAAATGCGGTCGAGCGAAATTACCGGAACCGTTTTTGATCCTATGATATCTTTTAAAGCGCTTCCCGGACCGACCGAAGGCAGCTGATTTATATCGCCGATAAAAACGACTTTGCCGGAAGGCGATACGGCCTTTAAAAGATGATGCAATAACACTATGTCTATCATCGATACTTCGTCGCATATTAATACGTCGCATTCAAGAGGATTGTGCGGCCCTTTTAAAAAACCCCTGCCGCCCGGTGAAAATTCAAGGAGCCTGTGAATGGTCCTTGCCGTTTCACCTGTAGATTCTTCCATTTTTTTCGCGGCGCGTCCGGTCGGCGCGCATTGCATAACGGTAAGTCCGAGCATTTTAAAAGCCTTGATTATACCCCGTATGGTCGTAGTCTTGCCGGTCCCCGGCCCGCCGGTCAGTACCATAAATTTTGACAGAAGCGCCGTATTGATAGCTTCAAGCTGCAAAGGCGAATATTTTATCTTTGAAGTGGCTTCTATTTTAGAAATTATCGAGGCTGTTTCACATATTATTTTATTGAACGGCGTTTTGAATATCGCGGCGATATTGGCCGCGGCGTTGTTTTCTGAGTAATACATCGCTGCGAGATAAATACGGTCTTCATTTTCGGTCTGGATGAGCTTTTCGTTTTTCATTTTTTCGACTATTTCTATAAAACGAGGACGGGTTATGTCGATGAATTGTTTGAGCTCTTCGAATAATTTGTCGAGGAGCGTATATACATGGCCTTCGGATGTTTGCTGGTTTAAACAGTAAATTACGCACGCTTTTATTCGTATATCGGAATCTTCCGCGATATTCATCGATAAAGCTATTTTGTCAGCGCTTTTAAATCCTATGCCGTAAATATCGTCGGCGAGCCTGTAAGGATTTTCAGTGAGCGCGGCAATCGAGTCGTCGCCATATTTTTTATAAATCTTGGTAGCGATCGCGGTGGAAATGCTATATTTATGAAGAAAAATCATAATTGAACGTATCGCGTTCTGGGTTTTCCACGATTCGCAGATTCTTTCGAGCCGCCATTCACCTATGCCGTCTATTTCAAGAAGCGCCTTTGGCGTTTTTTCAATAATCTCGATGGTGGCGGCTTTAAAATGGTTGGTTATACGTTCCGCCGTTTTAGGGCCTATGCCGCGTATCAGGCCGGAGCCGAGATATTTTTTAATGCCGGTTATGGTATTTGGCAGTTTTACGATGTAGTCTTTTACTTTAAATTGACGGCCGTATTCTTTGTGGCTCTGCCATTCGCCGCTCATTTCGACGAATTCGCCGACGTTTATAGAGGCGAAGGTGCCGACTATGGTTATGAGTTCGCGTTCTCCTTCACATTTTGCGCGCGCTACGCAATAGTTGCGTTCTTCATTGAAATAAGTTATCCGTTCGATAGTGCCGCGCAGTATCGCTCCGTTTATCCCGGCGCTATTAACGTTTACCGGGGCGTTCGGATTTTTTTTCCCGGAGTCGTCCGTTCTGTCGCTTGTATTGAAAATTTCGCCTGCCGCAGGCTTTTTTTTATTTATGTATCCATTGTCGGGCATCAGTGATTTATCAGCCTCCTGAGCGCCGAAATTAAATAAAATACCCCGCCGGCGCCGGTAATTACTATTAACATCGTTTTGATATCTTCTAATTTTAATCGCAGTTTCGGTGCGTTAATTGTTATAAAAAACGCACTGAGCGCGGGAATTGCGGGAACGCCCCGCTCGGTTATGATTACCGTTAAAAAAGTGACGAAAAAAGCGAAAGCGAATCCGGCATAAGTTTTTTTCGCGTTTAATTTAAAGTTGATTGCGCAGCCCATCAAAATGGTGGCGAATAAAAAATCCGATATTCCGATGAATTGACGTAATTCACCAGTTCCGGGCGAGGGATAGCGCATTATAAGATAATCGAGCGCCGCTGATTTTTTGCTTATAAGCTCAGATGTGACGCCGAAAAACACCGACCAGATATCGGCTATAGCCGCTACCAGGCACAGCGGTATTAAAAAAGCCGTTTCGTCGATGCGCATCGAAATTATTCGGCCGATAAGACCGGCCGCTGATATAAGGCATAAAAGGGAAATTAGCGCTCCGGTAGTTTCGATATAAAATCCGCCTCCGCATGTAAGGGTTATGAATAAAATATGCGTGAATACGAAAAACACCGAAAGCGCGGAATAAGCTGTAAGGTTAAAAGGAAGATGGAGCGAACGATAAAGAATATATAACGCGCTTAAAGAAAGCGTCATTGCTGATATCATATAAGAAAATTTTGGCGTGATCGCTGGAAGTAATTTTGCGGTTACGAATATAGTAGTGAAGCAGAGAACAAAAATGAAATAGGCGACTTCGAGCGCTTTGAGATCTGATGTTTTAGACCGTTCAAAATTTTTTTCACCTTCTGTTTCGATCGATATCGGATTATTGATGGATTTAAAGAAATCTATTATGCCGTTTATGAACGCATTTAATTTGCGGTTGAGCGGTTCGAATAAAAACGCTACTATTAAAGCGGATATCGCACCATAAATATCAGAACTCGATTTGAATATGTTTTGAAAAAAATTTTCGAGAAAATTTTGAATAATTACATATACTCCGGAAATAAGAAGCGCAAGTGACGAATATATGAGGGCATTATTGAATATTATCGGAATATCGAACGATTTATGCTTGATTATGGTAAAAGTTAAAAGCGCGACCGCGGCGAAAGATGCGGCGGGAAAAATTCCCGGCAAATATATAATATCGCCCCGCGGCCCTGATTCATGAAAAAAATTGATATAAACCATAAATGCCGCGGCCGCAGTGAAAGGTAGAAAAATGGAATTAAATATTGAACATATTTCTTTGAAGGCGGCTCCGTCAAGTTTTCTTAATCTGTAACTTTTAGTGAACGGCCATAGCGAAATTAAAAAAAAAGGGATATAAAAGGGAACTATAAAAGCCGCGGCCGGTCCTGAATGAATAAAAAACATTCCGCCGCCTGAGCTTACGCTTACTTTTAAAGTTCCTGATTCTATAAGGCGCGCGACGGTTAAAAACATTATAAAAAAAGGGAGATGGATTATTGAATAAAGCCATTGTGGTTCGATTTTTATATAATTATTATACGCGTTTCCAAAACAGAATAAAACAGGCGGCAGCAGTAAAAAAGGAAGCGTCATGGCGGTTATATACGGCCGCGCTTCGGCCGCGCCCGCGGCCATAACCGCTTTAATTTCGAATAAATTTATTAGCGTGATCACGCACATAAGGGCCAGAAATAAATAATTTCTGGGATTTTTAACGTCGCGTTCATAAACGAAAAAGCCGAGGCCGGTTGACATTATAACTATCATTAACGGCGCGAGTATATAAAAATCTTTCATGATCCGCCTCCTTACTTTTCAGCCGTGATTTTTAAAAATGAAATTCGTTCGGGTCCGCAGTATTTAATGAATGTATCGCGTATATTTTCGCATGTGAGATTTTTCAGTTTTTCGATATAGTTGAAGCAGGGTTCGGCTGTTTTTTCATAGAAAAGGTGCTGGCCTATCATTCGCGCGGCTGTTGACGAATAGGCCGCCGAGTTTTCGAATCGTTTTATAAGCTGAGTTACCGCGTTATCAAGTTCGGTTTTATCCGGACCGTATTCGGCGAAACGCAGTATTTCTTCGGTTATTTTTTTTCCCGTCAGCTCGATTCTGTCATTCGCCGTATTCGCGTAACAAAAAAATGCGCCGGTGGCTTTGAGCGGAATATATTCGGAAAAGATGTTATAGCAGAGGCCGTGATTTTCGCGAATGTTCCATAAACGTTTTCCGGCGTAATCTGAAAGAATGTGATTGGCTATTGAAAATGCCGTTGAGTCGGAGGAGCCGAATGCCGGCGCCGGCGAGCCTATGACTATGGTGCATTGCTCCTGCCTGGATTTTATTTCTTTTTCAAATCGTTCGGGTTCCGGAGGAATTTCGAGCGGAATACTTCCACGGCATGAGTTTTGAAAAAGAAAACTTTTGAAATTGTCTATTATTATTCGCTCGCACGGGCCGGGTGATGAAACGGCGGCGCTTATAAATGGGCTTGCGATGACGCTATGGTAATAATTTAAAATATCTTCTCCTTTTATGCCGGTGAGCTTTTTTTCGTTAGCGAATAAAGCTTTTTGATATGAAGATCCGCGGAATAGATTGGTTAAAAATCCCCAGAATGACAGTTCGAAAACATCGTCGTGTATCGATTTGACGGTGTTTTTAACGGCGGAACGCGCTTTGATCAACATATCGGAATTAAAATGAAAATCGCTGAAAAGCGAATCGAGATATGAAATTTTTTCCGCGTTCCATTCGCCGGCCGTTGCGGCTTCAAACTTAAAATAGTCGAGGTATGAATTGCAATCAAAATATATACCCATCGAATCTGAAAGCATATAATTTTCATGCATCGATTTTTTAAAGGTTTTTTTGCCGAAAAGTTCCGCGAAAATATTGGCGTCGCCTATTTTGAGAGAACCCGCGGTGCCGCCGGCGATAAAAAGCGTAAGCGTGGAATATTCCGCGGCGGGATCGCTCAGCGAGCAGAGCGTTGTCCGGCTATATTGCGCGATTCGGGCGTTTTTCAAGTTTTCGCCCGCCGGTGAAAAAAATCGTGTGCGTTGCTTTATAATGCCGTTTTTTTCTGGTTCATCGTTTATACTTAACGTATCGAAACGCTCGATTGATTTTAATAAAGAAGTGATTCCACGGCAGATGATTCTATGTTTTGAGGGTCTGGCGCACATAAGCTCTACGCTGTTATAATGTCGATTTTCAATATGCGATTCGAGATATGAAAAAAAATTTTCATATTCAAGGGCTATTATCGAAGCGGCGGTGCGATTGTATGAACCGTATCCGAGAATATGGTTAAATGTGGAAAGTTCGTTGCAGTACGTTTTGGGATTTTCAATTTCCTGAAGGTAGTCGAGAAGAAAACATTTTTTGATTGATTCAAAATATTTTTTTCCGACGAATTTCGATATATTCGATATGAAGGAATTAATGGCTGCTTTTACCATCCGCGTTTTTGAAGGCGGTGATGAAACGAGTACCGTGAGCATCCACATACCATATTTGAAAATTAAATCGGTAGTAAGGGAAGCGGCGGCATTATATTCGTCTTTAAGCATGTATAGCAGCGGCGAAGATTTTAAGGACGAAAAAACATAGGGCAAAAGCAGCGAGCAGATATGTTCATTTTCGATGGATGAAGGCGTTAAAAAACCCGCGGCGTAATAATCCTGCATAAATTTCTCTTTTTTTATAACTATGTGTTTGCTATATTCGTTTTTTTTGGCGGCGTCGAGATAATTATCGTTTTTATCAGGTGAATTTGCTGATTTCCACATATCGTTTCCAAAAAATTTTTCGGCGGCTTTTATTATTTTTTGCGGATTGAATGCTCCCGCTATCGTCAGTGAACAGTTGGAAGGCGTAAAATATTCGCCATGATATCGTTTGAGCTTCACGGCGTCGATCCGGTTTACGCTTGCCGGAGTTCCGAGGATTTCACGTGAATAGCAGGAATCTTTATAGCAAAATTTTTCAAGTTTCAGCATAACGAGGTCTTCAGGATCATCTTTGTAGAAACGCATTTCTTCAATTATTACTTTTTTTTCCAGCTCGATTTCGTTTTCGGGAAATGCCGGATAGAGAGCGAGTTGCGAAAGGACTTCGAGCGCTTCGCTTATGCGCTCGTGCGGTATCTGTATTTCGATTCCAAGGGAATCAGCCGTGGTAAAAGCATCGATCGAACCGCCGAAACCGTTTATAATTGAAGTTATTTCGTAGTTCGAATATTTTCGGCTTCCCTTGAATAATATATGTTCTAATGCATGCGTTATGCCGTTATTATCTTCGCTTTCCGTGTATAATCCGCATTTAGCCAGGAAAACAATAGCGCTATACGGCTTCGCCGGGTTGAAATCACCCGCGAGCGAAACGGCGAGGCCGTTGGAAAGAATAATATTTTGCGGTTCGATAAAAGCGATATTTAACATATTTAAGAACCATTATTCTATTATAAAGTTATCGATAAGTCAATACCTTTTTTAACGGTAACTTTCAATATTTAGAGGCGTTGTTTTAATTGAGGCGTTGCTGTTTTAATTTTATTATATGTAAATAAAATTAAATCCCCCCCTTTTAAGGGGGGGATCGAGTTTCGTCCGGTTTTATTAATTAAATAAGTGTTTATTTTCAATGAATTAAGCGGCCATGCTTTCCGTGGATAAGCTTGTTCCCGGCGTTTTCATGCCTTTTTCACGCATGAGCCTGTGCAGTTTGTTTTCAATCAATTCGAAACCGTTAGGAAGATCGAGCATATTGACTTCCGGTCCCAGAATATCGGAATAATTTTGCCTGATCCACATTTTAAGCCTTTCCTGAAGTTCTCCGCTCCCCTTAACATTGAAAATGTGTTTTGAATTTGCTGACGGTAGTAACATGGAATGTTCACCTCTTTATTTATTTTTGTGCCGTAAAATAAGTATCGGTGAAAGAATAAAAAACTTTAAGTTTTTTTATATTGAAATATTATAAAACTTGTGGTATAATCCGTAATCAAAATTTTAAGATTATTATTAAGTTTTTGTTATTTAATTTTTTATTTCAGTTATTAAATGTATTTTAAATATGCCATTATGAAAAATTAAGGGGGAAACCAATGAAGGTATTTAAAACCGAAAAAATCAGAAATATGTGTACTCTGGGCCATTCGGGCACTGGCAAAACCTGTCTTACCGATGCCATACTTTATACTGCGGGTTCTATAGACAGACTTGGCAAGTCTGATGCCGGAACCCTTACCTGCGATTTCGATCCGGAAGAAATTAAAAGAAAAACTTCTATTTCGACGGCGATAGCTCCTTTTGAATATAAAGATCATAAGTTTAACATTTTAGATACCCCCGGCTACGATGAATATATAGGTGAAACTTTGAAGGCGCTTAAAGCGGCGGATTTTGCTTTATTGACGCTTGCCGCCGACGCCGGAGTGGAAGTCGGAACTGAAAAAGCATTTGAATATGCTGAAAATTCAAAACTTCCAGTTATATTTTTTGTGAATAAAATCGATAAAGAAAATTCCGATTTTGATAGAGTGTTTGATGATATTTCATCGAAACTTTCCAATAAAGTGCTTGCGGTAACGGTACCGATGGGTAAAGCGGCTGCTTTTAAAGGCGTTATCGATATAATTAAAATGAAATCTTATGTTTTTTCAGCGGACGGCAAAACTATGAAAGAAGAACCGGTTCCCGCTGAATTTGGCGATCTCGCTAAAAAATATCGTGAAAAAATGGTTGAAGCAGCCGCGGAAGCGGATGAAGAACTTGCGATGAAATACCTCGAAGGAGTGGAAATAAGCGATTCAGAGGTGCAGAAAGCCCTTCTTACCGGTATCCGCGAAGGTATAATATTTCCGATACTTACCGGCTGCGCGACATTAAATCTTGGAGTTCAGCCATTGCTTGATTTTATGATCGAATTTATGCCCAACCCGTCACAGCGTCCCGCCGTAGAATGCGTTAATTTAAAAACAGATGCGAAAGAACAGCGCTCTTTTAAAGACAGTGAGTCTCTTTCAATATATATTTTTAAATCTTTCGGCGAAGCGGGCCTCGGCGATTTGAACTTTTTTAAAGTTATGTCCGGAGTCCTCACGCCCGGCATCGATTTGAATAATTCTCGTTCGAACCAGTCTGAAAGAATAGGTACGCTTTATTCATTGCGTGGTAAAAATCGTGAAGATGTGGCGGAACTTCATGCCGGCGATATCGGAGTAATAGTTAAACTTAAGGCTTCAAAAACGAGCGATACGCTTTCAGACGCTGCTGCAAAAATAGAATTTCCACGTATCGATTTTCCCGAACCGCTTTATAGCCTCGCTATTTTACCCAAAACTAAAGATGATCAGCAAAAGCTTTCGACTGCGCTTTCTAAACTCGCTGAAGAAGATCCTACTTTTAAGGTTCATACCTCCGCGGAGTTCAGTCAGACTATAATATCCGGCATGGGTGAGATTCACGTCGAAATGATGCTTGAAAAAATTAAACGTAAATTTAACGTTGGCTGCGAAATGCAGACTCCTCGCATTCCATATCGCGAAACTATAAGAAAACCCGCTAAAGCACAGGGAAAATTCAAACGTCAATCGGGCGGCCGCGGCCAATTCGGCGATTGCCATCTCGAATTAAGGCCGAACCCCGGTAAAGGTTTTGAATTTATAGATAAAATAGTCGGCGGCGTCGTTCCGAAACAGTATATTGGCCCCGTAGAAAAAGGCGTTACCGGTAAAATGGCCGAAGGCGTTATCGCCGGATACCCTGTAATAGACGTTGCCGTTACGATTTACGACGGTTCCTATCACGAAGTCGATTCTTCGGCTCAGGCGTTTGAAGTCGCCGGTTCGCTCGGTTTTAAAAACGCTTTTGTAGAAAGTGATCCTTATATATTAGAACCTATTTATTTTATCGAAGTCGTTATTCCTGAAAGTTATATGGGCGATATAATGGGCGATCTTAATTCGCGCCGCGGCAGGATAATGGGCATGGAAGGCAAGGGGAAAAATCAGGTAATTAAAGCGCATGTTCCGCTGGCTGAATTGCTCAGCTATGTTACTAATTTAAGATCGCTTACTCAGGGTCGCGGTTCGTTTAAAATGACCTTCGACCATTATGAAGAAGCGCCGGCTACTATCGCCCAGCAGCTTATATCCGAATTTGAAAAAGCTAAAGAAGCGGGCGCATAATTGTATTTTAACGGTGTGATATAATTTTATATTAATTAAACCGGCGGTCTCTTATCATCTGACCGCCGGTTTAATTTTTTTAATAACCAGATTTTTCGAGTTCTTTTTTTAATTCTTCTATTTTGTTTTCGAATTCGATTATTAAATTTTCCGCTTCGTCGAAACGGTTTTCGCGTCCCGATGTTTCGAGTTCATATAGAATTAGTTTTAAATCGTATGCGCATATATTTAATGCTGATCCTTTTAATCGATGAGCCGTTCTTGAAAGAAGCTCGCCATTTTTTTCTTTAATAGCATTGTCAAGATATGATTTACATTTTTTTAAATCGTCGAAAAAAATATATATTATTTTTTTTGCGATTTCCGGATTGGAAAAGGTATTTTTTTTGAATTTTTCACGATCGAAGACAATTTGTTTATTTTGCTCATTTTTAATATTGTTTTCATGATATTTTTTTTCGAGCGTAGAGTTTTCATTCGAAAAAAATCGTACATTTTTTTTTAACGCTTCGTTGAACTTTTCAAAATCTAAAGGTTTACTGAGATAGTCGTTCATTCCCGCTTCGATACATTTTTCGTAATCGCCTTTTATTGCGTTGGCCGTCATAGCTACTATCGGAATATCAGGATTTGTTTTTCTTATCTGCCTGGCCGCATCGTAACCATCCAGGACCGGCATCTGTATGTCCATGAAAATTATATCGTATGATGCGCTTGCAACCATTTCTATGGCTTGTTTACCGTTGAAAGCGCAATATGTGTTATGCCCCATTTTTTTTAAAAGTTCTTCTATCAGAAGGCGATTTATAGTATTGTCTTCAGCTATTAATATATTGAGAGTTTTATTGTTTTTTGAGTGTTCGATTATTTGCGAGGCCGGCCGATGAATAATTTCCGATGATTTTAACGGCTGGAAGGGAAGCGTAAAGCAAAAATCGCTTCCTTCGCCAGGCGAACTTTTTACATGAATATGGCCGCCGCCAAGAAATTCAACGAGTTTATTTGAAATATAAAGGCCGAGGCCGGTGCCGCCGTAATTCCAGTTCTGACCCGGCCGCGCCTGACTGAAAGGCTGAAATATTTTATCGATGTGTTCCGGTGAAATTCCTATTCCCGTATTATTAACATTAAATTTTAAAAATAATTTTTCGTTTTTTTCTTCATGACGGCTTATTATTAAATTAACTTTTCCATCATGCGTGAATTTTATCGCGTTAGAAACTAAATTCAGGATTATCTGCCGGAGCTTTTTATAATCTCCTTTTAAAAGTTTATCAGGACTTTCTTTTATAAAAATTTTAACCGTCGTATTGTTTACGGTTGATGCTTTTGTCGTTAAAATAGTTATATCTTTTACTAAACCGGCAAGCGTAAAAGTAGATTCTTCAATTTCCATTTTTTGCGCCTCGATTTTTGAAAAATCCAGCACATTATTTACAAGCGACGTTAGTACGTCACAACCGGTTTTTATATAATCGGCATATTTTTTTTGTTTGTGGCTTAATTTTGAAGCCGTAAGAAGTTCGGCGAAACCGGAAATACTGTTGAGCGGAGTTCGTATTTCATGACTTACATTCGCTATGAAAAGACTTTTAGCAAAATTAGCCGTTTCGGCCATTTCAGTAGCATGCCGTAGATCGTTTTGCATTTTTACACGTTGCGTGATATCGCGTGAGTTAATAATAATTCCGGTTACCGTGTTTTCGGCGTTTATATTTTTTAATACGGATTCAAGATAACAGTAGTTACCGTCTTTATTTAAAAACTTATATATGAGACTTACTGGAGAAGGCGGTTGGCTTACCGCCGCAATAAAAGCTTTATCGAAAATTTCAGTATCGTTCGACTCAATATAATTTGAATAAATTTTTCCGATTAATTCTTCAGATTCATATCCTAAAATTTTTTTAGTAGAAGCACTTGAAAAAATAACCGTTTTATTTTCCGTTACTATCGTGATTATATCAGAAATATTTTCAATAAGAGCACGGTAATAAGATTCACGGTCGATAGAAATGATATCCCGTATTTTTTGTTCAGTTATATCCTGACAGAATCCGATGTATCCCGTAAAATCGCCTTCGGGTGAATTGCATGGCCAACCAGTGTTGCGTACCCAGCGATATTCCTGATTCCTGCGCCTCAATCTGAATTCACTTTGATAAAAGGCTCTTGAATTAAAAGCGCTGATATATTCAGCAATACAGTTGTCGATATCTTTAGGATGAACGCCTTCCTGCCAGCCGAATCCATATTCTTCGACGATAGCGCGTCCGCTAAATTCTAACCATGCTCTGTTAAAATAAACCATAGACGCTCCGGTATCGCTAATCCAGACCATGGCGGGAAAGGAATCAAAAAAAAAGTTCGTATTTTTGATTGATTTAAAAATAGTATCGACATAATTCATTGCGGGAAATATTATATCACAAAAATATCATTTATAAAACATATTTTTAAATATTTATTATCGTGTTTTTTTATTCATTACAATATGTTACGCATAGATAATTTTTAATTATTTAAAATTTTTGTGGAATGTAATGATTAAGTTATGGTATAATATTTTTATAAAAAATTAACATGAGGTGTATTTTTAAATGACGATGAAATTGATATCCAGACTCGATGAGCTCGATCACAAAATGTATGGAACGGATTTTCTTCTTACCTGGGAAAAAAATGATGCTCAAATAGCGGCAACGCTTACGACCGCCAGAATACTGAAAGAATTATACGAATCTAATATAAGCTGTCGTGTTTTTAAGTCAGGCCTGGCCGTTTCGAATTTTCGTGATAATTCTACGAGAACTCGTTTTTCTTTCGCTTCAGCGTCAAATCTTCTCGGCCTTGCCGTCCAGGATTTGAATGAAAGCACTTCACAGATCGCTCACGGTGAAACGGTTCGTGAAACCGCTAATATGATATCTTTTTTAACCGAGGTTATCGGTATTCGCGACGATATGTATCTCGGTGAAGGAAATAAATATATGCGTGAAGTAGGCGAAGCGCTCGATGATGGTTATAAAAATGGCGTCCTTCATCAGCGGCCCGCCATAGTTAACCTTCAATGCGATATAGATCATCCCACTCAATCCATGGCCGATCTTTCACATTTAATAAGTTATTTTGGCGGCGTCGAAAAACTTAAAGGTAAAAAAATAGCCATGACATGGGCTTATTCACCGAGTTACGGCAAGCCGCTTTCAGTGCCGCAGGGTATTATAGGTCTTATGAGCAGATTCGGCATGGATGTTGCCCTGGCGCATCCCGAAGGCTATGACTTAATTCCAGAAACGCTTACCGTGGCTAAAAATAACGCAAAGAAATCGGGCGGTAAATTTATTCATGTAAAAAGCATGCAGGAAGCCTTCGACGGAGCTGATATAGTCTATCCCAAGTCATGGGCGCCTTTCAGCGTAATGCAAAAAAGGACCGCTCTTCTTCAGAAAAAAGATATCGAAGGGCTTAAAATTCTCGAAAAATAATGTCTTGCTAATAACGCTAAATTTAAAAACTGGGAATGTAATAAAGCTATGATGAAACATACTAAAGGCGGAAAAGCGCTTTATATGCACTGTCTTCCCGCTGATATATCCGATGTTTCGTGTAAAGAAGGAGAAGTTTCGGCCGACGTATTCGAAAAATATAGAATTGAAACATATAAAGAAGCGGGTTATAAGCCTTTTGTAATCGCCGCGATGATTTTTCTCGCTAAATTTAAAGAACCTGCAAAATTGCTGGCATCTCTTGGTAAAAAAAGGAAAACCTGCTGATTAATAAATTATAATTAAAGGGGATGGGTAAATAATATGCAACGTGAACAATTAATGAATGCGGCTAAAGAATTCGAGACTGATATTATAAAATTTATGCGTGAACTTATCGCTATTCCAGGCGAGTCATGTAAAGAAGAGCTGGTAATAAAACGCATAGAAACTGAAATGAAAAAAGTCGGTTTCGATGAAGTGATTATCGATAAAATGGGTAATATTATAGGGCGTATCGGGAATGGAAAAACTAAAATAATGATGGATGCTCATATCGATACCGTTGGAATCGGCGATAGAAACGCCTGGAAAATCGATCCTTATAAGGGCGATATGAAAGACGGCGTGATATATGGCCGCGGCGCTACCGATCAGCGGGGCGGAATGGTGAGCATGGTTTATGCCGCCGCGATGATTAAAAAATTAAATTTAGAAGGCGATTATACCCTGTATGTTACAGGCACCTGTCAGGAAGAAGATTGCGACGGGCTTCCATTTTTGCACATGATACGCGATAGTAAAACTATAACGCCTGATTTTGTCGTCATAACCGAGCCGACCAATCTTGGCGTTTATCGCGGCCATCGCGGTAGAATGGAAATGAAGGTCGTTACTAAAGGCGTTTCATGCCATGGTTCGGCTCCCGAACGCGGGGTTAACGCGGTATATAAAATGATGCCGATCGTGGCGGGAATTGAAAAACTCAATCAGGGCGGATTAAAAGATGATCCGTTTCTCGGCCGGGGTACGATTACCGTTTCTAAAATTGAATGTCAGACGCCTTCACTGTGCGCTGTTCCCGATGAATGTACCATATATATCGACCGCCGTCTTACCGTTGGCGAAACTATCGAAACTTCGGTCGCTGAAATTCAAAAAATAATAGATTCCACGTCCGCTTCAAAAGACGCAAAAGTAGAAGTTCTTCAATACGAAGAAAAATCATGGACCGGCCTTACCGTCGGACAGGAAAAATATTATCCTACATGGGTGCTGCCCGAAAGTCATCCGTTGACTCAGGCCGCCGTGGCGGCCGCGGAAATAGCTCTCGGCGAAAAACCTCGTGTCGATAAATGGACTTTTTCGACGAACGGAGTAGCTTCAATGGGCCGTATGAATATACCGACCGTCGGTTTTGGACCGGCTAACGAAATATACGCTCATTCCATCGATGATCAGGTCCCCGTCGATCATTTATTAAAAGCGGCCGTTTTTTATGCGGCGTTTCCTGGAAATTTATTATCGAAAATAAAATAGCGGAGGAGAATAATTAAAATGAAAAAAGCTGTTATCGCAGTGGGCGGTAATTCTTTGATTAAAGATAAAAACCATCAAAGCGTTCCTGATCAATATAAAGCTGTTTGCGAAACCGTTGCTCATGTGGCCGGAATGGTTGAAAAAGGTTATAACGTAATTATGACTCACGGCAATGGCCCGCAGGTCGGTTTTATACTCCGCCGTTCGGAGATAGCTCGTAACGAACTTCATGAAGTGCCGCTCGATTCCTGCGGCGCCGATACTCAGGGAGCGATCGGATATCAAATCCAGCAGGCGTTTTATAACGAATTTAAAAAGCGCGGTATAAATAAAGGCGTGGCTACTATCGTTACTCAGGTGTTAGTCGATAAAAACGACGACGCTTTTAAAAAACCTACCAAACCTATCGGATCTTTTATGAGTAAAGAAGAAGCCGATAAAAAGGTAAAAGAAGAAGGCTGGAACGTCAAAGAAGACGCCGGCCGCGGTTATCGCCGCGTGGTCGCTTCGCCCATGCCTGAAAAAATTATCGAAATCGAATCCATAAAAAAACTTATCGATTCGGATTTTATAGTAGTCGCGGTCGGCGGAGGCGGAATTCCAGTTATAGAAAACGAAAGCGGATTTCTTACGGGAACCGCCGCCGTTATAGATAAAGATTTCGCTTCAGCGCTTCTCGCCGCTGAAATTAAGGCGGATATTTTCATGATAACTACAGCCGTTGAAAAAGTGTGTATTAATTTTAATAAGCCTGATCAAAAAACTATTGATAAAATGAGTCTTGCGGAAGCTGAAAAATATTTAGCCGAAGGACAGTTTCCCGCGGGATCGATGGGGCCGAAAATTCAGGCCGCTATAATGTTTTTAAAAAATGGCGGAGAAAAAGTGATAATAACTTCGCCTGAATTTGTTGAAAAGGCTATTAACGGTCAGACGGGGACCATTATCATGAAATAATCCGTTAATTTATTAAGACTTGCGTTTTATAGATTAATTTCAACGCGGCCGTAAGTGCCTGTTAAACGCGTAATTAAAGTAATAATTAATAAAACGTTCGATTCGGTTTTATGTTAATTTGATTAAAAATCAGTGGAAAAGTTTAACTTTTCCACTGATTTATTTTCATAATATATGTCGTTTAAATAAGTCTTGAATTTATAAACAAAATTTGTTATCATATAATCATTTATTATATATGTTATATCAGGGAGGAAATTATTTGATGTCGAATAATATACCGGATGGTTTTACGGCCGGCGCCGTCGCTGCCGATAATGTTTCTAACGCAGATTCTAATTCTAGTTCTAATTTTATTAAAGATATTATTGCTCTGGATCTTAAATCCGGTAAGCATAAAAATATAATTACCCGTTTTCCGCCCGAACCCAATGGATATTTACATATAGGCCACGCCAAGTCGATATGTCTTAATTTCGGCCTGGCGAAGGAATATGGCGGCCGCTGTCATCTGCGTTTTGACGATACCAATCCATGCAAAGAAGATGTCGAATATATCGAATCAATTGAACGCGACGTTAAATGGCTCGGTTTTGACTGGGAAGCGCATCTTTATTATGCGTCTGATTATTATGATAAACTTTATGAATATGCTGAAGAACTGATTAAAATGGATAAGGCTTATGTTTGTGAGCTAAATAACGATCAGATTCGCGAATATCGCGGCACGCTTACGATGCCGGGCAGGGAAAGCCCTTATAGAAACAGACCGGCGGCTGAAAGTCTCGAACTTTTCAGGCGTATGAAAAATGGAGAATTTGAAGACGGCAGGCTCGTATTGCGCGCTAAAATCGATATGTCATCGCCGAATATAAATATGCGCGATCCTATTATTTATAGGATCAGACATACCGCGCATCATCGTACGAATGATAAATGGCGTATATATCCGATGTATGATTTTACTCATTGCGTTTCCGATGCGCTTGAAAATATTACTCATTCGATATGCACTCTTGAATTTGAAGATCATCGTCCGCTTTATGACTGGTTCCTTGACGCATTGCAAACCGAATGCCATCCGAGGCAGATCGAGTTCGCACGTCTGAACCTTACATATACTCTTATGAGTAAGCGCAAGCTGCTCGAATTAGTCGAAAAAAAATATGTGAGCGGCTGGGACGATCCGCGAATGCCGACGATTTCCGGTTTGAGAAGAAGGGGCTATACGCCAGCGGCTATTCGTAATTTTTGTGAAATGATAGGCGTGGCGAAATCTAACAGCACGGTCGATTATGCAATGCTCGAATATTGTCTGAGAGAAGATTTAAATAAAAAAGCCGCGCGCGTTATGGGCGTTTTAAGGCCGCTGAAAGTGGTTATTACCAATTATCAGGACGATGCGGTAGAGTGGCTCGACGCGCAAAATAATCCTGAAGATGAAAGCGCGGGTATGAGGAAAATACCGTTTTCAAAAGTATTGTATATCGAGCGTGACGATTTTCGCGAAGAGCCGCCGAAAAAATTTTTCAGGCTCGCTCCCGGACGTGAAGTGCGTTTGAAACATGCTTATTATATTAAATGCGAAAATGTTATTAAAAATGAAGCCGGCGATATAGTCGAATTGCACTGTAGTTACGATCCTGCTACCAGAGGCGGCTGGTCGGACGATGGCCGGCGTGTTCAGGGAACGCTGCACTGGGTTTCTTCCGCCCATGCAGTTGAATGTGAAGTGCGTCTTTATGATCAGCTTTTTACCAGGGCGAATCCAGATGATAATGACGGCGATTATAAGCAGAATCTTAATCCGGATTCTCTTACGGTCCTTTATCCCTGCTTCGTTGAGCCTGGATTGAAATCTGCCGGGCCTGAAGACCGTTTTCAATTTTTAAGGCAGGGGTATTTTTGCCTGGATGACGCGTCGTCATCTGAAAAGCTTGTATTTAACAGGTCCGTATCGTTAGTCGATTCGTGGGCAAAACTTGAAAAAAAAATGCAGCCTGAAAAATAAAAAAATGAGCGCCGGAATTTTTTCGGCGCCGTATAAAAATGTGTTATAAATAAAAATGGTAAAATAAATATTAATCAGGGGTGGTAAGATGATAAAAACTGAAATTGGCGATATCGCCGGTTATATCTGGAAATATCTCGATAAAGAAGGCGAAACTTCTTATTCGGCCTTAAAAAAAGAAATTATGCAAAAACATTCGGTCGAGGAGCCTTTATTTATAATGGCCATAGGCTGGCTTTTACGTGAAAATAATATCGCGGTCGTTAATGATAACGATAAATTTGATAATTCAAAAATTAAGATCCAGTAAAAGAAATAGAAAGGAACCGTTTTTTTGAAAATACTTCTGACCAATGACGACGGAATACATGCCGCCGGCATTCACGATTTAGCTCGTGCATTATCCTCGGACCACGAAGTTTTCGTAGTGGCGCCGGAATCTGAAAAATCAGCTACCAGCGCGGCTATTACTCTGCATAATCCTCTCAGGTTCAAAGAATATGATTCTAAAATTAATTCGAAAGTAAAAAAATTTTTTTATGTAAACGGTACTCCGGCGGATTGCGTTAAGCTTGGCGCGAAAGTCATTCTGCCTTCCTTCGGCGTTAAAGCGGATCTTATAATATCGGGCATTAATCATGGACCCAATATCGGCCTCGATATAAGGTATTCAGGAACGGTTGCCGCCGCCTATGAAGGCGTTTTTATGAATTATCCATCGCTTGCGGTATCGATCGCTTCATATGAAGCGCACCCGGAATATCCAAGCGCATCGGAATTTATCGTACGGCATTTGAAAAATCTTTATGATAAGTGCGTCGAGCATAATAACCGGTTTTTAATTAATATAAATGTGCCGTCCATGAAGTTTAACGAAATTAAAGGTTATAAAATAACGCGCGTTAATAATTTTAAATACGACGATTCATATAAAAAAATAGATGCGCCTTCGTCCGGCGCATATTACTGGCTCAGCGGCCGCCGTTTAGTTACTGAAAATGATTGCGATACGGATTATACCGCTGTGGAAAACGGCTATATTTCCATAACGCCGCTTCAAATCGACCAGACTGATTATACCGCGTTACAATCGCTTGGCGCGATTTGAGATCGGCTCCGGTCTGGCCTGTTCGAGTTTTATGTCAGGATGAATTTAAGTTTAAGTTAATTTTTAACTGAATTCAATTTAAATTTATTTTGAGTTCAGTTTGTATTATATTAAAATATGGAGGTAATTAAGTATGAATATTATCGAAAAATTAAAGGAAATGAATATTGAATTGCCGAAACCTGCGGTTCCTCTTGCGGCTTATGTTCCCGTAGTGATTTGTGACGGCATGGCTTATGTTTCAGGCCAGCTTCCGGTTAAGGATGGCAAACTGTTGTATAGCGGAACTTTCGGCGATAACATAAGCGTTGAAGACGGCCGTGCCGCGGCGGAGCTTTGCGCGATAAATATTATAGCGGCGCTTTCCGGCGCGCTTTCCGGCGATCTCGGCCGTGTGGAAAGGCTCGTTAAACTTTCGGGTTTTTGCGCCGCGCGTCATGATTTTAAAGATCATCCAGCGGTAGTTAATGGTGCGTCAGAATTTTTTAAAAAAGTTATGGGTGATAACGGGGCGCATGCGCGGGCCGCTTTCGGCGTCGCTTCGCTTCCGCTTGGCGCCGCGGTTGAAATAGAGGCTATTTTTAAGGTAAACTAAATAAATATATTAATAGTTCGGGAGTGTTAATATGGACCAGCAGCCTGTAATAGACCTTCAAAAATTGATAGGGCTTATCAATGATCCGTCGGCTAAAATAAAAATAGATGGACTTCGAGCTATCGATAATATTAAAAATTGGAATGTTTATTCAGTAGCCGAAATTAATCAGCTTTTCGAAATACTCGACCAGAATATAAATTATCCGCGTTCCGATGTGCGGCTTCACGTCGAGCATGCTCATGCTAAAGTTAAAAAAGCTCTCAGCGAATTAATGACTAATAATCCGCTTGATTTCGCTTCGTCTATTTCCGGTGAACTCGTTTCGAAAGATGAGCCTTCACGGCCGCAGGGCGTTATGCGTAACAAAACGCCGCCAGATATCGATAATTTAAAAAATAATAAGTTTCACGCGAAAGAGAGTTTACAGGATTCCGCGTCTGGAATTATATCAAAAATCGGCGTGGAAGAAGAAGTCTCTCAGAACGGTGAAGCTGAGCATAATTTAGAACCTGCGGGCCGGCCGGCTTCTGAATCGCGTGAAGGTAAAAATGCCGCCCTTAAATCGAAAGCGTCATCAAAAACCAGGCCGCAAATGATAGTGGTTTATTCCAGTCCGGAAACACGGCCTGTAAAGTATTTTCTTTCTTTGATTTCGATCGTTATTTTTGGGGCGTTCATGTTTATCGCTTATCCGCAGATAGCTTCAAATACTGATGCGGGCCGGGTGGCTATGGGGCTTACGGCCGCTTATTTGTTTTTTCTTTTATGTCCGGTAAGTTATATCAGTTCCGGTTCGAAAATTCGCATTGCATTGATTTCTCTCATAGGCATGGTTTTTTACATGGGTTTTGCTTCGGGACTCGGAGTGGATTTTCAACTTACTGAAAGACTTAAACAATTCAATCTGCCGCCGCTGCCGGAATCTCTCAATTTAAACGAGTTCATTATTAAAATAAGCGTTTTGCTTACTATCGTTTCCGCGACCATAGTTTTTCTTGCAGACGATCATCTCGGCCGCGGTTATAGAATATTTTTGTTTATGCTCGGCGCATATTCAATGATTTCTATAGGCGAAAATCTTATGACCAGCGCCGGCGTTAAAGAAATATTTCTCGAAAATGGCGGTATCGGGCAGAAAATTCCGTTTACTTATTTAAAGCCGTTCTATTTTGGCGTTAATATTTTTCTGCCGCTTTGCTTTATAGTTTTAGTTTTCGAGTTATTGAGCGATATTTTTGAAGCTTCATTCAGAAAACTTTTTACCACTTTTACGAGCATGATTCTTATTGGAGGCTCATGCGTGTTTTTCTTTTATTATTTGAATGATTTTTCAGTTGTTAATGTTTCGAATATAGTATTTTCTCAAAGCATTAATATAGATAAAATTTCTTCGCCCGGCTTTTATGATTCCGTTAATACTTTTATTGCTCAAAAAGGTGATATTAAAGAAGCGGTTCTTGACAGGCTGCGCGTTGTCCGCGCGGAAATTTATTCAAGCGCCGAACTTAAGCCCGAAGATAAAATACCCGAAAAAATTCTTCCCGGCCCTCTGAAAAATCCCTGTATATCACCGAATGGTTATTATTTGACTTTCGTTTCATATGACGGTAAAAAATCGGATATCATGTTTTATAACTTAAAAACTCGCGGTGAAATTAAAGCGCTTGTAGATGACGGCGCATTCAATGATTTCCCTGTTTTTTCACCTGCGTCCGACCGCATCGCTTTTATATCGAATAAAAGCGGGGCCGATAATATATACGTCATGAACATAGATAAAAGCGGATTGAAACAGCTTACCGAAACCGCGACGCAAAAATCGCATCTTATCTGGGCGCCGCAGCGCAATTCGATTTCTTATCTCGAAAACGGTTCATTGATAAGACTGCCGCTTGAAAGCGGCCGCGGAGAAAGTAACGATCCGAAGGAAAAAGCCCGTCTGCTTGCTACGGTTTTAGATAAACTTTTGCCCGGTATTAAGCTGCAATGCGATATATCAACGTTAAAACCCGATGTAGTTAATATAAAATTTAAAACCGCGAGTAAAAATTTAGCGGATGTTTTTCAGGAAATAGCCGTTGTAATGATAAGCGCGGTAAGAATATTCGAAGAATCAAGCGGAATAGAAAAAATATGCGTCAGCGTCGGTTATTTTAATGACCGCATCGAAATAACTACCATACCTGCTATAGTTAAACAGAATATAGAAGATTCACGGTTCGTCAGCCCTGAACGCATTAAAATCTGGCTTAAAAATTCAACGGTTTATATAAACGATAAAATAAAGGCTTTCGAATAAAAAATTCGAGGTCCGCGAAATAATATGATGCGGTTTTATTTTAATATAAGAATTTTGATGATCTGCTAAAGCCGTCCGGCGGGGCCGCGTTAATGTTTTTTCTATAAAGCGTTTTCATCAGAGGCTCTGGCGGCGGCTTTTTTGTTCATAGCTCCTATTATAAATGGAAATATTATAAAACTAAATAAAATAAAACCTTCGATCGATAGAATAATTGCCGGCGAAGGTTTTTTGTTTATTTGAATAATTTTTTCCGCATTGATTGCGGCTATTATTATAAAATTATTTATAAAATGAGCTATCATAGAAGGTATTATAGATCCCGTGCTTATTTTAAGCATGCTTAAATAAAAACCGATGATAGCGGTCGGAATAAAACGATAGGCTGAAAAGTGAAAAATTCCAAAAAATAATCCGCACAGCATTGACGCTTTTAATGCGCCGTATTTTTTTTCGAGCGTGCTTAAAATCATTCCGCGGAACATTGTTTCTTCACAAAGCGCCGGAAGAAGAGCGGCAGCTACCGTTATTATGAAAAAATCCCGCGCGGATTCGGCGACGATAACGGATTGAAGTTGTTTAAGCATTGACGGCGGCGGATCTAATATCAACGATTGCAGCAGAGTTATTATCGTAGTAAAGCCGAAACAGCATAGCGCGGTAAAGACAGAAAATAATGCGGTTTTAAAATTTATTAATTTAAATTTTATATTGTGAAGAAAATCACCATGTACGGTTTTAATAAATATAAAAGCCGGCAGGAATATGAATAATATTTCAGTAATGAAAAGTCCTGTTTTTATTTCAAAGAAAACCTGGGCGGCCGAGCCGGCATAATATAAAAATATAAGCTGTAAAATAAAAAAAAATTTTAATAAATTGAATTCCTGGTTAATCTTGAGAGTTTTATATTTCCAGAAGTATAAAACGTCGATATCTTCAGACGGCCTGAAAAGTATGTTTTCTGAAGTGAAAGTTTTTGCGGCGGATGCGAGCGTTAATATGCAAAGCGTGAAATTAACCAGAAAAGTTATTAAAGCGTGAGATATATGATAATTAGATATAAGCATGCCTTTAAGTAATAAAGTGAGGTTTACTACCGGAATGAAAGCTGTATAAAAATCGAGAGAATAGCCGGGAAGCATTGAAACCATTGGCGGCAGCATGAAAATTAAAAGAATTGGCGTCATATAGTTCTGCGCTTCTTTGAAATTACGGGCGAAAATCGCGACCTGCATCATTAAGGCGGACATTATACACGCAAGCGGCGCGGTAAAAATAAAAATAGCCGCTGCCGAATAAGGCGAGATTGAAAAATTGATAAAATTAAATATTGCACTGGAAGCCGCTATTTTTCCGATTATTAAATATCCATGCGCGAGTGTTAAAGAAATACTTGATAGATTTATAGCTATCGAAAACATGGTAAGGCAGAAGACCGCGAAAAATTTTGCGAGCATTATATCGAGCGAGTTTACCGGAGCGAGAAGCAGAGTTTCGAGCGTTCCACGTTCTTTTTCCATGGCGGTTACGTCTATAGCGGGGTAAAAAGATCCGAGCGTCGCGAACATTATTATCAGCATCGGAAGAATGCGCGCCAGTAAAGAGCCGCCCATACGCGACGGAGTGGCTATATTAACGCCGGATATATCGAAAGGATAAATTAAATTTCGCGAAATATCGTGTCGCGATATGTTGTCTTCGACTATTTTTTTACGGTATCGCGATATCGCGGCGGTAGTTTCAGTGCGGACCATGCTTGATTTTTCGTTCGAAAGATCATATTTTATGATTATTTCAACGCTTTCATCGCCGGCGTTTTTTTCATCGAAATTCTGAGGCAGTTCAATATAAATCGATAATTCTTTTTTTGAAATAGCGCTCTGAATTTCAGCGGTCGAAAGCGTGCCGAATTTAATTTCACAGCCGCCTGCCCGTTTAAAATGCGCGCGCATCGCATCGCTGAATTCTTTTTTATCACGATTGATCGTTATCCTGGTGCTTGAACGCTTTATAGCGTTGGAAGATTTTACAAACATATATGCCGATATTACGCTGATTAAAGGATAAATTATGATGGGAAGAAGAACCATCATAAATAATGTCGTGCGGTCGCGCAGCATATAATTAAGCTCATGACGAAAAATAATCGATATTTTTTTAAAATCGGGTGAGTATTTCATAAAATCACTTTATATAAGGCGCGAATGAATTTTTAGCGCCTATTAAATGAACGAAAACATCTTCGAGTGAATCGGAATTAATTTTATGCCTTGATTTGAGTTCATTTAACGGCCCCGATTCGATTATCGCTCCTTTATGTAATATTATTAGTTTTTCACATAATTTTTCAGCGAGATTCATATCGTGCGTTGAAAATATGATACATTTATTTATACTGGATAAATATTTGATGAATTCGACTACTATTCGTGAACTCATTACGTCAAGGCCTTCGGTTATTTCATCGAAGACGAAAATTTCAGGTTCGTGTAAAAGCGAACGCGCTATATTAACGCGCTGACGCTGGCCGAAAGATAGAGTTTCATTTTTTTTATCTATAAATTCATTCATTTCGAAAAGCGAACTAAGTTCGTCGATGCGCCGTGTGAGCTTGTTTTCGTTTAATTCAAAAAGACGGCCGAAATAAGAAAGCGTTTCGCGCGGCGATATTCGCGAATAAAGCCCGGTCGTGGCGGATAAAAACCCGATTTTGCTTTTTGCTGCCGCGGAATTTGCGGCTGAATCCATGCCATATATAAAAACCGCTCCGGAATCGGGCTTTATTATATTGGATACGATTCTGAGCAAAGTGGTTTTTCCCGCGCCGTTCGGACCGATTAATCCATAAATTCCAGATGTTTGAAATTCGTAAGATAACCCTCGAAGCGCGCAGTATTCTGAAACGCTCCCGGCCGCGTAGGTTTTAGATATATTTATAATACTTAGCGGCGCAAAAGCTTCCATGCCGCCCGCTTCATTCATTTGCATATTATCTTTCACGCAAGCCAGTTAAAATTGAATTGATCGTTTTCTTTGCATAACGAGCCTTCGCGTCCGGCAACGCCTATTTCCGGGCCGGTAAGATAACAGGCCGGGTCGGGCGCCCATGTATCATTGAAAACTGCTTCTGCGCGGACTCTAAAATTGCCGTTGCATATATTTAAATATTTGCATGAGCCGCAGCGGCCTTTTAAATATTTTTTACGGTTTTTAAGGCGCGACATTAATTCGTCCGAAGTGTCCGGCCATATCTTTGAAAATGGCCTGTTGCGAATATTATCA
This sequence comes from uncultured bacterium, assembly GCA_964421195.1. Lineage (GTDB taxonomy): Bacteria > Muiribacteriota > UBA9980 > UBA9980 > UBA9980 > UBA9980. The sequence goes on along the minus strand of CAYQWL010000016.1, from coordinate 5,790 downwards.
AATGTATAATGACGCCAGAATTGATCGGGATGAACGCCGCCGCTCTGATCCACGCACGCGATGGCTATGCCGGAATTATTGCCGGCGTTATATTCGAGTAATGTGAGTACTTCCGCGGCGCGTTCGGGATTTTCTTCGAGCAGTTTTAAATATAAAAATACGCCGTCGCAATGATTATCGACCGTAAGCACCTCGATTTCATGGCCTGTTTTGAATATTTCGGCGGTTTTATTAAATATAAGTCCGACTGTTTCGCGTGATTCCTTTAATGGTAGAGTTTCTTCAAGCAGCCCGCCGCCGCGGCCGGAATATACAAGATGATAAAAACATATACGGGGAATTTGATATTCGAGCATTATATCAAATATGCCGGGTATCTGGAGATAATTGGATTTGTTTATGGTAAAACGAAGCCCGACTTTGATTCCCGCGCGTTTACAGTTAATTATTCCCGAAAGCGCGGCTTCGAAAGCGCCTTTAACTCCTCTAAAACGATCGTTGACTTCTTTTAAGCCGTCGAGCGATATGCCCACATAAGAAAATCCGGCGGCTTTTATTTTTGCCGCTGTTTCTTCATTTATAAGCGTGCCGTTAGTGGAAATCACCGTTCTTAATCCGCGCGATCTAGCGTAATCGCCGAGTTCGAAAAGATCGGATCTTAAAAGCGGCTCGCCGCCCGAAAATAAAAGCGTGGGTGCGCCGAATTCGGCTATGTCGTCGATAAATTTTTTCGCTTCCGCGGAACTTAATTCGTCGGGATCAGGCTCGCATTTAGCGCAGGCATAGCAATGCGCGCATGCAAGATTACAGGCGCGAGTCATGTTCCATACGACGATGGGCTTTTTATCGGCTGAAAATTGCAGCATATTAGACGGAAGAGTTCTGGAATTCCTGCCGTATCTTAAAACGTCGTGAGGCGAGACTAAAGAGCATAAAAGTTTTGAAACGCCTATCAATTAACACCTCATTTTCTATCGAAGAAAGGATTTTTTGCTGTCGCTGAAAGAGGTATGCCATAAATAATTTTTATGTCCGTATCGAAGATGTTTAATTCGAGAGCCGCCATACCGGCGGAATACATAATGCGGTTATCGATGCGGTTATCCATAGCGATTGACACCGCCGAACCCACGGCTATGCCGAGATCGCCGGTGTTGAATGAGCAGGGGATATTCGGGTATTTTTCCTTTTCCGCGCAGCCGGAGAAGCCGCATAATCCGCATTTTTTTAAACCGAGCGGCTTTATTTTTGTTCCGAGCAGAAGCATCGCGCTCGATTGCATTAAATTGCCGGCGTCACGAGAAAAACCGGGAACGCCATATTTTTGATCCATCTCTTTCATTTTATCGGCTATTTTGATAATATCTGCGCCGCTGACGAGGGCTATCGCTAAATTATCCACTCCGCGGCCTTTAGGAGCCGTTCGCGCCGCGGCCGCCATTTTTTCGGCTACATCCATTACGGCCTTTGCGTTTATATCTTTTTCGAAAACCATGCTCATATTTAAATCTCCTTATCTTTAATAATTATGGGCCCGTTCAGGAAAGTTAAAGTAATGATGAAAAATATCCATAAAAATTATTTTAAAAATATTTTTGAATAAAAAAACATTTACTGGATTGGGCAAATATATCGAGTTAATCTGTTGTATTTCAAATGCATGTTAAAATTTTAACATAAAAAAATCTTTAATTCAATTACTTTAATGATATATTTTAATGACATATATGAATTTTTATAATAATTTTTTATTAATGCGGCTTATCATCTTATAAAATAAATTTTGACAGCCAGTTCGTTTATATGGTAAACTATGTCAACATAAAAAAATTAAGGAATACAGTACAATATGAAAGCTCGCGGTTGTTTATAAAACGTTAATTTGATAAAAGAAATAAAATGGGCCGGGTGTTGAACATATCGTGATGTAATATTAAAACGAGGGGTGCGCATGAAATTATATTTATTAATTCTGGTTTTAGTTATTTTAATATTTTCCGGTTATTTTTTAAACAAAGCGAATGCGGGCGAACCGTTTGAAGAATTCTGGAAAAAGGTGAATGACGCTGAAAATGAAGGGTTGCCGCAAACCGCTATACAAAATTTGAAGAAAATTTATGATCTGTCTTTGACGGAGGGCCGCCACACGACGGCTTTAAAAGCGCTTTTAAAAATAATCGTACTCGATTCGAATATAAAAGGTAATAAAGCGGAAGATAAGATAAAATATCTGAAAGATGAAATAGAAAAAGCCGATGTAAATTTAAAGCCGATTATGCGTACGGTTCTTGCTCAATGGTACTGGCATTATTTTTCAAATAATCGCTATCGTTTTATTTCAAGAAGCCGGACTCAGGGGTACGTCGAAAATGATTTTAGCACCTGGGGTCTTGCCGAATTATTTAATGAAATAACTTCTTTATATTTAAATGTTCTTTCAGATGCGGAATTGTTGAAAAAAATTAAATTAAGCGAATATTCTGAAATACTTGAACCGGGCAATCTCGATCAGAGTATAGTGCCTACCGTATATGACTTTGTTTGCTATAAAGCGCTCGAATTTTTTCAATCGGGCGAGCAGGCTGGCGCCGCGCCTGCCGACGCTTTCGAAATAGACGCCGGTTCCGGCGCGTTCGGGCCGTATTCGTCGTTTGTTTCGTATTCGTCTGATACTTCCGATACATCTTCGGTCAAAATTATCGCGCTTAAAATTTATCGCGACCTTCTTGAATTTCATTCGGCTGATGATAATAAAAATGCTTTTATCGACGCCGATATTCGCCGGCTTATTTATATAAAAAATAATGCTTTCGGCGAAAACCGTTCCGAAATATTTATAAAACGTATGCGTGAAATAGCGTCGGAGTATAAAAGTTCGAAATTATCCGCGCTTGCATTATTTTATATTGCCGAAGAATTGTATAATAAATCTGAGTATGTCAGAGCGCTTCAAACGGCGGAAGATGCCGTTAAGGCTCATCCCGAAAGTGCCGGCGCCGTTAATTGCGCCGCATTGATAAATAATATCAAGCAGCGCTCATATAAACTGAGCGCGGAACGTTCCGTTATGAGCGGAAACGTATCTAAGATGGCGCTTGAATATAAAAATATAGATTCTCTTTATTTTAGAGCGATACCTGATAACTGGCAGGAGTGTCTTAAAGGCGAAACCGCTTATGACGGCAAAAAATCTTTCGGATGGATCGACGATGGCGTGATTAGAAAAATGCTCGTTAAAAAACCCGCCGCTGAATGGAACGTCGAATTAAAACCGACCGCTGATTATAAATTGTCGGCCGTGATTATTGAAATACCGTCTTTAAAGCCAGGTTTTTATAGAATATTCGCGGGATGTAAAAAAGATTTTTCCGAACGCGGCAATAATATTCAATATTGCACTTTATGGGTAAGTGATTTTTCCATAGTGACCCGTACGCGTGATTCGAACATTGAAGGGTTTGTACTCGACTCTAAAAACGGCGATCCGATTAAAAGCGCGCGGCTTAAGTTATATGCCATTAAAGAAACGCAGGGTGTGAAAGGATACGTTAGAAGCATCGATGTTATGGAAACTGTGTCTTCGGATGAAAACGGTTATTTTATTTTTAATTATAAACGCGGAGGCGGCGATTATAACGGGTGTATGATTTATGCGGAAGACGGCCGGGGTAATGAATTTTTTGATAATAATGAAGTTTATACGAATGAAAGGTATAAACAACCGCCTTATATCAGGACAGTTTTTTTTACCGATCGGGCTATTTACAGGCCGGGTCAAACCATTAAATTTAAAGGTATTGTTATAAATATAGATCAAAATGGTAATAATTATGAAGTAGTAAAAAATAAAGATGTCAGCGTTATATTGCGTGATGCTAATTACCGGCAAAAAGGCGAGCTTAAATTAAAAACTAATGATTTTGGTTCGTTTTCGGGTTCTTTTACCGCGCCTGCCGACGGAGCGTGCGGCGCTATGACTTTAGAAGCACCGGAACTCAATGGCAGCTGTCAGTTCAGCGTCGAAGAATATAAACGTCCAAAATTTATGGTTGAAATAAAAGTTCCTGATTCGGGGTATAAATTAAACAGCGAAGTCAATGTCCGCGGCGAAGCCGTAGCTTATACCGGCGCGCCTATAGATTCGGCGCAGGTAAGTTACCGCGTGGTGCGTACTCTTAGAATGCCGTACTGGTGGAATTATTGGTGGGGCCGTTCGAATTATGATTTTTCATACGCCGCGCAGGAAATTGCAAATGGTAAAACAATTACCGGCCTTGATGGCGGTTTTACAGTTAAATTTTTTGCGAAACCGGATTTGAGCGTGCCTGAATCCGGTTGTCCGTCATTTGATTTTAAAATTTACGCCGATGTAACCGATTCTTCTGGAGAAACTCGTTCTAATGAAGGCAGTCTGCGCCTCGGATACGCTTCTATGGAAGCGGAGATTAAAGCCGGTGAATGGCTTGTAAGCGATAAAGCGGTTGAGTTAACGGTTAATACCGTTACACCTGACGGTATTCCTGTCGCCGCCGAAGGCGTGGTGGAAATTTATTCGTTGAAACAGCCTTCAAAACCGATAGCGAAGGAATTGTCGCCCGAATTTAGTTTGTGGCCCATAACCGAAGATGAAAAAAGCGATAATCGCGCCGGAGTGTTAAGCGGTGTATGCGATACCGCCGAATGGCGTATGTGGCCCGTGGACAGAGTTATCGATAAAAAACCTTTTGTGACCGATGGGAAAAGCGGCCGGACGATCGAGGTGAAACTCTCTCCGGGAGCTTATAAAGCAGTATTGACCACTAACGATAGTTCCGGTAATAAAATTAATGCGGTGCTTCCTTTAATGGTTTTTGATCCCGCCGTTTCAATATTTACAGTTAAAACACCGGAATTTTTTGTTAGCGAATCGCATATCGTAGAGTGTGGAGATAAATATCGGGGCTTCTGGGGAAGCGGATATGAAAAAGGACGCGTATTCGTTGAAATAGTCCATGATGATAAAATTATAAAAAAATACTGGTCGTCCATTAACTCGACGGCGCATTTAATAGAATTACCCGTGCCGGAAGAATATCGCGGAGGTTTTGCAGTTACGACTACTTTTGTAAAACAAAATCGTCTTTATTCTAATACCGTTAACGTTACAGTACCATGGACGAATAAACGTTACAGTATCGGTTTTGAAACTTTTCGTTCGAAGCTTCTGCCCGGACAGAATGAAACCTGGTCGATTAAGATTAAAGGGCCCGCCGCGGAATTAAAAGCAGCTGAATTTGCCGCGGCGCTTTACGACGAATCACTCGATTCATTTGCTTATCATAGCTGGCCGGAACTTATTAATTTGTTTAAAACTTATTATTGCGGGTTCAGTCCGAAATTTAATAATTATAAACAAAATTTTAATGGCTGGATTAGCGATTGGTATAATGATTCGTCTTATACGAATCGTGATTATCCTGATTTTATGGGGGAAATTAACGCCGATATGTATGGCGGTTATGGTTTTCACACTAAATCAAAACGTATGGCGGATGATGAAATGACTTTATGCGGCGGCGCTTCGCCTGACGCCGGCGCGGCGCCTTGCGAATCTGAAAGCGTAGCTGATCGGGATATGTGTAAAGAAAAAAATATCGCCGCCGCGCCCCCTGCGCCGTCTCAGTCTCTTAAAAATTCTTCTGATGGTATCGATAAGGTTAAAAAAAATGGGACCCTCGAAAACGGTTATGATATAAATCTTTCTAAGATTTCAGCCCGCTCCAATCTTAACGAAACCGCGTTTTTTTATCC
>CAYQWL010000015.1:29112-37297 GCA_964421195.1 uncultured bacterium | reverse complement strand
AAGCATAATTTCGGCGCTGCCTGACGATTGTAATGTAATATCTATGTCTTTTAGAGCGATGTTAGGCAGTTTTATTACGTTAGCGCGTTCCGCCGGCTGATAACCAGGTTTTGAGGCTTTTATGACATAGGGCGCGGAACCGGTTCCGGTGGGCTGTACGCTGCTTAAAACGAAATTTCCGTTTTTATCTGAAAGCGTTTTTATTATAGGGGATGAATCTTTTATTTCAACGGTTACATCCGGTATGCCTTCGAGCGTATCGCTTTTTTTGACTACGCCCGATATGGAATCAGGCGGATATGAAGGTTTTAACCGGACATTTATTTCCTGAGGCCCGTTGGTTACTACGACATTCGCCGATGTCGTTTCATATCCTGACTTGGAAGCTTTGATTATATAAGAGCCTATTTTTATTTTACTGAAGATAAATACGCCTGAATCGCCTGTATTGGCGCTTTTAATGACGGTTTGTTCTTTGCCGATTTCTGCGATAGATACGAAAACGTCGCTTAAAATCAGGCCTGTCTGATCGTTTAAGGACGTTACTTTCACATCGTTAGCGGACATCATATCGAGCACGGAGGCGTTACCGCCGCCTCCGCCGCCTCCGCCGCAGTTATTCAGCATTAGCAGCACGAAAAAAAGCATCAGTGCGCTTAAATATTTTTTGATAGATTTCATCATTCTTATTTTAGTGTTCATATATATAACCCCCTGTAATTATGCGCGATTAAAATTTAAGGCTTAAACCGACGGCTGGAGACAATTCGTTGATATTTATATCTTTCATTAAAAACATATCGAAAAGAGCATTTTCCGCTATAGCGGTTCTTATTCCAAAATTATACCTCGAAAAATTGTTATTAACGTCCTGAAGCGCTTCTATTATGAGGCAGGACGGCTGTGGAACGAGCTCGCGCATTTGAATTATAACGCCGCCTTTCATGGTTAAATCGTAATAATTGTTATTGCCGTCGTTTGTCGCCTGAAAGTAAATTTTAGAGCCATGCATATCAAATGCCGCCGTGCCATAATAATTAGTAACGTTATTTACGTCCGAAGAACCGAAATCAATGGTCTGAACGCCGAGGGCAAAGTCGAATTTAGAGCGTTCTGGATTGGTAAGCCTGTATTTGGCGGTTAAAAAAGTCGTATTATTGGCGGATTTATAATAACCAGACGATCCGAAGCCTACTTCGGCATTTTTCATAACGCCGAAGGTTAGCGTTTGAAACATTACTCTTGCGTTTAATTGAAGTGACGGCGAAGATTGAATTCTTCTGTGAAGGTATTGCGCGCCTACCTGAAATTTTCCGCGCGCCGCCGGTTCGGGCGATGCCAATTCAATAAGGCCGTTAGATGCCATTAAAGTGTTTGCGGTAAAATTGCCAAGGTAAGGTTTTTTTGGTTTGGGCAGCGGCGTTTTAATACTGATTGCGTCCGTGCCGCTTATATGATCAAAACCAAGTTTATCTAAGGCTACTCCTACGTTTTCGATATCGTCGATATCTCCGCCGGCGGCTTTTATTATATCTTTATCGGCCGGTTCGCTTTTTTTGGAAACGTTTATTTTAGTTCCGGGTTGAGATTTTTTTATTACCGGCGGAGCTTCTCCGCCGGCGTATACGGCCTGTACGTTGAAATCAAATAATAAAATCGAGGCGATAACCGTTGCGGTTATCAAAGATAATATAGTTTTATAATGTTTTTTTTCTGGCATTTTACGCGCTCCTAAAAAATTATTATAATTCTTTTTTATTTTATATCGGCATTATTCCCGAAAAAATAAATAGCGTAAGCCTGAAATTTATATCCGTTTAAACCGTTGATTCCGCCGGTTGTTTTTAAATTAAAAAATAAAATTTTTAAAATCAGAAATTATAAGCCTGAAATAATCCGTGAATTAATGACTGAAAATTTCAAATAATCGATTTTTTGAATTCTGACAATATTTTATAAATAGTTTTCAGGCATATTTTTGTTAAATTTTGAGTTTTTATAGCGGACCTATATGTATAATAAAAATTTTAAATAATATGTATATAAAAAATAAGCATTTATTGTGCCATTTTTCTAAATTAATTTTTTTTAAGATGTGCGTTATTTAACTTTGTAATGTAAAGTTAAATAAAAAATGATGTTAATAATCGTAAATAATTATGTATAAAATTATACAAAATTACTCTGAATTTTATAAAATTATACATGATAAATGAAAAAGAATGGCGCTTAATAAGATAAAAACCCTTGACATTTTAGATGAAATGTTATAATCTTTATTATTAAAATACAATATCTAAGTTATGAAATAAGAAATAGTAAATAATAAACAAATAATAAACATAAATATAGTTAATTTTAAGGAGCTTTAAAAATGACTACGAAAAAGACTCGTCAGTTGATACCGACTTTAATTGTAGGGCTTGGCGGAACAGGTTACCGTACGCTGAAGCTTATAAAGAAAAAATTTATTCAAAGCGCTCATTATAATGGGAACGTGCCTCCTATGGTTAATTTTTTAAGTTTCGACACCGATACTAACGTTGAAGATAAAAAGGCTGAAGATATATTGACTACGAGCGAAAAAATAGTTTTAACGGTAGATACGTCTTCTATTCTTGGAAACATAAATCAGTTTCCTCATATTAAAAAATGGTTTCCGACTCATAAAATTCAGGATACCGTGGCTCACGGCGCCCGGCAGATAAGGGCTCTTGGCAGATTGTCGGTTTTCGCGAATATAAATACTGTTCTTGATTCTATCAGAGAAGCTATAAGAGGCATTAACGATAAACGCCTGCTTTCGGGCGGAGATATTTTGCGCACCGGCGATAACGTTCCGGTTAATGTTTTTATAGTGAGTTCCGTTTGCGGCGGAACGGGATCAGGTATGGTAACGGACCTTCCTTATATAATAAGGCAGGTTATCGCCGGCGAAGCCATGCTGACGCCTGAAATACATGGATATTTATTTATGCCTGACGCTCTTGTCGATATAGCCGATTCCGAGCTTGAACGCATTAAAGCTAATGGCGCTGCCGCGCTTAAAGAAATTGATCTTTTTATGGAAAATATGGAAAGATTTTCTACCCGTTATTCCGATGATTTTTATATATCTGAAAATACAGGTATGATGAAACCGTATGATTTTTGCTATCTTATTTCGGGCGTGGATATCACCGATCAGCATACTATCGAAAAAGTAGTTTCAGAACAGGTTTTTCACGGTTTCGGGACCGATCTTACTAAAGATTCTAAAAGTTATCTGGCCAATGTACCGACTAATGCTTTTAAATCGATACCCTCCGGCGAGTTTGTCGGCAAAAAGACTAATTATAGTTCGCTCGGCGTATCTTCCTGCGTTATGCCGGTCAAAAAAATTATCGAAATATTCGCTAATAAATTTTCATCCGGTCTTATGGACGCTATACTTGAATATGCCAATCCTAAAGATGATAAGACTGAAAATCCATGGCAGCGCGATGTTTTATTATTTGCCCGTAATAATGGATTTGAAGTCGATATGAAAGGCGAGTTGAAAATACTCGATAAAATAATGGAAGTAAATAAGGCTGTGAAGCTTGCCGCTTCCAAGTATAGCGATCTTACGGTCAATAATATGGGAGATATACTTCTTCAAGATCAGAGCGCGGCGGAAAAATCTTATGGCGAGCTAAAAAAAAGTGTCGAAGACATAAAAGCCGGAGTTCTGGCGGAGCTGATTAAAAATTATGTAGCTTTAGTCACCGAAGCAATGTCTGATAGTGATCGCGGAGTGCGTTTTATAGTTAAAACTTCTGAACATTTATTCAATATGCTTGAACAATTCCGTGAACAATTGATTAAAGAACGTGATATCAAGCGTAAGGAAATGCAGAGATTTGTACAGCTCGTGCGTGAAAAAAAGCAGTTTATAGAAGACGAAGTTCAAAAAAGCTGGTTTATGAGAAGTAAACGCGCGATGCGCGAGGCCGCCGAAGAATGGGCTAATAATAATAATAATGCTTTCGTCGCCCAGCTTCAAATCGACAGGCGTGAAAATGCAGTTGAAATACTCGATCAATTTATGGAAAATATAGTTCGTAACGTTAAAAAATTACAGGCGTTTAATAAAATAGTTGAGTCGCTTGAAAATAAATTTCATAAAAATTCTACTTTTACAGGCGCGTCGCTTGACGAATTAGAAAGTGATTGGCTTCTTAATAATTCTATTATTGCAGGCGAAGATCTTGAAAGGCTTTATAAAACTTATATCGGCAACCCCGGCGGCTACGAATCTCAGTTCATAGGTAAATCAGGTCTTAATATGAGTGAAAAGTGGGCCTTTTATACTGAAAACGCCGTTTTGTTCGAAGAAGACGTTAAATGTTACTCATCGAAGCTTCTCGAAGAAAAATTATGCGGCCTTTCAATAGAAGATTTTCTTGTTGAAAAAAGTAAGATGAGCGGTGAAGACGAAATCCGGAAGGCCGGCGAATCGCTTGCGCAGAAAGGCCGTCCGTTATGGCAGTTAAATCGCGGTTTATATACCGGTCATTTAGTGCCGCTTAATTTGCTCGGCGTTTACGATAAAGAAAGTACCCGTATCCATGATCATGTTCAGTCGATATTAAAAAAAGATTCGCAGGTCGTTTCTACGAAAGATCCTCACCGTATAACTCTTATTCAGAGCGAGCATGGCGCGCCTTTATTCGCTCTTTCTAAAATAGAAGATTGGGAAAATAAATATAATAAGTACAGGGCCACCGAATTTTTACATGCTATTACTGCTGAAGAATATAAACTTGATTGGGAAAATTATCCATTCAGGCCTATTTCGATAGATAAAAAAGAAGGCGTGCGCTATTTTACGCTTGGCAATGCTCTTAAATTTATACAGGCCGTTAAAGTGGAAGGTAAAACACAGTATTATTGCACATTTGAGCCTTCGAGCGCGGTAGATCCCGAAGATAAACTCGATACATGGATCGGAAATAACCGTCTTGACGCTTTTGAAAATTTCATTAAAAATCAACATGTTAGAAAACTGAAACATCTTATTGAACGCGAGCTTGATAAAAAAGGATCTTTTAAGATGCAGATGGAATTTATAGCCGCTATAATGCATAATTTAAAAAATTTTCTTGAAAAAATAGAACATTTCGAGCTTCAGGAACTGATAAAAGAAGAAATTCGCGCGTTAAATGACGTATTGAAGGAATTGAATCAGAAGCGGGCCCAGGATGAATCGGAAGATAAGCTTCACAATTTTTAATAATAGTTAAAGGCGGTAATTATATGCAGGCAGCCGGTCAACTTTTATATTTTTTATTGCTCGTTACGGTATTTTTTGTCGTTCCGCTCAGCTATCAATTATTTTATAATATGGCCGGTAATATTTTAATTACCGTCGCGGTTTTATATATTAGTTTTACGCTCGGTTACTATTTGATTTATATTTTAATGAATACTTATAAGGATAAAAACGGTAATCTTGTTCTTATAGGCGCGCCTGGCGGCGGCGCGGCGCGCGGCGTTAAATCGGATTTCGAATCCGCGAATACCGTTTTAGAACGAGGCGTTATAGAACCGAATATAGACGGACTTATGACCGTGCGCGATATAAGGCCGGCTATATGGCGCCGCGCTTTAATATTCAGTCTAATATTGCTCCTGACTCTTCTTCCGTTCTTATTGTATTATGAGGAACCTTTAAGATATCAGCAGTTAGTGTCGGAAGATTCGAATCGTGATGCAATAGCTTCGGTGGGACAACTTTTAAGGCTTAAAATAGAGAAAGATTCGCCTGACGATCTGAAATTTCTTAATGCAGTGACTAAAAATGATGTAATTATTATAGCCGGTCATTATGATCGTGTGGAAGTCGTTCTCGAACTCGCTAAGATTCCCTATACGCTTATATCTCCAGAACGGGCGAGGCGGTTTGAATTCAATCCCGCTCAGATATTAATGATTAATTGTCCGGGACGGCTCAAACCTGAAACTTTTCCAAAAATTGAAAAATTCGTCGCGGAAGGCGGTCATTTATTCACTACCGATTGGGCGCTTATTAATACTCTTGAACGAGCTATTCCGGGCTTTTTAAAATCTACCATATTGCGTACGGGTAATGGCGTTATTCCAATTCAACGCGCCGATACCAACGAGTCGGACCTTTTAAAACATGTTTTTTTGCCGGATGGCGCTCCGAGCTGGTGGGTGTTTTCATCGCATCCGTATTCTATAATTAATAATGGCGTTAATCTGCTCGTTAAAAGTGATAAATTAAAAAAAGATTATGGACATGAGCCGGTAGCTTCGGAATTTCATTATAAAAAAGGCCGCGTTATTCATACGGCCACGCATTTTTATCAACAGCGAAGCATTATAACATCCAGACGCCAATCAAGGGCCGGCGATGAATATGTCAAAGAAGATATGCAAATTGATATTTCGCGATTAGAAGCGGCTTTTTCAGCCAGGCTTAAAAATTTAAAGGCGGGTCAGCTTGAAGATACTTATTCGGTGCTGCGTTTTATAGCTAATGTTATAATTGCTCGTAAAAAATCTCAGCAGGAGCTTTCATCTTCGTCCGTGCTTTCGCCTGCTTCAACGTCTGCGCCAGCCGCCCCGCCCGCCGGACGTTAAAAAAGCTTTATTTGATCTGGAGAGTATTTAAAACATGGAACACGAAACGAATGCGGCCGGCGGAGGCCGCAAGAAAATAAATTATGGTTTTATAATAGGCGTCGCGGCGCCTATTATTGTTTACGCCGCATTCTGTCTTCCTTTTTTCGGCACTTTATTTAATTTGCTCGAAAACAGGTTTTATGATTTTAAAATAAACATAGGCGCTTTTAATGCTTTTACTAAAGGGCATAAAAATATAGCCGTGATAAAAATAGACGATGAATCTTTTTCAAAATTAGATATGAAATGGCCGTGGAACCGTCGTATATATGCTCGTTTAGTGGATTTACTGTCACGCGCGGGGGCTAAAGTTATAGCTTTCGATGTTTTTTTCTCTGAAAGTTCAGCTAAAAGCGAAGATCCTTTACAGGATGAAATTTTCGCGGCGGCCATAAACGAGGCAACGGCTCCGGTGGTCCTCGCGTATTCGAAAAGCGATCCTCTTATCGAATGTTTACGCCGCAGTAGTGCATGGAAAGGTTTTATAGAAAATGTGTTCGATACTGATTCGATTGTTCGCCGCAGCAGGCTTTTATATCCCGGCGCGGCGGACGGGCTGCCCGCTGATTTTGAATCGTCATGGAATCTTATAGTTTTAAAAAATTATCTTAATTTAGCTCCGGACGGCGTTAAAATAAAAGATGGAAAGCTTAAAGCTGAATTCGAACATGCCGTTAAAGAGGGCGGCGTTACTATTTTGCGCAAGCGCAGTGTAGATGCTCCTTTAACGGTATCCGGCGATTTTTTGATTAATTACGGCATAAATTCCGGTTATATAAAGCCCGTTTCTTTTTATAAAGTGATTACCGGTGATTACGACCCGCGCTGGTTCGAAGGAAAGATAGTTTTGATAGGCGCTACGGTGCGTTCTCTGCACGATGATTTCGCGACGCCTTTAATGTTAAAAGAGCGTATGACAACTCCGGGCGTCTTTATTCACGCTTATGCTCAGGCGACCTTTATTGAAAACGCTTTTATCAGGAGTGTTTCTTTTCAGTTGAATTTTTTGATTACCGTTTTATTTTGTATGGCTCTCGCTTTGATAATTTTCGAACGTTCGCCGGTAAAAGCGTTTTCGATATCTATTGCGCTCGCGGCGTTTCATTTTATTTTGACCACTTTTATGTTTTATGCGCGTTATAATATGCATAGTGTTACTCCTCAAATAGCTTTTTTTATGACTTATGTTTTGATGAGTTCTTATAAATATCTTAAAGAAGAACGTGAAAAGCAGATGATAAAAGGTATATTCAAGCAATATGTTACGCCGGAGATTGTAGATGAGCTGCTTCGCGATCCGGGCAAGCTTACGCTTGGAGGCGAAAAAAGAACGGTCACCATACTATTTGCCGATATCAGAAATTTTACAAGGCTTTCTGAGCGTATCGCTCCGGAGATCGTCGTCGAGCTTTTGAATTCTTATTTTGATAAAATGCTTGAAATTGTTTATAGATATGGCGGCATTCTCGATAAATATCTTGGCGATGGAATGATGGTTATTTTTGGCGCGCCTGTA
>CAYQWL010000015.1:0-29102 GCA_964421195.1 uncultured bacterium | reverse complement strand
GCAAAAAGCGTCGATAGAGTTTTCAAGGTCGCGCCGGTCGGAAAATCTGGCGTCGATAGATGGAATCGGAATTGGAATTAATACGGGTGAGGTGGTAGTAGGCAATATCGGTTCGCAAAAGCATAAAGAATATACCATAATAGGCGATAACGTAAACCTGACGGCGCGTATAGTCGCGATCGCTTTAGTGAATCAGGTGCTTATATCTGAAAATACTTATAAATTAATCGCGCCGTCGGTCGAAGTCAAAAAACAGGAAACCGTCAAATTAAAAGGCAAGTCCAATCCCGTTAATATTTATGAAATAGTGAGGATCGCCGAATAAAAAAGTTCCGCCGTTTTATTCGTAATTTACGCATTGCCCTCCGTCGTTTAGTAATTTAAACACGGCGTCGAGGCGGGTTATGGTAAAAACCTTCATTACATAATCGCCGGCGCCGGCGATAAAAAATTTGATATCTTTTTTTCTGCATTTTTCATATTCATTAAGTAAAAAATTTAAGCCGAGACTGTTTATGAATGATACGTCTTTTAAATTAATGACAAGCCGTTTTGAGCGCGTGTCGATAATATCGCAAAAATTTTTTTCGAGTTCAAATCCGGTTAAAAATTCGAGTTTGCCGTTTATTATTACTTCCGAATATGATATTTCATTTCCCTTGGAGTTTTTCGCGCTTTTTTCCGCCGTTTTATAAGAAAAAGAACCGTGGGTCGAAGGTTGAACGCCATTTTGTTCCCGCATAATCACTCCTTTTATCTTTTGAAGATATGAAAACCGTTATTATTGAATGGCGAAAAAACGAACCCCTGCCTTGATATAATAATATTTTATAAAATAAAAATTTATCTAAAATATTGAAATTATTTTATAAAAATCATAAAATCGCGGTTTAAAATTTTTCCCGTGACTTAATGTACTCTATTACTATATCTCTTACTAATTTATCTGAATATATTTTTTTATCATCGTTGAGATTTTTTATAATATTGTCTTCCGCGCCTCCGGCGGCCATATAGTTATCGGCGGCTATCGTATAAATTTTATTGTCGTCGATCGGTTCTTCTTTAATTTTTATGTTTTCCGCTCTGCCGTTTTTATCTTCATAATAAAGTCCGTGCGTTTGAATAAAAAACGGTGTTTTCTTTTTTGATATGCTGTAATTAATGAGTTTTTTTATTTCCGCGCCGTTCATTTTTAAAGTGACTATGAAATTATTATACGGCATTATTCTGAATATGTTTTTCAGATATACCGGCCCCGAATCGAGCCGTCCGGTTATAGATGCCGCGGTTTCCATGGAAAAATCGGCTTTTGTGTGGTCATTTAATATTTTAAGCACGAAATCAAAAAGAGGCGTCGGCATTTCGTATTTGCTTAAATTTTCGAGAGGCGAGCCGAGTTCGCCTATTTTTATATCTATTTGCGGGTCGAGAAGATCTTTATATTTTTTTATTAATTCTCCGGTTTCACGATCGGCTATGTTTATAAGGCGTGATGAAAGTATTCTGGCTTTTTTATCTTTGAAACTCAAATCTATCCGGCCGAGGCATTCTCCGTATTTGCCAGCCTGGAATATAGATATTTTTCCGATTTTTTCGGGTTTTTCGAGAAACGTGTGGGAATGAGCGCCTATTATCATATCGATTTCAGTATGCGTTCTGGCGAATTCACGGTCTTCTTCGATACCGAGATGTGAAAGAAAGATTATGTAATCGGCTTTTTTCTTTAATTCGGGAAGTATTTTCAGGTAAGCTTCGTTTTTATCTATAAATTTTATTTTTTTGAGATCTGAAGCGGTTGAATTATAAAACAAAGTATGGCTGGTCAGCCCGAATAACGCTATTTTAACCCCGTCGAATTCTTTTATTATATAGGGTTTTAATATATAATCACCGCTTTTTGCGTCGAGGAGGTTGGCGCATAAAATCGGAAATTTTGCTTTTTTATTCAGGCGCATAAAATTATCCATGCCAAAACCGAATTCATGGTTACCGAAAGACATGGCATCGTATTTTATTAAATTCATAAATTCGATATCGGCTTCGCCTTTAAAAAAATTAGACATGGCGTTATTTTCGAGTATATCGCCGCCGTCAACGAGAAGAGTATGCCGTTTAATTTCCATTTCTTCGTTCATACGCCTGATTTCTTTTATAAGCGTCGCCCGGCCGGCCGCGCCGCCTGCGCTGTAAGAATTCATTGTATCGAAGGGCGTAAGAAATCCGTGCGTGTCGTTTGTATGAAGTATGGTTAAATAAACTGGCTGAGCGTCCTGGGCCGCGAAACAATGCGTTCCGCAGGCGAAAGCTAACGAAAACAGGGCCGCCGTCGCGGCGAGAAGCGCCGCGTTCATTAATTTAGAAGTAATCATACCCGTTAATTCCATCGATTATATCCTCCAGAAAAATTTAATTTTATGATTTGTTAAAAAAATCGTTTTTTAAAAGTTTTGCATTATGGATGAATAAAAAATTATCGGCCTTTATTTTCGTATTTTAATTTCGGAGTATGGCAATAAATTTTTTTATTCTCTCGCTCGCGCGCGGTAAAGTTAAGACGTTAATAGTTTCGAAAATGCCAGGGCTGATGTTCTGGGCCGTTATAGCGCTTCTTAAAAGAAATATCATTTTTGAAAAATTAAGCCCGGCTATTTTTAATTCACGGAAGTTTTTTTCAATTTCTTCAGACGGCCCGCCGAATGTTTTATTTATAATTTCGTTCATGGCTGAAAGCGCTTTAATAGATTCGTCTATGTCGTATTCAGAGCGTATTTTATTTATAATTGATTCTGGATACGTTAGAGCGTCGGTAAACATAAATTTTGCATAATCGTGAATATCGCGGCACGATTTAATTCGCTCGCCAAGGATAGCGATTACTTTTTCGAAGTAATGAATATTATCGTATCGTTGATCTATGTTAAATTCCGGCATGAAATTTTTTACATATTTATAAATCAATTTAGTTTTGCTTTCGATTGGTGTAATTTTTAAATGTTCATGATTAAAATGTTCGAGTTTTTTAATATCGAATATGGCCGGCGTGCGGCCGAATTTATTCTCATCGAATTTTTTAATGAGCTCTTCGATTGTGAAAAATTCTGTTTTATCGTCATAGGCCCAGCCGAGCAGGGCAAGATAGTTTACCACGGCTTCTTTTATAAATCCGGCTTCTTCGTAATACGAAAGGGATACCGCGCCGTGACGTTTACTTAATTTAGCACGGTCGGGGCCGAGAATCATAGGAACATGACCGTATTCGGGCGGCTGCATTTTAAGCGCATCGAAAATTAAAAGTTGTTTCGGCGTATTTGAAATATGATCGTCGCCCCGTATTACATGAGAAACTTTCATTTCGAGATCGTCTATTGAAACGGCGAAATTGTAGGCAGGCATTTTATCGGATTTAATTATAACGAAATCTTCGAATAGTTCTGATTTGAATTCGAGCCGGCCGTGGACCATATCGTTATATGAAATTATCCGGCCCGCTGGAATTTTAAAGCGCACGGCGAATTTTTCCGCGTTTTTTTCGCGCGCCGCGGACTCGTCGGGGCTTATATCGGAGCATCGTCCCGGACAGGCGTTAGCTAAAGCGTGAGCGTTATTTTCGCGGTTATCGTTTTTATAGTCTTTGCCGTTTTTAATTTTATCGGTTGAATCGATGCCGTTATGATTTATGTTTTCTGGCGCCTGCGCGTTTTTTGGAGAGCAGAAGCATCTGTAAGCTTTGTTTTCATCGATAAGACGCCGTGCGTATTCGTGATAAATATCGATTCGCCGTGATTGATAATATGGGCCGTCATCCCATAAAAGTCCGAGCCATTCGAGCGAGGTTAAGATCGCGTCTGAAGCCTGTTGCGAATTACGGGCAGTATCGGTGTCTTCGATGCGTAATATGAACCGTCCGCCGTATTTTCTGGCGAAAAGATAATTAAAAAGCGCGGTGCGCGCGCCGCCTATATGCAGGTATCCCGTCGGGGAAGGCGCGAAGCGAGTGATTATGCCGTTATGGCTCTTCATTTATTTCAGCCTTTCGAATTTTAAATAATTAATGTTTAATTGCGTTAAATCGCTTCGAAACGTCATTTTTAAACCGCACTTATTATAACAGAATACAATTAAAGAGTCAATAAAACCCCGTGGAAATAAAAAAAATTACCACTGTAGATGAAATTATCTTTATTTTAATATAATTATATGGTAAAATAATAGGTTAAATAATTAAGAAAAAGAAAATCGACCGCATATAATCGATTAAGCAGGATACTATTATGAACGATAATAAGAGCAAAATTTCTAACTTCATGGATTATTTTATTGATGTTACGAGCTTCGATTCCGCGCTTCGTAATGCGCTTGAAGCGCTTAATAAAAAAATAGAACAGCCGGAGAAGGTTTCGTATTATTTAAGATCGCATCCCGGCGGTTATCTTCGTGAAATATATAAACGCCGTATTTCGATCGCGGAATCTTATATAAAGATAGCGCATGCTCTTGAATCGACCGCTTATGAGGAGCGTCTCGATGCTCTTGAAACTCTCGTGCAGCTTTCGTTCCATTCTAAAAATATAGCCATGCCTCTTAATACGGCGCGTGTGCAGATCGCGCTTATGAAAGAAGCTATTAAGCGTAAGGGCAACAGGCGCCGGCAGCTTGAAATTCTTTCTGATTTTACGATCGCTTCTTTCGGGCAGGGACCTGTTATTCGTAAAATGCTGCGGGAATTAAATCTCGTTGAGGTTCCTGAAGAGGGAAAACCTTTAAAAGACCTTAATCTTGGCTGGGATAATCATGTTCACGCCAGCATGTCGGAAGGCCGGAAAACACCGTGCCAGGTATTGCTCGATGCTGTCGTGAAGGGGATTTCGAGCGTCACTTTAGTTTATTATGATATAACTGAACCTCAGATAATTAAAGAATCTTTAATGGCGGGAAAGATACTCGGTATAGATGTGCTTATAGGCATTGAATTCAGTGTCGGAAAAAGTAAGCAGCGCCGGCATTATAAGTATCTTCCAGGTCATTTTACGATGCCGGAGGAGTTTTTTAAATTTTTTAAAGATAATTCTAATTTACTCGATGTTTTTATCGACGGCCTTAAAAAAAACGCCGAGAATCGTAAGGTCGTAATCGATACAATCATGAAGCATTTTAACGATACCCATATAGTGCGGCTGAATCAGGGTTATGAAGACATGGCCCATCTATGTATGAAGCCTGTTACTTTAAATGATTTGAAAAAACATGTTTCGAGCGGGCAATATTCAAGAATACATCTTGGCGAACTTATATATTCGAAACTTCTCGATACATCTTATAAACGTGTTCTTTATTTACGCACTCAGTATCAGGTGGCTAAAAATAAAAAAAAGATCGGCCTTATATCTCAATGGGAGCTCGATCAACTCACGTCTCAATATGAGACTGTCCGTCGTTATTACGAAGATATGAGTCCGGAACGGCTTAATGAAAAATTTTTAGAAGACCGCGCACAGGTAGATTATGATTCCGCTTTTTTTGATGAAGAGAGTATTTTTCCGCAACTTACGGCTTGCGGCGGTGAGATTAAATTTATCCATCCTCTTCAGATTGGCATGAAAAATGCCGTAACTAATATTGTAAAAAATCATAAATATATTACCCGTGTTGAAACTTTCAATAATACCGATGGCGCTCGCCGTAATCCAAATGAATTGATTCTTTTTAATCGTTTTATCGAAATTTTAAATAATAAAACTTATAATGAACTTCAGCGTTTTTTGAGCGACTGGAAGATTGATGACCTTTCAGAGGAGACGGTAATGGCGGCTTTTAATCATTACCATGAAAGGCCGATAGCGCCTCGCTGTGGAAGCGACGCTACCGGGCGTGATCCTAAAATACCGGGAATGGGCTTTATTAAATCCCGTTCGATTCCGCCGGCATCCCGCAGGTGGTTTATTGCAACCCATGCGATAATTCCCGCTCCGATATCGAGCCTTATTCTTGGAGGCGGCCGTCCGATGCCTGATAAAGAATGGAACAGTCTTTCGGAAGACGAGCGTCATATCGTTTTAATGGGCAGCAAAAAGCAGCGCCGTAAAAACATGATAGGCGATGAATTTGAAGAAGAGTCTGTAAGTTTTAACCGTTACCTTAAATATTTAAATCCATGGATAAAAAATTTTTTCAGGCTGGCTATAGGTTTTATACCCGCTTATTATACTTTTTATATGCAGTTTTCCTCTAAAATGATGGGCATTACGTTTGCCGCACTGTGGTTTACTATTACTTTTTTACGTAATATAGTGGTCGATCTGGTTGCGGCCCATGGCCTTGACGTCAAGGAATGGTCATGGAATGATATTAACTTTGAAAATGCTTTTCAGTCATTGTTCTGGACCGGATGGTCGGTGCCGATATTAAATGAAGTTAAACTTGGTTTTGATGCTTTATGGGCTGCCAGCGGTTTTATATCTATAATTTTAAAGGACGTAGTAAAGTTTTTCTTTATATGCGTCGCAAACGGTTCTTACATTTATGCGCATAATACTTTGCGTAATTTCGATGATAAGGTGAAAAAGGCGAATTTCTTCAGGACCGTTATGGCATGGCCGTTCGCCGCGCTGACCGCGCCGCTCGGAGATTTTTTCAATGTTCCGAGTATCGTTCAGGCCAAAATATGGTCTGATACGATCGCGGCTTTTATCGAAGGCACCGCTAAATTTACGCAGCGTATAGTTATCAGAAAACGTGATTTAAGCGAGATAATGCCAAACCTTACCTCCGCCGACAGATTTTTGCGGATGTCGGCCGCGCTCGATGTTCTGTATATATGGGCCCGTCAGCAGCGCGGTCAGACCTGTCTTGAACAAATATTGCTTAACCGTACGGCTTTTTATAAAATATTTAAGAAACCTGAAAGTATCGCTGAAAAAGCAAAAAAACACGAATACGCGCAAAACGTTTTTAATAATATATTTAATTTTTTTCATGACGAAGGTTGTTCCATAGCGTTATGTAATTTCGTAATAGAGTATTATACCGGCAGAGAATCGGAAATGCTTACCAATCTTATAGGCAGTCATTTTGAGCATTTTAAAGAATGGCTTTATAATATTAAACTTGCGCTCGATAAGCAGGAAAAACTTTTAAGCGAAGAAGGCCGTATTGAAGAATAAATAATCGAATGCCTTATAAACACGCGTTTTATTTTTGAGCGGCGTGGTTATGCGTTACAAATAAAAAACAGGACGGTAATTTTAATGTCGGTTGAATTATTAAAAGATCTTGATATATTTGTTCGTGCGAGATATCCGATAATATATATGACTACTTTCGAAGAAGGGCGGGCCGACGATTACCTTATTAAAATCGGCCGTTCGCGAAATAAAAAAACTATTACATGGTCGCAAACGAGCGGTCTTATGCCCGCCGGAACGGGGCAGCGCAATGCTAAAAGCATAGCGGAAGGTTCTCAAGATCCGATGTGCGCGCTCGATTTTGTTTTGAATTCTCATGAACCGTCGATTTTTATCTTTCATGATTTTCATCCGTTTCTCGGTGACTCTACCGTAATAAGAAAATTGCGTGAAATCGCGGCGGCGATAAAAGAAAGTTTTAAAACCCTTGTATTGGTTTCGCCGGTTTTAAAAATTCCGTGTGAACTCGAAAAAGATATAAGCGTAATCGATCTTCCGCTTCCATCGGCTGATGACCACGGCGCGCTTTTAAATAAAATGATAAGCGATATATGCGATGGGCGTGATATAAAAGTTGAGCTCGATTCGCTCGAACGAGAGCGTATCGTGCAGGCGCTTTTAGGGCTTACTATATCGGAGGCGGAAAATGTTATAGCCAGGGCGCTGGTAAAAAACGGTTCCCTGGATTCAAAAAGCATTCCTGTAATATTATCAGAAAAAGAACAGATAATAAAAAAATCGAATTTGCTCGAATATTATAATGCTACTGAAAATGTAAACGATGTGGGCGGCCTGGAATCGCTTAAACGCTGGCTTGAATTGCGCAAGCTCGCTTTTTCTGAAAAGGCCCGTAATTTTGGGCTTCCCGTTCCGCGCGGGATATTAATGCTCGGCGTTCAGGGATGTGGCAAATCGCTTTGCGCGAAGGCCGTTTCGGCTTTGTGGCAGCTTCCTCTTCTGAGGCTTGATATGGGACGTATTTTTTCGTCTCTTATAGGTTCTTCGGAAGAAAATATCAGACGCGCGGTTAAAGTTGCAGAGTCTATCGCGCCGGCGATCCTCTGGATCGATGAAATCGATAAAGGGTTCAGCGGAATGAATTCAGGCGGTTCGGATGCCGGCACTTCATCCCGTGTTTTCGCTACTTTTCTTACCTGGATGCAGGAAAAGAAAACTCCGGTTTTTATAATAGCGACGGCGAACAATATATCGGCCCTGCCGCCGGAGCTTTTGCGTAAAGGCCGTCTGGACGAGATTTTTTTCGTGGATCTGCCGTGCGCTTCCGAGCGTAAAGAAATATTTAAAATACATTTGAAAAAGCGCGGCGCGGCGCCTGAAAAATTTGATTTGAATTCATTGATCTCCGCTTCTGAAGGATTTTCAGGAGCCGAGATAGAGCAGGCGGTAATATCAGCATTATTCGAGGCGTTTTATAAAAATGAAGCGCTCGGTTGCGATCATTTATCTAAAGCTTTGAATCAAACCGTTCCGCTTTCTAAAACGATGAAAGAGGATATAGATGCGCTGCGCGGCTGGGCGTTATGCAGGGCGGTTATGGCTTCGAAACCGTCCGAACAAGGCGAAAATTCCGGCGTTAAACCCGGCCGCAGGCTTGAATTTTAAGTTTTTATAGTAAAACTTTTATAGTATTTATTAATTGATCGTTATTTAAATATTTAATTTTTTTATTATTGTCGAGCTGGAGGTAAAATGTCAACTATACTTGTACTTGCACCGGTTATTGCGGGTTCATGGCCGGTTTACGCGTCGCTTGTAACCGGAGTGGCGCTTTCGATGGGATACAATGTTTTAAGCGGAGTGTCTGAATTGGAAGATGTAAAAGGTATATCCGATGTTTGCGGCGATATGATCGAAGAAGTCGGAATTGAATCCACTCATAAAATAGTATCTACGATGAAAGACGGAGACAGCTTGAAATTTACGAATGGAAAATATGAACTTACTTTCGTTAAAGATGCCCGGGGAATGTGCGCCTGCCGGGTGAAATGCGCCGCCGGTACGAAGGCCGGAAAAAAAGAGCTTCAGAACGAGGCTAAAAAAATTATAAATAAAACTACTCAAGCTTATGTTTATAATAAGCTTAAATCGGAGCTCGCGAATAAAGGCTATAATATAATAGCCGACGGCGTGACGGATGAAGGCGGCATAAAAATTACGCTCAGAAAATGGCAATAACGATGATAACGCGGCGGTAATGTGAAAGTGTTCGCGGGCGCCGCTATATTTAAATGTGGAGTATGACTTTTGGGAAGATTTAAATGGCTCGAAGTAGAAGGCGATAAAAAAAATGCCGAATTAAGCGGAGCGGATATTTCTGAAAAGAAAAAAAATTCCCGTGAGGCGTCATTAAGCGCCGCGCAGAAAATAAGCGGCCTTGTTTCGGTTTATGAGGCGCAAAAAAAATCTGATGCGCAGATTCGTTTCGGAAAGATATCGGAATCTGACGGAGTTATATACGATTCGTCATATTTTAAAAATGCCGGGCTCACAAGTTATGAAAATTGTGAATATGAAAATGCTTTATTTAATTTTTCAAAATGTCTTTCGGAAAATAATAAAGATGAAGATGCCTGGCTTTATCAGGTTCTCGCGCAGATACAGCTCGGAAAATATTCAGATGCGCTTATATGGGCGAAAAAGGCTTATGAATATTTCGGCGTTTCCGCGGCGGCGCAGTCGATGTATGCTTTAACTCTCGCTTTATGCAATGATAAAGAATCAGCTATTGCTTATTCCGACGGCGCGCTTGCGAAAAAAACGCCATGTTATTTTTTATGGTTTGCGCGCGGTGAGATATTGTTGAATATGAAAAATTATAATAACGCTTTTGTATGTTTTCAAAAATGCCGCGATTTTAAAAATATGAACGGCGCTAAAAATCTTGACTTTGAAATAGCCATGGCTTTAGTGCGGACTGAAAATTATTCACGGGCGCTTTCATATTTTAAAAAAGCCGTTCAGAACGGGATGTGTAATTTTTATATATACGAGCGGATTGCTTATTTAAATGAAAAGCTCGATTTTTTAAATGAGGCGCAGTTTTATTACAGGCAGTCTATAAATTTAAAGTCAACTAACAATCCTTCGATAGAAGGCGAGGCGCGTGTTAAAGGCCGTAATAAATTTTTGATCAGGTTATTTAATAAAATATATAATTTTTTTAAATTGGGAGGCCAGAAAAATGAGCCGTAAGCATGAAATTGAAATAGAAATAAGCGAAACGGGCGAAGTAAAAGCTCATATTAAAGGAATACCCGGCAGGGGCTGCGCCGATGTCGCGAAAATTTTAAAAGAGATCGTCGGTGAAGTTAAAAGCGACGTTAAGACGCCGGAATATTATCAGCCGGAGCCAAGAATCGGCATCGATATCAAACCGGAAAACCGTTGAAATTAAATTATCGTAAAATATATAATTAAGTTTTTCATCCGGCTTTTATAATGCCGGTAATTAATTTATTTTATTATAAGTTTTAATATAGATTATTGTTTTCGTGTTTTGGTTTTAAAGCGGTTTTGAACTTTTATGCATATTGATTGATATTTTTTTGCGAGGCGGGTGTATTAATGGATTGTCCTGGCTGTAAAAAGCCGTTGCTTCCCAACAGCTTATACTGTATAGAATGCGGAGCGGCGCTTGACGATAGCGTTATAGCTCTCGCAAAAGCTGAAAAAAAGCAAAATGAAAAAATCGTTTTTAACGATTCTTCCGATTTATTAAAAATAGCTGTTTTTTCGTTAATATTTCCCGGCCTTGCACATGCTTTTTTTTTATCGGATTTTTTTTATGCGGCCGTTTTTGCATTTTCTTTTATTTTATTTATAACGGGCGTAATTTATTTTACGGGTACTTTTTATATCGATATGCCTTTATTAGCCGCCGCTTATTTTATTTATACCTATTGTCTTACCCATGCTTTCAGTATATATCGCAGGAAATTTAATTTGCTTGACGATTCTAATTATCGATTCAGTTCGATTTTAATAAGATTTTTATATGTAATAGTTACATCGGCTGTTTTTCTTGGGGGCTATTCTAATTATCAGTATTATTATAACTATGTTGTTCAAATTCATACTGACGTTTTTTCGCCGGTATTTGAAAACGGCGAGCGTATAGTCGTAAATGTGAGTGAACGCTCGAAACTTAATATAGTTCGCGGCGATTTATTGCTTTTTAAATTAAGCGGCGCGCTTTATGCCGGAAATAATATTTATGTTCGCGGCGAATATTTTGAAAAGGTTATAGGGCTTCCCGGTGAAAAGATTAATTTTAAAACGGACGGGATATATATTAACGGCGTTAACATCGGTCAAAAATTTTATCCGCTGAATTCCGATGCGGTAAAAGCATTTGCCGGAACTGAATTTATCAATGCGGGCGATGAATATTTTGCCTTCGCTACCGGTATTATTAACGGCCGTCCGGTTTCGGTCGCGGCCCGGCTGAAAAAAGCTGATTTTATAGGGCGGCTGTATAGAGTGGCCTGGCCGTTAAATAAAAGAAGAAAAATTTCCCGCGCTTTGTAATTTCTGATTATTCGATCATATTAATGTTTTAGTATATATATACATAATAATTAAGTATATAATAATATAGTGATTTATTTAAAGGCGAATGGAAGCCGCGCATTTTTTTGAGATTGGAAAAAGACGAAGCCATAGAAAATTTAGAGTATAAAGAAGAATAATAAACTGCCAGGAGGTAATATGTCAAAAACATCCGCGCGTCAGGCCATGATAGGCCTTTTAAAAATGGCGCAGGACAAAAATGCTTCTGATCTGCATATTATAGAAGGCCGGCCGCCGGTATTCCGGATTGACGGGGATATTTCTTTTATGGAATCGCAGGCGCTCGACGGCGAAGATACCAGGAGTTTAATTTATAGCATACTTAATCAAACTCAGCTTGAAAAGTTCGAATCTGAATGGGAATTAAATCTTTCGATGACTCTGGAGGAAATAGGGCGCTTCCGCATAGCCGTTTATTATCAAAAAGGAGTGGTGGAGGCTTCCATTCGAATAGTTCCGTGTGAAATTCCTTCTATCGAAGAATTGAATCTTCCGGAAATAGTGAAAGAACTTGCCAGAAAGCCTAATGGTCTTATATTAATAACCGGGCCCACAAGTTCCGGAAAGACCACGACATTTAATTCGATTATAGATTTTATTAATAAGGAACGCCGCGCCAAGATAATTACGGTCGAAGATCCTATCGAATACGTTCATTCGCATAAAAAATCGGTAGTGATTCAACAGGAAGTTTATTCGGATGTAAAGTCGTTTTCTTCCGCGCTTCATCATATATTAAGACAGAATCCGGACGTTATAGGCATAGGCGAGATGCGCGATACGGAAACTATTGCGGCGACGCTTACCGCGGCGGAAACGGGCCATTTAGTGATAGCCACGCTTCATACGAACGACGCGGTGCAGACCGTGAGCCGTATAATCGACGTTTTTCCGCCACATCAACAGGAGCAGGTACGTATACAGCTTTCAACTACTCTGCAGGGGATATTATCGCAGATGCTTTTACAACAGATTGGCGGCGGGCGCGCACTTGCCGTCGAAATATTGACGGCGGTTCAGGCCGTGCGTCATCAGATACGTGAAAGTAAAATTCCAGACGGGTTTGAACCAGGGAATGCAGACGATGGACCGCTGTATAAAAAATCTTTACCAGGCCGGGATAATCAGTTACGCGACAGCCATGTCGAAGATTAAAGATCCTAAAGAATTGTCGTCTGGTAAATAATTCAGTTGCCTTCAGAACCGTTCGATACAAGAACCCGTCAGATAATTTTTTTTGCCTTAAATTTTATGTCCGTTATTAAAGTAAAGTATCGATTAATAATGTTTAAGAATACGGTTAAAAATAAATGTCAAAAAATATTTTAACACTTGAAAATAAGTTAATTATAGTGTATAATGAATTAATTTTAACTTAAAAATAGTGCGTATAGCATTTATTAATGAACAGAAAGTGGAGGCATTTTAATGTCTATTAAAGTCAACGAAAAAGTTCTTGAAAAAACTATAAAACGCTGTCGTGAGAGGAATATTATAATTCCTACTTTCGCGCAGCAGAAAGATCCGTCAAAAATACCTCAAAAAATAAAGAACAAATTAAAAGGCGTCGGCCTCTGGGATATTAATCCAATTAATCTTTTTAGAATAACATGGAAAAACGATATAGAAACCGGATTATTCGGCGGGGTTAATTATCTTGAAATACCGTCGGAGATCAGCGGCGTTAAGGCTAAAATTATAGGTCTTGTCGGCAAATATTTTCCGACCGGCGCGCATAAAGTCGGCGCCGCTTTCGGATGCCTCGTACCGCGTCTTGTAACGGGCGAGTTCGATCCTACCACGCAAAAAGCAGTGTGGCCTTCGACCGGTAATTACTGCCGCGGCGGAGCGTTTGATTCCGTTCTTCTTGATACCGTTCCAGTCGCTATTTTGCCTGAAGAAATGAGCCGTGAGCGTTTTGACTGGCTCAGGCAGATAGGCGCAGAAGTTATCGCTACTCCGGGTTGTGAAAGCAATGTTAAAGAAATATACGATAAATGCTGGGATATTAGAAAAAATCGCAAAGACTGCGTTATATTTAATCAATTTGATGAATTTGGCAATCCGATATGGCATTATCATATTACCGCCTCCGCGCTCGAAGAGGTTTTTAAATCAATTAAAAACAAGCATAAGAGGCTTTCATGTTATGTTTCAGCCACCGGTTCCGCCGGCACTATCGCGGCGGGCGATTATCTTAAAAAAATAGCGCCGTATATGAAAGTAGCCGCTTCTGAAGCTTTGCAATGCCCGACTTTACTTTTAAACGGCTTCGGCGGGCACCGTATTGAAGGCATAGGCGACAAGCATGTGCCATGGGTGCATAATGTTAGAAATACCGATGCGGTAGTCGCTATAGACGATGAAGCGTGCATGAGGCTGCTGCGTTTATTTAATGAAAAAGCAGGCAGAATGTATTTAAAGAAAAACGGTGTTTCGGATGAAGTATTGTCGAAACTTGAACTTCTTGGAATATCGAGTATCAGTAATATGCTTACGGCTATTAAAGTAGCTAAATATTATGAATATAATGAAAACGATTATATTTTTATGTCTTTTACCGACGCCGCCAATATGTACGATTCAAGAATTGACGAACTTAATCAGCGATATGGTAAATATACTGAAGTGCAGGCCGCAATAGATAGCGAACGTTATTTAAAAGGTATAGGCATCGATAATATGCGTGAGCTGAATTATTACGATCAGAAAGCTATACATAATCTTAAATATTATACCTGGGTTGAACAGCAGGGAAAAACTACTGAAGAACTTAACGAATTGTGGCATCCTGAGTTCTGGGAAAAGACATTCGACCAGGTAGATGAATGGGATAAAATGATCGATGAATTTAATCATAAAACCGGGCTTTTATAAATGAAAAATTTAATAAAATTTTAATTTATATAACGGGAGCGTCTGATTAAAAGACCTCCCGTTTAATTTGAATGGAGAGTGATTAAAAGGTGGAATGTAAAAAAACAATTAATAAGAATAATATGTGCAGTTGCACTTATGAGCCGTGTCCGCGTAAGGGAGTATGCTGTGAATGTATAGAATACCACAGGCGCAGTAACGAACTGCCGGGATGTTTTTTTTCCAGGCAGGCGGAACGTACTTACGATAGATCAATAGCTAATTTTATAAGAGACCAGCAGAAAAAATAAAAAAGCAGCGAAAAAAATGAATTTTATAAAAATATTATTAATAAATAATAAAGCCGGCTTATAATTTTATATGCCGGCTTTATTGTTTGATTAAATATATTAAAGAATTAGATTTATTGTATAATAAAATTTCGTTCAGAAATGTGATTAATAAACGATGTTATCGAAATATTTCGAAACCGTTTCCATACCGCCTTCGCCTTTTATAATTTTTGCCATAGCGATATGTTTTGCGTTTTCAAATATTTGAAAATATAAAGCGCTTTCATTACGGGGGCATGTATTTAATTTTGCCAATAATAAATCGGCGCTTGAATAATTGCCGCATATTATTTCTGAAGCGAGCATTTCGCTATAAGATTCAGTAGATGAATCGGAAAGTTTTTTTACGGAAATAATTCGGCCGTTTATTGCGTTTATATAATAAACAGCGCATTCATGAACGATTTTATTTGATTCTTTTTCATAAATAGCCAGAGTTACGCAATAAACGTTATTTTCTTCGATAATGTTTGTAACTCGAAGGCAGAGTTCAGGAATCATAACCTCGCCGCTCTGTTTTATAAAATCACTATATGCGATTTTAGCGGCTTCGCGTTCGGTTAATTTGAATTCGTAAGATGGCTCGACGGATTCATCCGCGGGTTTTGATTCGCATGCGACGGAATGATTAATGGTAAGCATTAAACAAAAAGAAATAAGAATGGAATAAAGCAGCGTTTTTTTCATAAAATTCACCGGGCTTATTTTTACTTAAGAAATAACATACTACATACTGCCTTTATTTCCACATTATAATGAAGCAATTTTTATGCCCAAAAAATAATGAAATTTTACATCAAAAAATGTAATGGAAATTATTTTATACATTTTTTAATGTAATGATGAAATCGAAATGCATGTAAAAATGTACATTGATAATTCATTTATTTTTATTGTTGTTGTAAATATAAAAAGGACGAAAGAAAAATTTGTGTTTATTCTTTCGTCCTTTTTATATTATAGTTATTTTTACTTAATTATTTTAACTGGCTAATTGATATTTTTCGGTAACTTATAGATCTTTTTAATTTTCTTTAGCGGCTATAGCGCGGCCCGCATTTATTATTTCATCGATCGCGTCTTTTCTTACTCTGTATATACGGTGTTTTTCGTCACAGCGTACATAGGGCTGAGTTTCGTAATTAGACGATACTATGAAAACAGATTCAGTCCGTCCGCTAAAGGTAAGGCCGAGTCTTACTTCGTAGGTTGCTTTATCGAATCCGGAAGTTATATCGGCAGTGGTAGGTTCGGCAATAATATGATCGACTCTGGCCTGATGTAAAGAATTAACGAATGATTCTACTTTAGCTGAATCGGCAGCTACAGAAACTTCTTTGCTGCCGCGCCGGACGATTTTCCATTCGCTGCCATTTTTCTTGAGTTCGACCGCGACGCTGTCGCCTGGAATTAATATTATTGAATTTACGTTATTAGGTTTGATGTCAAGGCATTTTTTGGGCCAGAAATTAAAATGTTGTTTAACGAGGTCTTTTTTTATGTTTTTATCTATTAAAAGCAGTTCTTTTTTATAGTTAGTTTTTACGAAGCAATTTGAGGAATCTGCGGGATAATCGCGTCCAATTATTAATTCAATTGCATTTTCAGCCGTATTGGAACTCGAAAAATTTAATGAGATTTCGCCGGTGCCTTTCTGTACCGAAGATTCGTTGTACTCGCTTGAATTTTCATCTATCGTAGAAACGGCGCGCGCGGAATTGAGCCTGTTAAGTATTTTATCGATTTCCTCTCCGTCTGCCCGGCTTTTTTCGGCGTCGGCCACATGCCAGAAATCGTGTTCTTTTTTAAATAGATACACTTCGTTCGAAGCGGGATATGAAATCTCAAAAGAAGTTATAGACGCCGGATTAAATGACGCAAGTTTTTTATCACGGTATTCGAATACGCTTTTAAGGGCGTCATTAAGCAGTTTCGATTCTACGAGAACGATGTCTTTAGAATTATTTACGCAGGCGTAGCCGAAAGAACCGTCAGGATTTTTATTACCGTATCGAAGAATTAATTCATTCGTATCGGCCTTAAGGGTTATCATAACGGCTTTTGTACCCAGGCCAAAATCTTCGTAATTCGATACTTCTTTTTCCGTTATTTTAGAATCCGCTTTAGCGGTGCGTATGCCGTTTATAAGCTCGTTGATTATCTGTTGATCGGCGAGAGTGTCGAACGGTTTTTGCATGAACCATTCATCTTTCGCTTTTTTTGCGAATTCAATGGCAAAAGTATCATAATCGCGTTTTATCTGAAAATTAGTGAGTTTATCTAAAGCAAATCCGCTTATAAAATCTTCTTTTCTGGAATCGGCATTTTCTGCGGCCGGCATTTTATCGAGTATGCTTGCGTAATATCCAAGACCGGCAAGTATTATTAAAGCTATTATAGTTTTAATATAATTCATTTTTATATTTCACCTCTGTTTGATTATTTATTTCTGTAAAACCATACTGTAAATCCGCTTAAAACGACCAGGCCCGGCATTAAAAATAAAGTCAGGTAGAATATATTATTTGCATCCTGCTGGGTAAGATCTATTTTTCCCTGCGGAGTGTTAGTTTTAGGTTTAATCGCTATAAGGTCTTCTTCTTCGGCGAGGTAATTTATAATATTCATTACTAAGCTTCCGTTGCCCTGGATGTTTACATAATAGTTACGGGCAAAATTCGATGTTCCAGCCAGAATGATGCGCATCTCTTTTTTCTTAGTTTTTTCGGCGTCGGGATCGGATTTGAGTTCGGTTTCAGAGGTAGTTACCGGCGCGGCTTCGTGTATTACTTTACTTGCGGCCGCTATGACCGTTATCGGGCCTTTCGCATCCCTGTCAGGGTCGAATTTGATATTTGTCTCGGTCAGATAAGTCCGGTCGGCGTAAGAGTCAGGAGATGTTTTTGCGAGCGCGGTAAGCGTTACGCCGGCATTATTTTTTAAGTTTATGGAACGCGCCATTGCGTATAGCGTGGCTAAATTGAATTCTTTAGTCACTGCATGGTTCGGATCGTATATCATGCCGAGCGGAATGGTATAATCGCCGAGTCCCATCATTTTAAAGGCGGGTTTTGGATCGATGATAAGATCGGCTCCGGCTTCGAGGCCGTATTGTGAAAGCAGGCCGTCGAGCGAATGGTTTGACATCGAGCATTATAAAGGCTTTTCCGCCCGCGTTAAGATAGGATGTTATATAGCCGGTTTCATCGGGAGTGAGCTCGGTTTGCGGGCCGGCTATAATAAGCGCGGCGCAGTTCGCGGGAATTTTTTGTTCCTGTAAAAGGTTCAATTTTTTTACTTCGTAATTAAGCTCTATCAGCGTATCTTTAAGCGCCGACATACCCTTTTCCGTCATAGCGTCACAGTCGGCTTCGTTATGACCGGTTAAAAAGTATATGCCTTTTTTGCTTTCACGGCTTACTCTTATAATAGCGTTGGTGAGCTCCGGTTCGGCGAAATTGCCCTGAAGTTTTTCGGTTCTGTCTTTAAATTTAATTACGGCTGTCTGGCCGGTTGTAACATTATAGCGCTTAGCTAATTGAGGATTTTTATTTATATCGTAAAATTGAGTTTTAAATTTATCGCTATGGTAGCTATATTGCTTAAAAAGGTCATTGAATTGCATTTTAGAAATATCCGGGTAAAACATGATAATTTCCACTTCGGATTTAAGATTTTTAAGAAGTTTAATCGATTGTTCCGAAAGCGAAAAGCGTTTGTTTTGAGTCAGGTCCCATTGCTTATCATGTTTAAATACGATAAAATTTATAAGCCCGGTAATAACGATTATTATGATAGAATAAACAATAGCGTTAGTCGTGTATTTAAACGAACGCGTATTTACTTTACCCGAAATGTAATTAAAATCATAGATAATGATTCCGAGCAATGTTAAAAGTCCAAGTATCGAAGGCAGCCAGCGCATAAGCGTCATTGTTTCGGAGAATAAATAGATGCAAATGCCGGTTAAAATTAAAATCGCGCAAATTACTTTAGCTGCCGTGAGTTTATCTGTCATGCCCGCTGAAGTTGTTTGGTTTTTAGCGGCTGATTCATCTGCTTTTGCGTTTAAATTTTCATTATTTGTATTTATACCGGCCGCGTTATTTACGGAATTATTTTTAACCGGCTCAGCAACGCCGCCGTTTTTATTTTCTATATTGTCGTTCATCTGTTATAACCTCCATTTCGTAGATTCGATAGACACTTTAGTTAAAAAGAGTCCGATAAAAGTAAAGCTGAGGTAATACATTATGTCTTTTATCGTAATAACGCCTTTTGAAAAAGAGTCAAAATGCTCGGTTATGGAAAGCGAGGTCAGAAAACCCGCCATGCGGCCTTCCGAATTAGCCGCGGCCCAGCCCAGAACCCAGAAAAGAAGGAGTATGCCGAAGCCGAGAACTGCCGCAACCACTTGATTTTTAGTGAGCGTTGACGTGAAATTTCCGATCGAAAGAAATGACATTCCAATTAAAAATAGACCAAGGTAGCTTGTTATAACCGGCCCGGTTTCTATCTTTCCATAACTCATGATTATAAACAAATAAACCGCGGAAAAAAGCATCATTATAGTATAAACGAAAAGCGATGCGAAAAATTTTCCGGAAA
The DNA here is from genome assembly GCA_964421195.1 of uncultured bacterium. GTDB lineage: Bacteria > Muiribacteriota > UBA9980 > UBA9980 > UBA9980 > UBA9980. Next base: position 9,511 of record CAYQWL010000015.1, on the reverse strand, counting down.
CTATTTCGAAATAGCTTATCGGGGAAGTAAGAAGAAGCTCGATAGTTCCCATTTTATTTTCTTCGGAATAAAGTCTCATGGTAAGCATTGGTATTAAAAGTAAAACGACTATGCAAATGTTATATGCGAGCGGACGAAGAACGTGCTCGGCGAGACTCAATTGTGAAAGCTGTTGAGCATATTGCGGATGCGCGGCTATCATGTTAACGTAATTTGCGAATCTTACGAAACCGAGATAAAAAAAGTAACCCGCGAGCACTAAATAAACGGTTATCAGCATATAAGCGATAGGAGAACTAAAAAAAGCTATTATCTCTTTTTTAAATATCGACCAGATGTTTCTCATTATTGACGTTCATCTCCTTTCATACTGCTTATGAGTTTTAAAAAGGCTTCTTCGAGCGATAGCTCGATTGTATTCATTTTATGTAATTTCATACTGGATGATATAATTTTTTGAGCGACTTCAGGTGCGTTATCAAAGCTCGATTTAACTAATATCGATGCTTTATAAGAATTGTCTTCTTTATTAAATGAAACTTCGGCCGTTTTTACGACGCCTGAAGATAGAAGAAGCTCTTTTAATTTTTTCTCATCTGAAGCGCCGGAAATAATAAGTTCTATAGTTTCGTCAGTTGATACTTTTTTAGTTAAATTAGCCGGAGTATCTTCGGCGATTATATTGCCTTTGTTGATAATTACGACGCGTGAACATGTCATTGAAACTTCCGGCAGTATATGAGTGGATAAGATTACAGTATGCGATTCTTTAAGACTTTTAATAAGATTACGAACTTCGATTATTTGAGCCGGGTCGAGTCCGACTGTAGGCTCGTCGAGAATAAGCACTCTGGGATTATGAACAAGGGCCTGAGCAAGTCCAACGCGCTGTTGATAGCCTTTAGATAGATTGCCGATGAGCTTATGCGATACCTGACCGATGGATGTTTTTTCCATGGCCATATCTACGTTTTTAGCTATTTCACGCGAGGCGACGCCTTTTATTTCCGCTACAAATTTCAGGTATGAGTAAACGGAAAGTTCTGGATAAACCGGCGGTTTTTCGGGCAGATAACCGATTATTTTTTTTACCTGCATTCCCTGGTCATAAACATCGTAACCATCTACTTTAACGCTGCCGGCGGTCGGAGATAAATATCCCGTTATCACGCGCATCGTAGTGGTTTTACCGGCGGCATTAGGACCGAGAAAGCCGACTATTTCGCCGGCTTTAACATTGAATGAAACATTAGATACGGCGGTAAAATCGCCGTAATTTTTAGTTAAATTGCACACTTCGATCATTTTGCTTTAAATTCCCCCCTTAATAAAGGTATGTTATTTTTTGTTAATTAATTAATTAAATTAAAATTAAAAAAAATTAACAAACATTATAATGTTGACAGCCGAACCACGCAAGTGCTAACAGTAAATATTATATATCATATTTTTTTAAAAATGTCAATATAGTTTTATTAAAAACCGCCGGTACCTTTGATACGGGCGGTTTTTAAGTATATATGCGTGCGGACTGGCGGACTGCATGTATTGCGCAGTATTATTTTTTAGCGTTTTGAAGCGCGTTAAGTAATTTTTCAGCCGTTATCGGAAGATCGTATATTCTAACGCCGCATGCATGTTCAACGGCATTGGCGACCGCGGGCGCCGGGCCGTCAACCGGTATTTCAGAAACCGATTTTGCGCCGAACGGGCCGGTTGGTTCAAAAGTTTCGACTATATGCGTTTTTATTTCAGGCATGTCGAGAGTTGAAAGCAGTTTATAATCAAGAAAATTTGGATTGAGCATGACGCCTTTAGAATCGAATTTCATTTCTTCACAGAGTGCATATCCCAATCCCATGTGGACGCCGCCTTCGATCTGGCCTTCGGCCATAACGGGGTTTACGGCGAGTCCGCAATCGACGGCGGAGGAAAATTTAATTAGTTTTATAACTCCGGTTTCGGTATCTATTTCGACTTCGCATCCCTGAACGCAGAACGGCGGAGGACAGTCGTAGGTTATATGTGAACCGGTGCCTATGATTTGATACTGGTCTTCTTTATATAACGTATATAGCGCGATATCACGATATGATAAATTCGCTTTAGTTTTTTTAGAATGTACCGCCGAATTTTCACAATAGAGATCGTCTATATTTTCTTTTAAAAGCAACGCGCCGGTTTTAAGGATTTGATCGCGGCATTGCGCGGCGGCTTTAGCGATGGCTACGCCTGATATGTAGGTGGTTGAAGAAGCGTAAGCGCCGACGTCGAAAGGCGTCATATCGGTATCTGAAGAATATATTATTATTTTATCGGTGGGTATTTTAAGAACTTCCGCCGCTATTTGCGATAATATGGTATCCGACCCTGTTCCAAGATCGGTAGCTCCGCATAGAAGATTGAAAGAACCGTCATCGTTTATTTTAATCGAAGCCGCGCCCATATCCACGCCGGGAATTCCGCTGCCGTGCATGGTAGTAGCGAGTCCAACTCCGCGTTTAATATGACTTTTTTTATTCGATTCTTCATATTCTTTTCTTTTATTATAATAATCAAGGTCTTTCGTTACTTTTTCGAGACATTCTTTCATACCGCAGGTGCGCAGTATCTGCAAAAACCCTTCGCGGCCTTCGCCGAGCGCTTTAGTGAGCGTAAGCTCTTCGCCGATTTTTACCTGGTTTTTAAGACGCAGTTCGATGCTGTCGATATTCATTTTTTTTGCGCATTCTTCGAAATGCGAATCAAGGGCGAAATGCCCTTGAGGTCCGCCGTAGCCGCGAAGCGCGCCCGCGACGGGAAGGTTGGTGTAAACTATGGTGGCTTCAAAATAAACATTGGGCGTGTTATAAAGGCAGAGCGCCTTTGAACCGGTATTGCACTGGACCGTAAGCGCATGGGCGCCGTAAGCTCCCGTGTTGGCAAGCAATTTCATTGAAAGAGCCGTTATGGTGCCGTCTTTTTTGAACCCGCTTTTAATCGTTATAATTTGCGGGTGCCTTGTACGCGCGGCGCAAAATTCTTCTTTTCGGGTATATTCGAGTTTTACGGCTTTTTTAGTAAGATGCGTGAGCATCGCGCATAGATCTTCGACGAGTATTTCCTGCTTGACGCCAAATGAGCCGCCGGTGCGTGGTTTAATAACGCGTATTTTTTGCACGGGTATGCCGAGTACCTGTGCCACTATGCGCCGTGAGTGAAAAGGCACCTGCGTTGAACAATAAATTACGAGCCGGTCGTTTTCGTCATAGTATGTGACGGCGATATGAGGTTCTACGGGCGCGGCCTGAACGTATTGTACGCTGTATTCATTTTCGAATACATAATCGGCTTCTTTGAAGGCTTTTTCGGGATCGCCCATAGAAGCCTGAACGTGGGCGGCTATATTTTTATTTTTATCAAAAATACCGCTTGAATCGAGTTCGTCGTGGATTATCGTTTTATTGCCGGCGGCTTCCCGCATATTTAAAATGGCCGGCAGCGGCTCGTATTCTACTTTTATAAGTTCGAGCGCGCGCGCGGCTGTATCCGGATTATCAGCCACTACGGCGCATACTCGATCTCCCGCATAGCGGACTTTTGAATCAAAAACGAAGGTGTCGTAAGGCGAAGGTTCGGGATAATTCTGTCCGGCGGTAGTAAAGGGCACGCGCGGCACATTTTCGTGCGAGAAAACGCCGATAACGCCTGGAAGTTTGAGCGCCTGCGCAGCGTCAATTTTTTTTATGATAGCGTGCGCGTGCGGTGAATGAAGTATTTTTGCATGGTAAAGCTTATCTACTGGAATTTTTATATCGTCAACGTAAAGAGCTTTGCCGCGAGCTATTTTATCGCCGTCGATCTTGCGTTTGTTTTTTCCGACTTCGCTTAATTTACGTTTTAATTCTTCGTTATTTACCATGAATTCATTTTTGATTTCGGACATTATTTCGCCCCCTTTATCTGTTCGGCTGCAGCCATAACGGCATCTATGGGCTTTTTATAACCCGTGCATCGGCAATAATTTCCAGAAAGCGCATCTTTGACTTCTTCGAGTTTTGGATCGGGGTTTTTCATAAGAAGCGCATGGGCCGACAGCAGCATTCCCGGAGTGCAGTAACCGCATTGTATGGCGCCCATTTCGACGAATTTTTCTTGAAGCGCGGATAATTTTCCGTTAGATTCGAGGCCTTCGCAGGTTATAATTTCGGCGTCTTCGCATTTAACCGCCGGATAAATACAGGAATTTATGGCCGCGCCGTTTAAAATTACGGTGCAGGCGCCGCATTCTCCGGTTTCACAACCGTGTTTTACAGATGTATAACCGTTAGCGCGAAGTACGTCAAGAAGCGTGTCGCGTATATCGATATCGAATACTTTATTTTCGGAGTTTACTTTTATGTTTAATTTCATTAGATTTTACCTCCAGCTTTGATATAGGCTTCTTCGATAAGACGCGATGCAATGACTTTAGCTATCGTGCCCCGGTATTTAGCGGACGCGCGTACGTCCGTTTTTGGATCGATCGATCTGGCGATGTTGTCGCATTCGGCTGCGATTATTTTTTTGTCGAGTTTTTTTCCGGTAAGATTTTTTTCTATTTCGAGGCAGCGGATGGTGTTGGGCGCTACCGAACCGAGCGCGAGGCGGAGCTGATCGACGGTTCCATCGCCGGCGATTATGATTGAAGCCGCGCCGTTTACTATCGCTATATCCATTTCGGTGCGGCCGATTTTTTGAAAAGCGTATCCCTGACGGCCGGTTCCTGAATAGATTGGAAGCTCTATTTCGGTTATAATTTCATAAGGCGCCATTACAGTTTTTCTTTTTGAAATGTAAAAACCATTGATGGTGAATTCTTTATTTTCCTTACCGCAGACGATTATTTTAGCGTCGAGCGCCATAAGAACAGGCGCTAAATCTGAAGACGGCATGGCGGCGCCAAGATTGCCGCCGATAGTGGCGGCGTTTCTGATTTGCACTGAAACGAATTTTCGCGCCGCTTCCGAAAGAATGCCGCCGGCAAAATCTTTAATTTCATGTGAATGCTGTATTTCTGATATTGTAGTAGCGGCGCCTATTCTAATGTGCTTTTTATCTTTTTTTATATAAGAAAGCCCGCAGCGGGTTACATCGACAAGATTGGATACAGGTCCGCTTTTTAATCCGCTTACGAGAAGATCGGTTCCGCCGGCTATTATTTCGGCGCAGGGTTCCTGCATTAATAATCTGACGGCTTCCTGCGGACTTTTTGGCCAGTGGTATTTTTTTAAATCTTTAATGAATTGCACGAATTACCTCCATACCATTTTTTGTTTTAATTTTATTATATCGAACTATTATGCTTTTTTATGCTTTTTATTGTTTTATATCATTAAGTTTACACACTTTTTATCTCTGATAAGAGTTTACATGTTGTTTACATATTATGTGTTAAATAATAAAATTATCATCTTTGATAAAAGTGTATGTATTATAACATAAAATGGTTCATTAAATCAATAACCATAACCATGCCTTTTTTTTGTATTATTTTTTATAATTACATTTATTTTATTATCGCTATTGAAAATTCAATTGAAATTATGTATAATAAGCCTCGATAAAAAAATCAAAAATCGATTGAAGAAAAGTAATAAAAAATAAAGTGATTGAAAAAATATAAATTCATATTTAAACGTTTGATCTGGATGATTTTGGGCGTTCGTTTAAAAATGAAGCTGGAGGTATTTGTGTCAGATTTTTTAACTATTGCCAATATAAAAAAAGGTTTTACGCTCGTTGAAATTATGATAGTTCTGGTTATACTCGGTTTATTAATAGCTGTAGCATTACCTAAAGTCAGTCAGGTTCTTTCGACCGGTAAAATCAATGCCACGCGGACCTCGCTTGCGTCCCTGGCAAAGGCTATTAAGAATTTTAATGCCGATACAAGCGTCTGGCCGTCCAGTATAGTCGATTTAATGAATCCCGTAGTTACTACCGGTTCGGGTTATCATTCCAGGACTCTTGCGGTTTTAAATTATTCGCCTGTTCAGGTGCGCGGCTGGAAAGGCCCTTATATGGACGGTACGACAAGTGAAATTTCCGTTGACGCATGGGGCGCAAAAATTGCTCTTGGCGTGATTGGTTCAGGGCCGGATTTTGTTTTTAATGGTAAAGATTCAGACGGTGAAACCGTTACTTTTAATGCTCGTGATTGTGATATTTTTAAAGAATTAGGCGAAGTTCCCGGACTCTATTTGCATTCATGCGGCGATGATACCGTAACCGGCACCAATGCCGCTTCGGCAAAAGACGATATAGTTGTATTTGTTAGTGGAAAATTAAATTAAATACAGGTAAGCGTTTTTAAGTCGTTTGGCTTTTCTTACACCTATATAATTTATCTGTAAAAATCCGTTTGTTTTATATTTTTTCTTTTTTTTCTTTTTGTTTAATATCTTTTTTATCTTTTTTATAGTTTCAGTATTTATTCATAATTAATAAATTCAACTTTTCAGTCTTTTTTTTTATAAATTTTCGCCGATAAGTTAAAATAGCGTAAAATGTAGCGGCGCGGTGTTTTCGAATGTGTTGAAATTTATCGAAATTTTTCGGCGAGCGGCTATAAATTTAAATTAACGGCGGGTAAAATTATTATGAAAAGTATAAAAATAATAGTTATGATACTGTTTCCGGCCGCCATATTGTTCTGGCTTAACAGCGGCTGTTCGAGTGATAAACTGAAGCTTGGCGTCAATGACGACGTTCATTATATAAGCCGGATAAAAGCGTACAGAGCGGGTCTGGAAATAAGTTCCATCGAGGGCGTGAAGGTTGGCGAGCATGTAATAATCGAAGGGCGTGCGTATAACAATAATAATAATTTAGTAAAAGACAGCGCTTTATCGATTACTTCGACCGATGAAAAGGTAGCTAAAGTGTTGACCGTGTATCGGTCTTATGACTCTTATTATGCGGTAGTAAAAGGTGAAGCCGTCGGCAGTATTGAAATATTGCTTGCCGGAGGAAATATCGCGGTTCCGGTATGTTTTGGCGTAAGCAGTTCGGCGGGCGGCGATAATAAGCCGTATATTAAATTTAAAAGTATATCATCCGAGCCGATTCTGGTTGGCACCGCAAGGCAGTATAACGCGAATTATATAGATGAAAATGGCCTGGTTTCTACCTCAGCCGCTCTCGTATGGTCTCTGATACCGCCAAATGATAATACCGTCGCTGAAATTACGAGTCAGAATAAAGACAGCGCCATAGTAAAAGGCAATTCAACCGGAGAAGTGGAATTATTCGTTAGAGATGCCGAAAATACGGCGGCCGCTTCAGTGGCGATAAAGGTGCAATAATCGAACGGATTGGCGAAGTTTTTATATTATAAACGGTAAAGATAATTATTGGTTGGTAGTGATAATGATGGTTATGGAAAAATCTATTGCTGGTAATGCGAATAAAATAATCGCTATCGATATTGGAATCGCGGCCGTTAAAATAGCCTGCGCGCATTTAAATGAAAACGGCGAGATTACGCTTTCGAAAATAGCTTTTTATCAATTGATCGGAAGCGAGTCTCAGGGCGTTGAATTTATTGCCGGGGTTATAAAACGAATGCTCGATGAAAACCAGGTTACCTGCGATACAGCGCTTTTTGTTTTAAACGGACCGCAGTGCTTAATAAGAGTTATGACGTTTCCGAAAATGAACGATGATTTAATCGATAAAACGATAAAGTCGGAAATAAAGAAAGAATTAAGCATATCCGCGGAAGATTTTAAGATAGATTTTAAAATAAGCCGTGAATTTGAGATTAAATCCGAGGAAGGGATTAATCAAAAAAAGATCGAGGCGGTAGTTACTATAATCGATAATAAACTTATTGATAGGTATAATGGTATAGCTGAACTGGCGGGACTTAAATGCGCCGGATTCATGCCTGCTGCGATAGGTCTTTTTTCATACGCAAAGAATTCTTCTTTACTTTCAGATATTAAAGATAACGAAGTAATTATGTTTCTTGATTTTGGTAATTCGCAGATGAGCGTTAATTTTGTCGGCGTGAATGGACTGAGGTTTTCCAAGGAAATAAATATGGGCGGAAGTTCTCTTACTACAGTGGTAAAGACGATGAGTTCGGATGAAATGCTTTCGCCCGAAGCGAGTGAAGAGAAGAAATTTAAGATAGGCCTCATGTCGCAGGACGCGGTTGATGCGCTTGACGATTCCGCGCCTAATGCTAATTTGCATAAAGTGCTTAATTTATCGTTTAAAAAATTATTTCAACGTATTAGATTAAGCACCGGTTATTATTTCGCTCATTTTCGTGATTCGACGCTCGGTTCTCAGATTATGAAAAAAATAGTATTATATGGCGGTAATTCTGAAATTCCCGGCATAATTTCTTTTTTTGACGATGCGTTTGAAGCGGCGGTAATCAGAGGCGATTCGTGGGCTTTTTTTGACAACGGCGAATGTAATTTAAGCACATGTGAGCAGTACAATCTGTCTTTTTTAAATTTATGTTCAGCATTGAGCGAATATTTTCTTCCTGAATATAAAATTAATTTTTCTAATGAAAGGCCTGCGGCGGCGAAGCTTCCGGGTAAAAATAGCGGTGAAACGCGCTTTAACGATTTTATAGCTTCAAATGCACCGGGTCTTAAAATTCTATCGGATTATAAATTTATAAACGTGGCATTAGCAATCAGTTTTATATATTTATCGATTTTTTCTTCATTGATTATTTATGATTTTTATAAAATTTTTTCCTGTTCGTCATTTAAAAAAGAATATGATTCCGGATATGACGGTTTGAACTCAACTGAAGCGGTTAAGGCGCGTAATAAAATATTCGATGAATACGAATTATATTCTAAAAAAAAGAATGCGCGTAATTTTATAGAATTTAAAAAATATCGCCTCGATGAAGCGCTGGCGTCGCTTGCCGCCCAGCTGCCCGAAAATTCTATAATCAGTTCTTTAAATTTTATTAACGACGTTCGGCCCATGCTCGTTTTAAATGGTACTGCCGCGGAATACGGACGGGTTATAAATTTTAGCGATGAATTAAAAAAAAATAAAAATTTTGTCAGGGTGAGTTTGAAGCGATCCGAAAAAAAAGCGAATTTAATTGAATTCCAATTTGATTGTGAATTCGATAATAGAAAGGCCGATAAATGAATAAATTAAGGCAATTATATGAAAAAATCAGCGCCGCTTCAACCGGTCTTGGCTGGAATGAAAAAGCCATGATTTTAAGCGTTATAATATTCGTTACGCCTGCTTTATATTTTTACTGGATTTATCCATGGCATAATGCGGCGTTAAAGAAAGCCGATCGTGAATTGAAACAGTCGAAAAATAAATTCGAACGTCTTGATGCCGAACGTAAAAGTTGTGAAAGTATGAAAGCTGAAATGGAAGCGGGGACGGAAACTATAAAATTTATAAACGGACTTATACTTAACCCTGATGATGCCATTCAAATAATTAACGTGATTTCCGGATTGATCGATAAAAACGGCCTTGCGATTAATTT
>CAYQWL010000014.1:0-37409 GCA_964421195.1 uncultured bacterium | reverse complement strand
TTAAAAATAAGGAGGCTGTTATGAATTTGAATTTTAAGACTTTGACGAACGTGCTTTTAATTACGGCCCTTTTAGTTTCTGTAATAGTTCCGGCGGCCGCGCAAAGTAATGCCGCGGACAATCTTACCGCCGCCGGTGTTTTTGACGAACTTAATCGTCAGAGCGGAAATCAGACCGCTCAGGTAAGGATGATAACCGATAATGTTGAATCATGGTATGCAAGATGGTATATGCTTTCGAATGCTAAACATTCGATCGATCTTACGTATTTTATTGTTGAAAAAGATATTTTTGGAATGTCCATGCTCGGACTTTTGCTTAAAAAAGCTCGCGAAGGCGTTAAAATAAGAATAATGATGGATGCCCGCGGCACTAAAGCTCTTACAAGGACCATAATGGGTCAGGATTATCTTCAGGAGCTTCTCGAAGTACCGAATGTGGAAATAAAAACTTATAACGCCGTAAGTCAGAGAATTCTCAGCGCTATCGGTAATATCAGAAATTTAATAGGCTCTAACCACGATAAAATAATAATAACAGATTCTGAGTGGTTTATTTGTGGCGGCAGGAATATATCGATGAATTACTTCGTCGATCCTCGTGATGCCGGATATGTTTATCGTGATACCGATGTTTTATTGCGTTCAAAAGGCGCCGCCGCCGAAATGCGAAAAGCGTTCGATGAAGAATTTAATTCACATACAGCTTATGTGCTTAAACGCGATATTTTTGGAAATTGGGTTTCCCGTTCACTCGATCTCGAAATAGCAAGGCGGGCTATGAACTCTTACTTACTCGGTAATGGCGTGCTTCCGGGCGATAATAAAATAGCGGCTAAATATAATCAGGAACTTTCGAAGTATAAGCATATGCAGTCTTACGCTTCTTACAGCCCTTTTTATGGCGACCGCTCATATCCGGTAATAGTACTCGACAAGCATTCGTTTAGAGGAAAACGTAATGATATTACTCCCGCCGTTACTGCGATGATTCGTTTCGCTAAAAAAGAGATTATAATTCAAAATCCTTATGTAATTTTAACCCCTGAAGTTTTAAAAGCTTTAAAAGAAGCTAACGATAGAGGAGTTAATATTATCATACATACTAACAGCCCGGTCAGCTCAGATAGTCTTATGACGCAGGCGTTTTTTCTCGAAGACTGGCCCGGCATTTTAAAACAACTGCCTAATTGTAAGCTTTTTGCATTTAACGGAGAACGTAAACTTCACGCTAAAGTTTTTGTTTTTGACCGTGAAATAACCATTGCTGGTACTTATAATATGGATTATATGAGCGAGCAGATAAATTCCGAAGTGGTTGTCGCCGTTAAATCTACAGCTTTCGCTCAAAGAATGGCCCTTAGAATAGCCGAAGATATAAAACAGTCCGTTGAATATAAAATACAGGTAAAATCGGATGGAAGCGTTAAGGAATTGTTCGGCCCGGCATCGCATTCCGATCCGCAAAAAATTAAAATTCTTAATTTATTGAGACAGATGGGGTTTTTAAAAACAATAATATAACGTGGATTATAATCGAGTAATTTATGTTTAATTAATTAAAATTTTTAACGAAGCATGATTTTTAATATATAAAAATCGTGCTTCGTTTTTTTATATCAGCTTATATAATGAGCTTATATAAAATTTATTTTATAAGATAAATTCTTAATTTGTTGAATGAGTAAATAAGCGCGAGCCTATGACGCAAAATTCTGAAATTATAATAAAGCCTGTTTTATTTAATATACAGGGGGTTTCTAAAACATACCGCATGGGAGAAGTAGAGGTTCATGCTTTAAAACCTGTTACTTTTAATATAGCGCGTGGCGAATTTGTAGTAGTTTTAGGGCCGAGCGGTTCAGGAAAAAGCACTCTATTAAATATTCTTGGCGGAATGGATATGCCTGAAACGGGGAACTTTTTTTTTGACGGCGAAGATATTTCAAATTATGATGAATATAAGCTTACTATGTTTCGCAGGCATAAAATAGGTTTCGTATTTCAATTTTATAATTTAATGCCCGCTCTGACGGCGCGTGAAAACATAGAACTTGCCTCTCAAATTTCAACCGAACCCTTGAATATCGATCATATCATGGATTTAGTCGGCCTTACGGGCCGCGCCGGAAATTTTCCCGCGCAGATGAGCGGCGGCGAACAGCAGCGCGTAGCTATTGCGCGCGCCGTAGTTAAAAATCCAGAAGCGTTGTTATGCGATGAGCCTACCGGCGCGCTCGATTATGTAACGGGAGTTATGATACTTAAATTATTGAAAAAAATAAATCGTGATACTAATAAAACGGTAATTATAATTACTCATAATCAGCCTATAGCTAAAATGGGCGATAAAATTATTAAACTTCACAGCGGTGAAATAAGCGAAATAATAATTAATAAAAATCCGGTTCCAGCTGATGAAATCGTATGGTAAAAGTGTTTAATATACTGACCGCGGCGTTTTAGTGTAAAAATATTAAAGTAATAGTAAATCCGTTTTAAAAAATTAGTTTATGAAAAACGATTCTGAATTATTATATTTTTAAAAAATTTAATCTGGTTATTATTTTAGTTTATATACGGAGCTCAATAAAAATATGTATAAATATTTATCAGTTTTCGATAGAATGTTATTTCGTGAAATAGCCGGTATGAAAGGTCAGTTTTTTGCTGTAGCCGCGGTTATTTTTTTTGGCATTACATTGTTTTATTCGTCGTATATGGCTTATTTCAGCCTTAAAGAATCGGTAGCGGCTTATTATGAACGATATAATTTTCTCGATTATTATGCGGAAGCTCGTTTTATTACTCCTGAAGTAATAAAAAAAATAAAATCTTTCGATGCCGTCGATAAAGCGATAGGCCGTATCAGTGCTGATATAGGAGCGTATGCACCGCGTCGAAAAAAAAATAATGAAGGCGGCGGCGGAAATTCTGGTATGTTTGTAACCCGCGATATAGGCGGTACGGGAAAAAATTCTATACGTAAAATAACGCTCAGGCTGATATCGGTTCCTGATAAAAGCCAGCCGGAAATTAATTCGTTATTAATACAAAAAGGGGCGTATTTTGATTCGGATGATAAGTTTTTATGTATATTAAACGATAAATTCGCCGGATTTTACGATTTAAAAAAAGGCGATATTATTAAAACTATAATAAATTTAAAGGAATGTGACTTTAAATTATGCGCGACAGCGAGCGGCCCTGAATATATTCTCGCGTTGAAATCTATATTTTCGCCATTATCCGATGATTTTGGAATTATTTATGTAAAAGAAAGCGCCGCTCAGCAAATGCTCGGATATCAAAATTCATATAACCAGTTACATGTGCGATTTAAAAAAGGCGCGGATGTTAAAACGGCTATAGATAAGATTGAATCGATATTAAAACCGCACGGTTTTACCGGCGGTTTTGATCGTCAGAAGCAGTTTAGTTATAAAGTTATAGATGAAGAAATTAAAAATCTTCAAAATACGGCCATAATTTTTCCATCGGTTTTTCTTCTGGTGGCCGCTGTTATAATTTATATAATGCAAAAACGGCTCGTTAATAATTGCCGTACACGTATAGGAGTTATGAAAGCGTTCGGCTATCGTGATAATACGATAATATGGCATTATATAAAATACGCGCTTTTAATGGCGGCGGCGGGTTCTTTTCCAGCGCTTTTCGCCGGCCAGAAACTTGGCTCGCTTATGCTGATTATGTATAATGAGGTATTCGCTATTCCGGGGCTTTCACCGGTTATATACTGGAAAGTGGCGTTTATGAGCTTATTAATAAGTTTTATATTCAGTTTTTTTGCGAGTTTTAATTCGGTAAGACGAATCGTAAGAATACCTCCCGCGCAGGCTATGCGTGGCGAACCGCCTGAGGCAGGTAAAAATATAGCGCTTGAAAAAATAAAATTTATATGGAATTCGCTTTCGTTTAATAATAAAATGATCGTTAAAAACATTTTTAGAAATAATCAGCGTGCTTTTTTGAATATTTCTGGAATATCCGCCACTATTATGTTTTTTATGATTTCGATGTTTTTCGCTGATAGTATAGATTTTGCTTTTCAAAAACAATTTTTTGAATTTCAAAAACAGGATTATAGCGTTATGCTTTCAAAGCCGGTCAGTTCCGCCGAAATATATTCACTCGAAAGCGTTCCCGGCGTCTTGCACGCCGAACCCGTCATACAGCTTGGCGTCGAAATAATAAAAGGCTGGCGCAGGCGTGAAACGGCGCTTATAGGCGTGGCGGATTCAACGAAATTTACAGTATTAACCGGTGAAGATATGCGTTCGGTTATTTTACCGGATGACGGTATCGCCGTCGCGCATATGCTGGCTAAAAATTTTTCTATCGAAAAAGGCGATATAATTAAAGTAAAAACTTATATAGGCAATACAAAACTTAAAGACGCTTCTAAAATAATAGAAAAAAACGTTAGAGTAACAGATATAGTTAAACAATATGCGGGTATAAATTGTTTTATGAGTTTGAAGGCTATGAAAAATTTTATAGGTGAAGGTGATTTTGCCAATATGGCATATATTAAAACTCAAAATGGCCGTGGTATCGATGTTAAGAAAAAACTTCTCGAATATGGCGCTATAGATGAAGTTCAGGGCCGGATCGATATTTATAACGCTTTTATGGAACAAATGAAATTTATGAATGTATTTGTGAGCGTTATGATAGTTTTTGGCGGCGTTATGGGTTTTGCTATAATATTTAATTCTACTTTAATAAGCATAATGGAAAGAATGCGGGAACTTGCATCGCTTAAAGTTTTAGGTTATACGGTTTATGAATTAAAGCGTCTTCTTTTTATGGAAAATATTTTGATATGTATGATATCATGCTTACCGGGCGCCGTAATTGGTTATTTTATGTGCGGGTTGATCGGTTATCTTTTTAGTAACGACATGTTTGCCCTCGAAGTGGTAATTTATAAAAAGACTTATTTTTTAGCTTTTATTTTTGTGTTTATTTGTACGGCAATAGCGCAATATTTTGCGGGCAAAAATATCAGAAGCCTCGATATGGTCGAGGTGCTTAAAAGCAGGGAATAATGAGGTGATTTAAAATGTGGATTACAAAAAAAAAGATTGTTATATTAATAGCGGCCGCGGTTGTGGTTTTTATATTTATGCGCGCGAATGGAACCATTCCAGCAAACGAATTGCGTATTTTTACAGTAAAAAAAGGCCCCATGCGTGAATTTATAAAATTGCGGGGTAAAGTTGATTACGATATAAAATCGTCTATTTATGCCAGAAATGCTGGAACGCTCGAATTTAGCGTTGAAGAAGGAAACACTGTTATAAAAGATTCAAAAATAGCTTTTATAGATACCGTTGATTTAAATATAGCTTTGAAAGGCGCGGAAGCGGCGTATAAAGCGGCAGCCGCCAATCTCGCTGAAATAAAAGCGGGAACTAAACCTGAAGAAATCTGCCGCGCAAAGCAATATTGTGAACAGATTAAAATTATTCTCGATTCGGCGCTTGCTGATTATAATTATAAAAAAGACCTTTATGATAAAACAATTGCATTGGAAAAAAGTGGTTCGGTTTCAGAACAAAATCGTAAAGATATTAAAAATCAATATGATTTAGCGCGCAGCGCATATCTTGAAGCGGAGCGCAGGCTGAATATAGCTTTATATGATCTTAAAATTTTAAAAAGAGGAGCTTCTGTTAATGTAATAGATGCGGCTGGTTATGAACTTGAACGCGCCCGCGCAGCGGTAGATGAAATAAAAAATAATATAGCGAAAGCGGAAATAACATCTATAATCGACGGTGTTTTGCTTTCAAAATATTTTGAATCCGGATCTTATGTTACACCGGGTGCATTATTGTTCGAAACAGGCGATACGCGCAGCGCATATATTAGAGCTGATGTTTTAACCGATGATATAGCTAAAGTAAAAGTAGGCGGAGCGGCGATTATAGGCGGAGACATTTTAAATGGCGATAGTTTTGAGGCAACGGTTAGTTATATAGCGCCAAAAGCTTTTACTAAAGTTTCTTCATTAGGCGTTGAGCAACAAAAAATCGAGGTCCGCCTTGAATACGATAAAAATAAATATTTTTTCAGGCCGGGTTATGAATTTGACGTGGATATAGTCGCGCGTAAAAAAAATGACGCGGTTTTCGTTCCATATAAAGCTGTATTTGATCTTCAGGGCCGTGACCATGTTTTTATTATAGAAAATACGGTTTTGAATTTACGCGAGGTTGAAACCGATATTGAAAATGATGATTATATCGAAATAATTAAAGGATTATTTGAAAATGAAAAAATAGTGGTTGAACCGCCTATAAAATTAAAACCAGGCATGAAAGTTAAAAATTAACTGAAAATTAACTGAATGTTTTCTGAAATTAGATATAAACGAAGTTATAAAGTTATAAATTATTATTTTTATACTATAAAAATAAATTTTATTAAAACAAATTTCAGCTTTCTTGACAAATTATTATATATTTATTAAAATATATAAGTCCATGATAAAAATTATGAAAAAAATAGATTGCATAGTATTAATCGAGTATGAAAAGGCGGCGATCGATTTATGAAAAAAAAATATTTTAATTATAATTATAGCGGCGGTATGAAAGCTTTTCGTTCCTCTTTTTATTTATTTTTATTTGTTTTATTGTTATCTTTTATTTTTACGTTTTTTATAATTTTAAACTTATGTCCGGATCGCACTTTTGCCGCAGATGATCAGGTTCAGCAAATATATTCGAAATGTGTTCAGTTATATTCAGAATATATGCAGGCGGTTAATAATAATTTAGACGGAGATACTATAAATAAAAAATTTAACGAGTATAAATCTGCTCTTGAAAATTATAAAAATTTATTAAATAAATCGGGTGGCGATGAAATTTTAAAAAAAATATCTGAACTTCCTGATAATACGGTAAATGCTTTTAATAGCTCCCGCATACAGGATATCGTTAACTCCGGCATTGATGCAGGGGCATCGACTAAAACGGCGACTGTATTATCCAGCGCGGTTTTAAAAACTTCAGGAGTGGTGACCGCTTCGGTTCTAAATGTTCGCAGCGGCCCATGGGGTGAAATAATTGGTACTTTTAATTCCGGTTCTAAAGTTGAAATAATATCTAAACAGGGTTCATGGTATAAAGTGCTTTATAACGGCCGTGAAGCGTATATTCATTCAGGTTATGTCGCTACGGCGGATTCGATCGCTACGGCTTATGACGGTTATGTAACATCGGCGGGATTGAATGTTCGCAGCGCTCCGTTCGGAAATATTCTCGGAGTATTAAATCAGGGAACGGCCATTGAAGTGCTTGAAAAAAAAGGCGACTGGCTTGTTATTAAGTATGACGGCCGCGAAGCTTTCGTACATTCCGATTATATATCTAAATCGACATCGCCGCCGGCCGTAAAAGAAAATACCGCCGCTTCTTCACAGCCTTCGTCCCCCGTTTCTTCATATGCCGCGTCCTCTGCTAATAATATGGGCGTTAATTTAAAATCTTTTACCGCAGGGTTTAATTCGAGCGCCGATATGATCGGCGGCCCGGTTCCACCTGCCCGTATTACTTCAACCTTTGGCCCGCGAGAATTATTCGGTAAAAATTATCATTATGGGGTAGATATTGCGGTCCCTACCGGAACACCTCTTCGCTCGCTCGGCTCAGGAAAGGTTATATCAACGAATTATGATTACGGCGGCGGTAAGGGAATTATAATAAAATATGATAACGGTTATACTTCGGTTTATTATCATTGCCGCGACGCGAATGTTTCCGCCGGCGATACGGTTAAAAAAGGCGATATAGTCGGCCACAGCAACAATACCGGCGCTCATACGACGGGGCCTCATCTTCATTTCGGATTAAAAGATGCCGGTAATAAATATATAGATCCTTTAAAAGTGCCTTCATTATGGTATTAATGTTAAGTGCACTGCGGTTTTTGTAATGAAATCATAAATATAAAGTTATTAGAGGCGGGTCGGTAAAATTGTTATCGCCATTTATAAAAATTTCAAGTCTTCGCAAAGGCGATTATGTTTGTAATATATATAATAATGACGGAGAATTTTTAAATCCGGTTACTGAATATATAACTTCGTGCCTTGTTAAAAAAGGTAAAGTATTATATATATCTTCTCAGTATTCGAAAAATATTTTAATTAAAAATTTTCAAAAATTTTCAAAGCCGCCGAATAAATTAAATATTAATTATGCTATTGCGGCCGGCAGTATTGAATTTATTGAAATAGCTTCATTTAAAAGCGATAGTAAAAGTTGTGCGGTTAAATTTAATGAAATTATAAATAATAAAATTAAATCGGCCGTAACCGCCGGGTTCGATGAAATATCGTTAATCGGCGAAATGTCATGGATTTTAAATTGCTCCTGCAAAGACGATTTTTATTTTTATAAAGAATCGGAAATCAAAAAATTCTTTTCAAACGGACTTTCATCCGCTTTTTTTTGCTATGACAGAAATCTTTTTAAATCTGAATTTATTTTAAAATTACTTGAATGCTTTCCGCTTGTAATGGTTAAAAGTGAAATATTCGAAAATATATTTTATATTCCTTTTAATAATGATAAGGTAAAAGATGTATCGGCACTTGTAGATTATAAACTTGACCGCTTATTTTTCTTCAAAAAAAGCAAACGTCGTTTAATAAATAGCGAATCGAGACTGAAACTCGCTCTTGAAGCGGCTAACGAAGCTATATGGGACTGGGATATAGTTAATAATAAATTATACTGGAATAATAATTATTATAAAATGCTCGGTTATGATTCTTCGGATATGCAGGCATCTATTGAAAGTCTGGAACGGCTATTAACTCCGGAAGATGTAGAAATTAATAAAAAGAAACTCGAAGATTATTTAAAAAATTTCGATAAAAAATTATATGAATCTGAGATGCGTTTAAAGATAAAAAATGGCGGGTATAAGTGGATACTCGTGAAAGGCTCGGTCGTTAAAACTGATAATAACGGTAGAGCGCTTCGTATGATAGGAACACACGTCGATATAGATAATCAAAAAGAGCTTGAAAAAAAATATTCATTATTATTTAATAAAATGATAGATGGGTTTGCGCTTCATGAAATTATATGCGATGAAACCGGCAAGCCCATAGATTACAGATTTATTGAAGTAAATCCCGCGTTCGAAGCGCTTACCGGATTGAAATATAAAGAAATAGCGGGTAAAAGAGTTCTTGAAGTTCTGCCGGAAACTGAAAGTTACTGGATAGATATTTATGGAAAAATAGCTCTTGAAGGCGGTTCTGTAAGGTTCGATAATTATTCAGCGGCCCTGGATAAACATTTTGAAGTGATAGCTTTTTCGCCTGAAAAAAGAAAATTTGCCGTAATATTTGTCGATATTACAGAACGTAAGAGAATTGAAAAAGAATTGATCGCCGCCAGAAAAAAAGCCGAGGAGGCAAGCGCCGCTAAAAGTATTTTTCTGGCAAATATGAGCCATGAAATAAGAACGCCGATGAATGGAGTGATGGGATTTGCAAGCCTTCTGGCGTCTTCCGGCCTTAACGGCCAGCAGATGGAATTTCTTGATTTTATAAAATTGTCAGCCGGCCATCTTCTTGAAATTATTAATGATATACTTGATTTTTCAAAGATAGAAGCGGGCAGGTTAAAACTTTCAAGTGAAAAATTCGATATATGCGCTTTAATCGAAAATACAATTAATTTATTGACGATCCAATCAGAAAGAAAAAATCTTAAATTTTTTTATAGTATAGATTTAAACATAGATTATTTACTTATCGGCGATCCGGTTAGAATAAAGCAAATAATTATTAATTTATTAAGTAACGCTATTAAATTTACTGAAAAAGGATTTATAAAAATATCGGTTACTGAAATAAGAAGAAGTGATGATTCCGCTTTATTGAAAATATCCGTCGAAGACAGCGGAATTGGAATTTCTGAAGAAAAACTTGGCTGTATATTTGAAAGTTTTAATCAACTTGACAGTTCTTTTAATAAAAAATATGCGGGCGCCGGGCTGGGCCTGGCTATAGTAAAAAGTCTCGTCGAATTAATGGGCGGCAGCGTCAATGTTAAAAGTCAGATTGGCAGAGGTACGACTTTTGAACTTTTAATAAAATTTAAAATTGGGTGCCGTGAAGCTTCACTATACCAGGTTGATATAGTTAATAAAAACGAAAAACCATTTCAGATTAATAAAGATATAAAAATATTATTGGTGGAAGATGATCATGTGAGCCGTGAACTTATTAAAGCTTTATTAAAAAGAAAAAATATAGCTTCGCCTGATATAGCTGTAAATGGCGTTGAAGCGGCTAAAATTTTCGAATCGGTTAAATACGATTTGATTATGATGGATATTCAAATACCTGGAATTGACGGGTTACAGCTTATTAAATTAA
This sequence comes from uncultured bacterium, assembly GCA_964421195.1. GTDB lineage: Bacteria > Muiribacteriota > UBA9980 > UBA9980 > UBA9980 > UBA9980. The sequence continues at coordinate 26,978 of CAYQWL010000014.1, read as the reverse complement.
TTAAATCGTCAAATCCAGAATATCTAAATTATTCAACTCCGATAATAGCTATTACCGCTTATGCGCAAAAAGGCGACCGTGAAAAAATTATCGGCGCGGGGGCTGATGAATATTTATCAAAACCGATTAACGATAAAGATTTTACTGAGGTTTTAAATAAAATTTTTGCGCATTTAAACATTATTAAAGTATAATATGCAACATAAAAAAGCGTATAAATATTATTTTTTAAAATACTCTAACGGCATTTTTTCAATTACAGTTTGAAACAATTTTTCCGCTATTATAATAATATTTTTGACTTCCTGAATGTCGGTCGTAAAAGCCGAATGTCTTGGATGCGTTCTTAATTCGATTACTCGCTCGCAAATATCGATGAAATCATTATCGGCTTTTATAACGTATCCGGCAAGCTTTTTGAAATCGTCAATTTTGTCGAATTTAACGTCTTTAAATATTAAAAATGCCATAAAAGATTTTTCGATAGAATTCTGGCAGTGAAAGAACGCATCTTCAAGAATTTGACTGGCTGAAAAAAAATTGATGCCCGCCGCCCGCAATTCTATAGTCGCCGATGAAAGTAATTTTTTTACCGCCCGTGGTTTTTCTTCAACGATTTTATTTTCATTTTTTTTATCGTTAGTTATGTTAATATTGTCGATATTGTTCATGTGCTTAATATACTTTAATTTTTATAAAATATCAATATTTTTTTATCAATTTTTTTATTGTTATAAATATAATTTTTTAAAATAAAATTAAACAGCGTTACATTAAATAACGTTACATTAAAAACAAAATTATTAAGGATGAAAATAAATGAATATAGGTAATTCTAAGTCTCAAAACGAAATAAGCGATAATAAAATTAATATGATGCATATCGAAAAAAATCGTGTCGCTTTTTCGTCTGTTATAGCCGCTATTTTCCTTACTCTTATGAAATTTATAGTCGGTTTATGGAGCGGTTCGCTTGGCATTATGTCGGAAGCGCTTCATTCAGCTCTTGATTTTGCAGCGGCATTTATAACATGGGCTGCCGTTAAATTCAGTTCAAAACCGCCGGATAAAAAATTTAATTATGGCAGGGGTAAAATCGAGAGTATTTCCGCCCTTATTGAAACTATATTGCTTTTAGTTACCTGTATCTGGATAATTCATGAAGCGGTAAGCCGGCTTAAAAGCGAAATTATTCCTCCAGTCGAAGCAAGTGCCGTTGCATTTATAGTTATGATAATTTCTATTATTATAGATTATTCCCGATCATCCGCGCTTTATAAGGTCGCTAAAAAATATAACTCTCAGGCGTTAATGGCTGACGCGCTTCATTTTGCATCTGACATACTGAGCTCTATTGTAGTAGTTGTCGGGCTTATATTTGTTAAAGCCGGTTATCCTTACGGTGATCCTGTTGCGGCGCTCGGAGTTTCACTTCTAATTATCGCGGCGAGTTACCGGCTCGGTATGGAAACTCTCGGCAGTTTAATGGATAGGGCGCCTGAAGGCCTCGATAATAAAATTGAAGAAGCTATAATGTCGGGAGGCGGGGTCGATAAAATCAGCAGATTAAGAGTGCGTTCGTCAGGGTCTGAAATATTCATTGATGCTAATATAAGCGTGTCAGGAAGCCTATCACTTGAACGCGCCCATGAAATAGCGTCGATCGCTGAGTTAAACGTAAAAAATGCAGTTTCAGGAGCTGACGTGGTGATACATCCCGACCCGGCGGATATAGCGGGCGAACCTTTTGACCGCCGGATAATAGCTATAGCTAATAAATTTAAGCTAATAAAAGAGCCTCATAATATAACTTTTTTAAAATTTGATGACGGCCGTCTTGCCGCTGAGCTTCATGTTACTGTTGCACCGGAATTATCATTAAAAGAAGCGCATTCTGAAATAACTGAATTTGAAAATGCCGTATTAAAAGATATGCCTGAAATTAATCAGCTTAATACGCATATAGATGTTGTGCTGTCTGAAACATTGTGTATCGAAGAAGAAGGACGCCGCAGAGAAGAGATTATAAATGAAATACAAAAAATTATAAATTCTATGTCCTGCGGATATGTTGAATGCTTGCAGGTAAATATAAGAAGAACCGGTAAAAAAATATACGCTTCGATTCGCTGCGCCGTTTCACACAATATAAATATGGCGCGGGCGCATGAAATAAGCGATGAAATAGAACATTTAATACATAATCGCATTAAAGAAGTCAAGTACGTGCTTGTTCATATCGAGCCAAAATCAGATTTAAGTGATTCAATATCGGCTTGATCGCCTATTCCGGCTATATATATTTTATCGTTATGTATTATGATTTGAAGGCTTCTTTTAATTGTTCCACATTCATCGGCCGGCACGGCCGTGACAAAATTTTCATATTCTTTTATAAGTTTATCGTTTTTAGTTAAAATTATTAAACGTTGATTCGCTGAACCGCTCCAGTGGTTTCTGGACGGGTCGCCTTTTATAAACGGCGAATCTATTAAAACGTCAATTTTATTTAATATTGCCTGATGTTCTTTTTTAAGAATATCATAAGAATAACCGCTATAAATCATTATATCATTTATTCCGCCATTTTTTAATAATGTGATTAGTTTTTCAAGCGCTTCCGGCTGGTCGAAAGGTTCGCCGCCCGATATGGTTAACGCCCTGCATTTTGAAGCGGCTGAATATTTTAACACAGCTTTTGCAGCTTCCTTTGTTTTTGTTTTATATTTTTCACTGAATTCCCATGCGTAATCGGCTGAACAGCCCGCGCATCTTATCGTACAGCCCTGCGTCCATAATCCGATTCTTATACCGGGGCCCAGAACTTTAATGGGATAATAGATTAAATTAATGAAAATAAAATCTTTCGAATGCTGTTTTTTTTCTTTTAGCATTATTTAGCCGCCGGTATAGGCTTAAAAGTGAAAGAAGAAGTGAATCTTTCGGGCATAACTATATTAGCGAAGCTTTTTGCGCCTTCAAATAATATAACTTTATACTCTCCGGTCGGTAATTGTTTAAAAGGAATAAAATCGAAATATTCCGCATCGGATTGAGAAATATCGCCCCATATAAATTTTCCTTGATAGGGATAATTTTCGGAATTGTATATTATGAATTTTTCTTCGACGCTCGTCCGGTTCATTTTTTCATTGAAAATTACCGTTATTTTACATTCCGGCCCATAATATTTATTTTTAGGTGTTATTTCTATTATTTTCGGTTCAGCCATGCCTCTTTTTTCGAGAGTATCCGGATAACCGTTAATATTTTCAGGATCATAATCAGCATTTTTACCGGAGCCTATAACATCTTGAATACAGCCGTTGAGAAATGCAGCCGATATAAAAAATAACGATATAAAAAATATGTTTATATAACATCTTGAATTATTAATATTAATAATTGACGGCATTTTTATTTTCGTTTTCATTTTCGGTTCTGTTTTCGTTTTCCTGCCGGGAATTTTTTGCCATATTGATAATCCCATCCGCCTGCGTTAATTGCATTGCGTATGAATTTTGCATTTCACCAATTTCAGCCGCATCCGGTACGCTCATTGAATAACTTTCTATTTCAGTTATAGCTTTTGAACATAAGGCGGCTACTTCTACGTTTTTTTCGAATATTTCATGAGACATTAATATCTTTCTTAATTCATCAAAACGCTCCAGCTCCCCGTTTTGATAAGAACGTCTGGCCAGAACTTTTACGGCGTTTATAGCGCAGCATTTTACATAAGAATTATCATGATTTAATGCGTCGGTTATTTCTTTTGAGCATTCTTCGTAACGGGCGAATTTGGCAATATTAACGAGTTTAATTCCTTTAACGTAATCATTGGTTTTTGAATTTTCTTTTGTGGTTGAAACTCGTCTCTGCTCAGTTTTTAAATTAGCGACAACTCCCGAAAGTTCCTTGAACTTTAATTTGCTTTCAGGCGCCTCATGTTTGAAAATATCATCTATATTCATAAAATTGAATTTTTGTACTTCCGGGATGTCATGAACTGCAGGCTGCGATTTTATTACGCTCGATTCGTTATTATTTATAGTTTTACCATTAAAAACGTTATTAATTGGCATGCCGTTTTTAATTACGGCGGAGCCCGGTTCATTATAACCGTTAATTTCGCCGTTAAGCCGTGAATCTATATAAAGCATGGCATCGACTATCAGCGGATCATCATATTGCGCAAGGGCGCATGAAATAGCAAAAAGCCTGTCGCGGTCGTTTGTAGCGTATGCTTCAAGAACAAGTTTATGAGGCGGTTCGAAGAAAACTGATTTATCTATGTTTAAAGCTGATTCGTAATTTTCGGCATCGTTAAAATAAGGTGAAATTGAATCCGGGCTGGTGAAAGGCGAACCTTCACAACGGGATGGTTTAAATTCATTTTGTGCGTTTATGCTTTGTACGGCATCTATATATTCACTATTTTCTATAATATTTACCATTTCTTCCGTAATAAAAGCTTTTTCGGTTTTCGTGATAAAGCCGTTTACGGCGCTTTGCACCCGGACGCTTTCATGTGAAAGTAAAGGCGTAAGTATCATAAGCAGCCGATCATCTTCTCTAAAATCTTCGAGTTCTTCGATTAACCGGCAGATTTCACTTTCAGAGTGCGCGTTAAGAAATTTTTCGTATATTTTAGCAAAGTCGTCATAGGCAAAAGTGTTTATCAGCAGTTGAAGAGTTTTTGAATCAATTTCATAATGCTGCTCTTCAATGCTTATTTTGCTTAATTCATTGTCATTTTTATTTATATTAGCTATATTTGTGCCGCCGTTCTGACGGCTGGATTCAGTAATATCGATATCATTATTATTATTATTATTGCTAAAATTGTTAAAATCAATGTTGTCATGGACGTTAATGATATTTGAATCATTTGCCGGCCCGTCTGACGTAATAGCATCTATTCCTGCTCCACTTGCTTTTTGCGTCTGTTTTATTTTTTTGCTTATTTCATATTGCGCATTAAACAATGGATCGGTTAATTTTTCAAGCAGGTTATGACTGCGTTTGAACCGTTGATTTTTATCTTTAATCGCATTTTCCGCCGTTTTTTTCTTTTTTTTGACGCTCGACAGGTAAATAAACGCGGTTAAACCGAGTATAAACGAATATGTGAATAATAAAAATAAAGTGATGCTGTTATTCATATAAGTTTTTTATCGTCAATTTATTAGTTAAATTAATTATTTTATTAAAAATAAAATTTGAAAAAAATAGTTGACAATATTTACATAGTGTGGTATAATTATATTACTTTAAATTTGAGCCATGTTTGGGGTTTGACAAAAATAAGCACAAAGCGGGCCTATAGCTCAGGTGGTTAGAGCGCACGCCTGATAAGCGTGAGGTCAGTGGTTCAACTCCACTTAGGCCCATGCCGATCACCTCAGGCCGGCAATTGTGTTTTTTATTTTAAGGGGGTGTAGCTCAGCTGGGAGAGCATCTGCCTTGCAAGCAGAGGGCCAGCGGTTCGATCCCGCTCACCTCCATTTCCATTTTTAAAAAAAAGACTGCATTATCGGTGCGGTCTTTTTTCTTTTCTTAGTTTTTTACATATATTATTGTTTTTATTTATGCCGGCTATATTAGCGCCGCTGCTTTTAATTTTTATATAAATAATAGACTTGCTTCTGATTTCATTCAGATGTAGAGGCGGCGCCGTAACAAGCGGCTTAGTTCAGTATTAATATTTTATATCATTTCATGTTTATGGAAGTATTTAAAACTTATAATCGCGACTATAAAAAATAGCGCCCATACATATAAATAACCGTATTGCCAATCCACTTCGGGCAGGTGTTTGAAATTCATTCCATAAACGCCGGCGATAAAGGTGAGCGGCATGAAAATAGTCGCAATCACACTTAATTTTACCATTGCACGGTTCATTTTATTTGAAACGCTCGAAAGATATGCTTCAAAAATAGTTGCCAGCATTTCGCGGTTAATTTCAATATTATCCTGAAGACGGCTTATATGATCATGAAGATCCTGAAGATATACAAGCGCTCTCTTATTTATGCCAAGCGCTGCGCCGCCGCGCATAAGTTTAATTATGATATCTTTTTCGTGCGTGATCGTCCGCCTTAACATAAGATGGTTTCGCTTTAGCGTCAATATTTTTTCGGAAATATTTTTAACCGATTCGTTAACGACCTCTTCTTCTAAAAGTTCGATAGCCTCGTTCCATACATAGGCCACTTCGAGATACTGATCTATTAAACCGTCAAGAATTTCATGAACTAAAAAATCGCGCCCGCGTTTAAAATAATCTTTTCCGTTTGAAATGTTATCCATAACCTTGCTGACAGCTTTTACATCATGTTGGTGAACGGTTATGACTGTATTTTTAGTTATAAAAATATCTAATTCAAAAGTTTTTATATTTAACGATTCAAAATTTTCGTCATAACATTTATTGATAAGATTACATTTTTCATTTTCACTTATTTTTCGGAGTTTTTCGGTAATTTCCAGGCAGACGTCATGAAACACTAAAAATATATAATCTTCATATTCATCTATTTTAGGAAATAATGAAAAATGTCTGCAGTCTTCAATTGTGAGCGGATGAAAATTATTTATGGATTCTAATATTTTATATTCATTTTCCTGCGGCGCGCAAATATCGATCCAGTTAATACGATCATGATTCGCCAGCAAGCATTCTTCAGGATTGAACGAGTCTGAAGTTTTATATATCGATTTTTTTATATCGTATGAGTATATTTTTAACATAATTGCTATTTTACTATATTTAAACTTAAGTATCAATAAAAATTTATGAGTAAAGTCATTGCCGTTCAATTAAAATAAATTTGTTCTCGATGATTCGTATGTTGACAAATATATGCAACTGTTATATAATAACATGACTTTATTTAATTAAGTTTATTATTTAATATTTTTATGATTTGAAGGGAGATTTTTATATTGTTTAATATAAGCCGTTTTATAGCGTTATTTGCGTTCGCCGTATCGCTTTTAATGTTTCTTGCCCCGCTTAATTTTAATAATTGCATGGCGGCGGTTAAAACGACGCCGGAAAATATTCGTTATATATTGCTGAAAGTTATAGATTCTGATTCGGGGAGAGGAGTTAATTCGGCTGCTATAACCGTTAATAAGCGAATTTTCTTATCGAGCTCGCCTTCCGGACTTGTTAAATTAGATCTCCATTTAAAAGAACTTAAAGATTTTGATTTTTTAGACATTTATGTCTGCCGTGAAGGATATTTTGAAACGAGTCTTGAAGTTTCTATAAAAGAGCCGTCTAAAATAAAACAACCCATTAAAATACGGATGAAACAGCGTATGGGAGTCGTAACTGGCGAAATTACCGGCTGCTGGAGTGATAAAGACGGTCATTATATAGATTCATACGCTAATGAAGAAATAAAAGTTTTTGGCACGGCCCGTTCTTCACAGCATATTATATATAAATTTAACGCTGATCAGAAGGGGAATTTTAAAATATTCAATCTTCCTCTCGGAACTTATGAAATAGATATTCGACATAAAAAATGGACGATCATAGTAAATTTTGACGGCGAGCAGATAAACCGTGAATTTAATATTCGCAGGTGCAACCGTGAGCAATATCATAAAAAAGATAGTAAAAACGTGAAAAATCAAAATTTGAATGATAATAAAAATCTTTTATATGATAAAATTAAAATCGATTCAGGCAGTTTTAATCTGGATAATCAATTAAATAACGTAAATAGCAATAACAAATTAAACGATAATCAATTAAGCTTTGACGGAAAACTCAGTCAGGATAGAAATAAAAATGTTAATTCTAAAAAAAATAAAAAAAATAAATAGTATATGTATTTTATTTTTCATATTTACATTTTATTTTTCGTATGAAGCAAATGCATCATCTTCAGCCCCTATGTTTTTAATCGATAGTAAAACGGTTTTTTTATCAGATGCGGTTAAAACGGTTTTTTATTTTAATAGTCAGCCGCAAATTAAACCTATCGAATCTAATAATCGTCTTGAATTTATACTTGATTTTCCACGCTGTGATTTTTTAATGAAAACATTTAGAGAAAATGTTAAGGATTCGCTTATAAACAGCGTATTGATTTTTAAAACCGAGAATGCGACGCGCGTACTTATCAGGCAACTGCAGATGACGCAATCAAGAATATTGCAGGGATACGATAAAAAAAGAAAAAATTTTTACGTATCGGTTTTATTTTACAGGCCTTATGAACGTTATTCAAAATATGAAGCCCGGCTGTCTGAAATTTATAATTATAAAAATAACGGTATTCCCGTTATTTTAATTGATCCCGGCCATGGCGGAAAAGATCCGGGTGCAAGAAACATTTATGGCGATATCGAAAAAACTCTTAATTTAAAATTTGCGCGCCGTATAACGGATAATATTAATAAAACGGGGCTTTGCAGGGCTTATCTTTCCCGAAGCGGAGATCAGTTTCTGTCGCTCGGACGCCGGGTGTTTCTTGCCAATCAGTATGGAGCCGACGCTTTTATTTCCATTCATTTTAACGCTAATAAATCTAAACATGTTCGTGGTTTTGAGATTTATTATATGTCAACCGGAGCGGCTTCCGATAAAGCATCTGAAATATTAGCTAATATCGAAAATTCCGAGGAATTTATAGACGAAAATATCGCGGGTGAGACTGATTATCAGGTACAGTCGATATTGCTGGATCTTAAAGAAAAAGAAAATCTTAAAGAATCCGCAATTTTATCGACAATAATTATCAATCAGATATCTAAAATAAATAATTATCCAGTTTCGCCTCCCAAACAGGCAAATTTTGCGGTTCTTAGAAATTTGAATATGCCTTCGATACTTATCGAAACGGGGTACCTGTCAAATTATAACGATATTTCATTTTTACGTTCCGGATTTAATTTCGATGAGATATGCGCCCGTATAGCCGCCGGCATTATTAATTATTTATGCCCCGGTAAAACCGTCGATTATTCTATCATGAGAAAAAATCCGACGGCGCAGGCCGGGTCATCGCCCGTTATTCAGGCCGGCGGCGTTTTGAAACGCACAGGCGCTCCGGTTAATGATAAAACCGCCGCATCTAAAAATATAAAAAAAATTGAATATACCGTTAAAAAAGGCGATACTTTAAGCAGAATAGCTAAAAAATATAGAGTGGATTTAAAAAAGCTCATGGAAATTAATAATAAAAATGCGTCTAACGGAGTGATTTTTCCGGGCGAAGTTATTTTGATCAGAAAATGAATCATAATGGCTTGCCGTCCGGCCCGCTTAAAATATTGATCGCGAGACTGACGCCGGAAAAAACCGTTTCGCTTTCATTTTCACACCGATTTATATTCGATTTACTCGATAGTAAATTTAGAGACAGGCTTTTGCTTGATTATTTCTTTTTTCCCGCTCGCCGCCGGTTCGAAGCTATAAAAAACGCCGGCTTCCGGGGCGCAGTTTCGTTCGAAAAGCAACTGCCCATTTCTGATTTTGATATAATAGCCGTGTCTAATTCGTTTCAACTTGAACTTATAAATTTATATCATCTTATATCCATGCTTCATGCTCCTTTCAGGCTTAAAGACAGGATTGCCGATGAAAATTCTCCGCTGATAATAGCGGGCGGAGTTAATACGCCTTCCATCGCATGCGTTTGCGGATCGCATAAATATGCTCCGTCTTCTCTCTTCGATGACGGCTCTTCATCGGCCATAGATGCGATTTTTATCGGCGAGGCCGAACGTAATTTAATTCCGTTTATAGATTTAATTTTACATAATCCTTCATGGAAAAAATCGAAATCGGCTATTATCGAAAAAGCATTAAACAATATAGATGGTATTTATTATCCCGTTAAGTATATTCATGAATTTGAATATGTTGTTTCTTCCGCCGCCGTTGAACGACGGCTCAAAAAAATTTCGCCCGCCGGAAATCCCGAAACGGAACTGAACCCCGTGCGCTCCGTTTATGTATCGGAACTTGATTCAGCCCATAAATTTAAAGGTTTGATATATTCTGATTCCCTTATCCGCGCTACGGCGCCGGTCGAAATTTCACGCGGCTGCGCTTCGATGTGTTCTTTCTGTAAAGAAGGTTATACTCAAAAGCCATATCGTGAGAAAAGCGCCGCCGCCGCCGCGGAGCAATGCTATAATTTATCTTCGGCCACCGGTTTTTTGAGATTTAATCTTTATTCTTATAATTTTAACGATCATAGCGCCGTACACGATATTATCGAAGCGCTTTCAGCGCGCGGCCTTGAAGCCGAAGTAAAAAGCCAGCGCGTCGATATGGCTGTTAAAATGCCACGGTTACTTTCATATCTGCAGGCTTCGGGATCGGCTTCGCCTACATTCGCTATAGAAGGAATTTCCGATAGAATAAGAAGCCGCCTTTCTAAAAATTTGAATTCATTAATTATTTATAAATTTATAGAAAACGTTTTTATTAATAAACCGCGGCAGGTTAAATTATTTTTTATTATTACCGGGCTTGAAAACGACAAAGATTTTTTGGAATTTGATGAATTGTGCGCCCGCCTTATTAAAAACCGCAAATTATATTCGCCGGGCGCATCCGTTATTTTTTCATTTATGCCTCTTGTATTATGTCAGAAAACGCCTTTAATGTTTTCTCCAGCCCCGGATTCTAAAAAAGTATATGATATTATTTTCGCTTTAATAAAAAAATTAAATGGATTCGATAAAATAACCGCGCGCATATCTATCGATAAAAAAGCATACGATATTACTTCAATTTGCGAAAGCGGAGGCCGTGAATTAAGCTGTGTTTTATACGATCTTGCCGTTAATTATTCCGCGGTTTATTACGATGATATCGATGATAAAACTTATAATCGGTTTATAACCGGCGTTAAAAAAGCAGGATTTTCATTTTCTGAATTCAGGGCGGAAAAAAATATCAGCAGCGTCTTTAATTCCGATGATCGTAATTATGGCGTCGATAAATCGTTTTTATATAAAGCATGGCTTAATGCAAAAAAATTTAAAGATATGCCGCGGTGCATCGATAGCTGTTCCGGCTGCGGCGCCTGCGGCGATAACCGCTTTGTTTATAAAACGGCCGATCCGGTTAAAAAAGACTCTGAATTTGCGCTTAAAATAAGTTCTTATAAACGGCCCGCGTTACATAAAATAATAGTGCCGGCCGATATAGAAAATTCTGACGCTCCGCCGCACCGGGAAATTTATAAAAAATTAAACGGCGCGGCTTTCAACATTATAGATGATTCGTTTTCGAAATTAAATTTAAATAATGAAAAATTTTATGGTAAAAATTATTACCTGCTTGATTCAACCGTTGATATTCAGCCGGATATAAAATTAATGCCGTTCGATCGGATTAACGAATGTAATTATATATTTGCCGCTGTTGATATTAAAAATGATTCGCCGGGCGGCGCCATTCGATTAAATAATAGTACGGGGGCCGATTTATTTAAGCGTTTTAATCCAAAATTTAAAATGGCTGTGCATAAAATTAATAATAGCGCAGTGTTTAAAGGAATACCCGAATTACCTTCAGGCGAAAAATATATAATTTATACAAATGCCGATTCTTTTAAAAAACGTCCGGCCGCACCTTTGATAATTTTTGACGAATTTCATAAAAAATTATATGCTCTGTTTAAAATTGACGTCGATTTTCAATGCGTTTTTAAAAAAGTAAAAATTATAGAATATATTAAATTTTATGAATATAATGTAAAAGATAAATTGAGTTATTGCGCGTTATGCGGCAGAACTATGTCCGTTCCGATTTTTTTTGAAGCTGGCCGCCCGGCGCCTGAAAATTGCTTTATTTGTGATATTTTTAATTCAAAACACTTATATTGATTAACTCTTGATTGAATTAACGGTAAGTTTTATCCAGAATACCTGTACGGCCCGCAGGAACACGCGGCATTCCGGCCTTGATATTTGAAAATAATCGTTCTTTCTCAACGGCGCCGTGGCTATAATCACACCGTTAAGAGGGCGTGTTAATTTTATAATTCTTTTACAACTTCCCGGTCCAATATTTCTTTTCTTTTTTTCCAATCGAGCATCAATACAGTTAAAAAATATTGAAACTTTTTATCGTGATTAAAATACTTTGTGTAAATTAACTCATACAGCACAACATATTCTATACAATTTTTATAATTGTTTTTTAATTGTTTTAACTCGCTCGCTTTCAGAGGCTTCATGCTGTCGCGGTTTCCGATTTTAAGTTATCGATGGTTCTTAATAAATCGCGCATAAATTATCTCCTTATAAACCTAACATTTATTCATACGCGCCCTGACAACTTTAAAGGTCAGTTTCAGACATAAAACAGGCGAGGGCGTCATGGCCGGCATTTTTATTTTTATTGTCGCCGGTCCGGAAATTTTGATGAAAAATCATTGAGATATCGTTGAAAATTTTCATTAAGTTTAATCGGGTCGGAAGAACCCTTACTTGAAAGAACGCGGCCGCGCAGGTTGTCTAAAAATTGGAATTCATGGGCGGCGCAAATTTCGCCATAAACCCATTTTCCAGAGTGCCCTACGGTCATAATCGGGTTTTCCAGCGGACGCCAATTTTTTTCACAAAGCGCCTCGCCCACCAGCCCTGGAAAATCAACATGCGAAAGAAAACGGCTGTCAACGCCAGGCTTTATGCCGGGGCCCCACATTATTAACGGTACAAGATAGTTTTCGATTTCCGCCGGATCTTGCCGTGAACCATGATCGGCTGTTAATATTATCAGGGTTTTATCACGGAGGCTTGCGGCCGATAATTTTTCATTTAATTCACGTATGTATGTGTCGTAGTATTCTAACTGATTTTTCCCCGTGAGATCCATCCATGCCTGAGTGTGGCCGTAAACACATTCCTGCATAATAAACGAACGCGGCCTGGCCAGCATAAATTCGATTATGGCCGGCGCGGCTGCCCGGTCTTCGACGGCGGATTCAATCGGCGGCGAATCGATATGCGCCATTAGAGGATCGTGAGGCAGGGCTGCGCGCGTCAATATTTTGTCCCATTCGCCCCTGGCTGGAATAAAAGGCTGATTAAGGGCCGGCGATATAAACATACACGCGGCGCCGTTTTTTTTCATAGCGGTTATAAGATTCGATACGGATTGAACGCCTGAATATATTTCAGGATCGGAATATGCCCGGAACGGAACAAACACTCCCGTCAGCATCGCAATAAGACTGGTATAACTGTCGAGGTTTAAAGTAAAGTAATTTGAAAAATATCGAAATTTTTCCGTGCTGGAGCCGATAAACGTTCTTTTATTTTCAAGTAGTTCGCTTTTAAAGCGTTTGCCTTCAACAGTTTCCATTACGATAACAACTATATGCGATATTTTTTTTGACGCCCAAAAACCTTCGTAAAATTCAACGGAAGAATTTATCTTCTGAAAAAAATCGGAGCGGGGCGTTTGCGCTGAAACTTCGCCTGCGCTTTTTTGAGCGCGCAAGTTATCAGGTTGAATAAGTAGAGGAAACTGGCGGCCTTTTCCAAAAAGCCCCGATACGATACTATCATGGACGCTAAAAATAAAGAGATTGGATGGCGGAAATAAAAAAACGGAGGAGGCTATTATAAAAAAAATAGAATTAAAAAGAAGGCCCGTGCGCAATAAATTTATATGGCCGAGCGAATATGAAAAAAATATCATTAAAAAAGCGAGTGCGGGTAATATAATAAACTCTTCGCGCGCGATGAACATTCTGAAAAATTCATTTGCGGCGCCGGAGTCAACAATAAATATATTGACTGGAAAATTCATAAAGTCTGGAAGATGCCGTGGATATAGCATCAAAAGGCAAATGGCGGCCGACCAGATGACCATGTAAAAAAAAGTTCTATATCGCCGGCCGCTTCGCAATTCACCGGGTCGTAATAATTTTGCGGCGATTATATATAATATAAAAATAATAACGACGTCTTGAAGCCATGATGTCAGTCTATGCGGCGCCCATGCGGGATTACCGCTTTGTATCTGCCAGTATGCATATATAAAAAATTGCACGGCGGCCGAAAGCACGGCAAGATTTCTCGCAAACCATATTTTTTCGGAAGACGTAAAGATTGAATCTGAATCGGACAAACATTTAAGTTTCATAAATGGCGGGGGCGATGAAACGCCGGGGCGATGAATTTCTTTTTTATCTTTCATTAAATCTCCGTTTTATATGAGCAAGCTGTTTGTAACTCAATGTTCCATTGCTATATATTATATCATTAAAAATTTTGAAGTTCAATATATTAATACATCATCAAGAAAACAGAATATACATAACAGAAAGCTGGCAAATTTTACATTTTGAGAAGTTTTTATTAAATCGGAAAAAAACGATATTAATTTTTATACCATGCTTTTTCAACGGCTATTATTATGCTGAAAGGTTTATATTTTGATTCGGTGAAGGCACAATATACTTGAAAACACAATATACTGCAACTGGTTTTTTAATTTAAATTTGAGTAACTGACGGTTGCTAAGTATAAAGTTGATTATCCTGTTTTAACGGCCCCCTGAATAAAATTTTTTTTGCTTTTTAACCGGGTTCATGATATAATTTAACTATTATGAATAATATTTGTGCGTTTTCACGGAATTTTTTCGAACGTATAATGCCTTCGTTTTTATGCAGCAGGCGATTATCCGGCGCTTTTTCCCTTATTGAAATAACCATAGTAATAGCTATTCTTGGCGTTCTTTCAGCTTACGCTGTTCCTCATTATATGAACTGGGCCCTTGATGCTAAAAAAGCCCGCGCCAGGCAGGACCTTGCCATGCTTGCCGAACAGATATCAAAATACGAACTCGATCAAAATCTTATCAATATGGAAAGAGCGAAATCGGATGCCGATAAAAAAGCCGTCAGGTTAAAAAGCCTTAATGAGTTAAAAGGTAAATATGTGGCTAATTTAGATAAATTACGCGACCCATGGGGATATGAGTATTTAGTTCTGCCCGAAAACGGTTCTTTGACTATCGAAGAATTAACCGGTTATTTAGTCTCTGATATTACTATCGAAGTTAAAATAAATAATTACGAAGACCTTCCATCCGATATTAATAAAATCGATGAATTGGTGAGAAAGGAAAATTGGCTTCCTGAAAATAAAGATAAGATAACTCATTTGATATATAGAGTAATAGTGAGCGATATCGTTAAAAAAGAAAAAAATATAAATAAATATTTTTATAAAGAAAATTTAATTTATTCTAAATTTTATTTGATTCCTTCCGTTGAAAACCCTCATCCTAAAATAGTGTATTCTAAAGGGCCTAACGGACGCGACGAAAAAGGGAAAGGCGATGATATAAAACACGCGTGTATGTGCTTTAAATATTTAAAAGGGGAAAAGAAAGTTGAATTTAAATATTGAATTTTTAAAAAAAACTTTTATTATCTGCCTGGCAAGCATGGTTATTTATATAACCTTTTTTTCGGCGGCATTAGTTTTTAAAGTTCTGGCGGCTGGTGTTTCTGGTTCTAATGAAACGGAAAGTCTCGGCCTGATAATAAAATCGATCGAAATGGTCGAAGAAAAACCTTTACTGGCGGCTATTTTTAATATCAAAACGGGGCGCACCATCGAATATACGGTCGGCGATTATATAGAAGGCCGTTTGATACGCGATATACTTGAAGACCGTATCGTAATATATGATGAAATTACACGTCATCAATATGTTTTAATTTATAACGATATAGTTTCGGCAGCCGAAAGTGAAGACGCCGATGTTTCGGTTATAAAAATCAAAGAAAAAAAGCGCGACATTGAAGATATGAATATTACCAATATTTTTAACGTCGAATTAAATAAAATCCAGGGTAATGAAGTTCCAGCTTATGGCACTCCAGATGCGGCTTCTGAAGATGAAAAAAAACGTGAAATTCATAATTTTACCCGCGATTTTAAAGAAAGCCCCGATGGTTTTGAACAAAATTCGGATTCCGGAAACGAACCAGCGTCCAGCCCTGGAGAACGTTCGGATATGCCTTCCAATGACGTGCCCGCTTCCGGCGTATCGCCGGATAAATCGAATATTATAGAAACGGCCGCTACTTTGCCTGTAGAGCTTAAAAAACCGGTTAAATCTATTTCGCCGGATACGTCTGAAAATAATTTGAAAGGCGCTTTAAAAAACTTTAAACCGGGCACGGCCGCTCCGGTGTCCGGAACAACCGGCGCCGTTGAAATAAAAAAAACGCCCGAAGGAACACCGGTTAAAATTAGAGATAGAGCGAAAGCGGCCCCGGTTGAAAACGATATATTAAGTGATGAATAAAGCGCATTAAAATCGGCGGCATATATTAAATAAGATTGTTTTAAGGAAATAGGCCTTTGCGCCGTGAATTTATATGTTTTTTCATTATTTGCTTTTACCGGATTTTTTTGTATTGATGAGTCCGCTTGACCCTTCCGAAGATAATATCGATTTCGGATTCGGCGTTAAAATAGATGAATCTGTCGAAACGGAAATGTGGGAAAATTTTAAAAAAACCGGTAATCTCGCAATTCGTGAACAGTTAATTTTAAAATATGCTCATTATGTTAAATATGTGGCTGGTAGAATAAAAATGGGGCTCGCGGACCATATCGAATTCGAAGATCTTGTCTCATGGGGAACTTTTGGATTGATTAATGCCGTCGATAAATACGATATTTCGCAGAACGTAAAATTCGTTACTTTTGCCACTAAAAGAATACGCGGCTCGATTTACGATGGTCTGAGGCATCTTGATTGGGTGCCGCGCCGCGTTAGAGCGAAAACTAAAATGCTTAACGACGCCCTTTATGAACTTGAAATTAAACTCAGCCGTATGCCCGACGATGAAGAACTTGCTCTGCATCTCGAATTGACCGTTAATGAGCTTGAAAAATTATATGAAGATGAATATGCGTCTTTAATAATGTCGCTCGATGAATCTTATGTAGAAGACGCGGACGGCGAATTAGTTTCAAAATATCAACTCGTTGAAAATCTTGCGGCTAAAAATCCTGAACTTGCTATCGAAAGCGATCAGGTCCGTGATATTGTAATCGAAGCTATCGATAAATTGTCACAACAGGAAAGGCTTGTCATTACTTTATATTACTATAACGAACTGACGCTTAAAGAAATATCTGATATTATGAAATTATCTGAATCACGCATATCTCAGCTTCATACTAAATCTATATTCAGGCTCAGGGGCCGCCTGGCACGGTTGAAAAAAGATATTTTTTAATCATTTATATCGGATTTATAAATAAATTATAAAATTATAGTTTGTATCTGTTATATTTACGTTACGGAGGTATTTTTTGGAAAAAAGTTTAAATTATAACGCTGAATCGAAAAAAATAATTTTTATAGATCAGTTGAAGCTTCCTCTAAAAAAAGAATATATAGAATGCGGTTCTTACGATAAAATGCGCGAAGCTATATATAAAATGAACCTGCGCGGCGCTCCGCTTATAGGCGTGGCCGCAGCTTTTGGCTTACTTTTATGGTGTTTTGAAAATAATAAACATTATAAAAAATACGAAACCGATAAATTTATAAACGATTTTTCCGCCGCCAGTGATGAAATGTCAAAAACTCGCCCTACAGCGGTTAATTTAAAATGGGCCTGCGGCCGCGTTTTAGAACGCGCGGTTAAGTTTAAAAATAAAAGCGCCGCGATCGATGAAATAATTACGGCGGTCGAAGAATTATGCGTTGAAATGGATGAGGAAGATATAGCTATATGCAGGGCAATCGGCGATAACGGCGCGCGTTATTTCGAGAAAAAACACGGGCGGAATTTAAAAATATTAACGCATTGTAATGCCGGCTCTTTAGCTACATGCGGTTATGGCACGGCGCTTGGAGTGATACGCAGCGCGCATGAACGTAAAATTTTAAAACATGTTCTCGCCGATGAAACCCGGCCTTATCTTCAGGGCGCCCGTATTACAGCGTTCGAACTGGCTGAGGATAAAATACCGTATTATCTTATCTGCGATAATATGGCCGGCTGGCTTATGAAGCGCGGCGAGATTGATCTGGTCGTGACTGGCGCCGACCGCGTAGCAGCTAATGGTGATTCCGCTAATAAAATAGGCACTTATTCGCTTTCAGTACTCGCGCATGAAAATAAAATACCGTTTTATATAGCCGCTCCAGCTTCTACATTCGATTTAAATCTTAAAACCGGAAACGCCATTCCTATCGAAGAGAGGCCCGCATTTGAAGTAATAACGGCGGGCGGCGTTCAAATAGCGCCTGACGGCGCGGCGGTTAAAAATCCAGCTTTCGATGTGTCTCCCGCTAAATATATAAGCGCTATTATAACTGAAAAAGGCGTTATCGAAAAGCCTTTCGTTAAAAATATAAAAGCAGTTTTTTTTAATCATTGAAAATATGGAGCAGATTTTATGAATAAATACGAACTTTTAAAAGAATTTAGCGTTTTTGGGCGTGACTTGTTTTTAACGGGGATCAATAACTCTCATTCGGGTAAAATTTCATATTATAACCGGCCGGCGAATGTTCTAACTATAACCCGCTCAGGCGCGATGCTCGGACATATACAAATCGGCGATATGATAGAAACCTCTCTAACGCAAAATAATATAACCGATAAAAATGCGTCCCGCGAGCTGATCGTGCATCGAGCTATTTATGAAACTTCTTCACTGCATTGCGCCGTAATTCATTCCCATCCTCCATCAGCAATAGCGCTTTCTCTTAAAACGGATTTAATAATGCCAATAGACGCCGAAGGCCGTTATTATTTTTCATCGGGCATAAAGGTCGTTTCGGTCGAAAATGCGATAGCTTCTTCTGAAGTCGCCGAAAAAATAGCCCCGGCGCTCGCCGCCGGTAAAATAGCCGTAGTACAAGGCCATGGTTCGTTCGCCGCGGGCAAAAGCCTCGAAGAATGTTTTTTATATACGACTACGCTTGAAACAATTTGTAAAGCTATAATTAATAACGCGATACTTTCGGGCACGCGATAGCGCTATGAAATAAAAACGTCGTTTTTCGAATAATTTTATGTATTATTTTTTAAAAGCGCTGAAGGCTAACGGTTCATTGTGTGTCGGCTTTTCTGGTAAGAGCGGCAATAAGTTTATCGAGTTTCGAGTATAATTCTTTTATTTCTTCACAGGTAAGTACGGTATTGCTTTTACGTAAATTGATTATGTCATTGATAGAATCGTATGATATACCAAGCTGATTTTTTAAATATTCAAGCATTTCAGATAATTTCTGTACTTTTTTATTAGATTTATATTCAACAAATATTTTAATGGTCGATAAAAGTTCAGGAATATATTTTATGAGTGTGTTATACATATTAAATTCATCAGGAAATATATTTATAAAATCATTTCGTAATTTTAAGGAAATATTTCTTAGTTCCTGTTCGCAGTGAAGGCGTATATTTTCGTCTGGTATTAAAAGGTCCGCTAACAGGTCTTCACCCGTTAACACTAAATAATTATTTTTAATTTCAAGAAATTTTATTGGAAAAACGTCGGCCGAAAGTAAGATCTCTTCAAAAGTCATTATGAGCGGTACGAGTTTAATATCGCAGGCGGCCGTCTGCACCGGAACGTGAAGTTTTTCAAGAAGCGCTATATTGGCTTCAGATGGAATTATTAATAACTTTAAAGGCGAAACGTTTTCTCTAAAATTATCATTTAAAATCTCGCCGTATAAAACTAAACAACGAAAATCATCATCTTTGAGTATCTCATTTATAATTCTGATGAAATTAATAAGTTTTTCTTTATATTCTTCTCCTGTATTAAGCGATTTGATTTTATCTATATAATTTGCTTCCATTCATTATGTTCCTTCCATAAATGAGTCTGTTATAAAAACTATTAAAACACCTGATTCCATTCGTGAATTTCTTTATAAATAAATTATTAATTTTTTAAAATGAACTCATAAATAAAAAATAATTTTTTTTAACTGAAGTAATTTTATGCTGAGAATCATCAATATAAAGCTCAACCACAGGCATTTCAAACATACCTTCGGAAAAATTATATAATACATTATATTAAAATAAAATGGCGATAACATTTCACAAATGTTTATTCGCCAAGAGTAGCGGGATCGTCGGATAGTTTATAAACCTCTTCGCCTATAAACAAATCAAGTAGTTCTTTATCAAGCTTTCCGGCGGCAGCTTCTTCTTTTAATATTTTAAGGGCCACTTCGGGCGGCATAGCTTTTTTATAAGGCCTATCCTGCGCTGTAAGCGCATCATAAATATCGGCGATAGATATTATACGAACCTGGACTGGAATATTAGGAGCCAGTATTTGATTTGGATAACCGGTCCCATCAAGCTTTTCATGATGCTTCCCCGCAAATTCAGGCACATTTTTCAATTCACGCGTAAATGGAATATGTTTTAATATTTCATAAGTCTTAGTAACATGCGATTCAATTTCCATACGTTCGTAAGCAGTAAGATTACCTCTTATTACCATTAAATTTTCATATTCAAATTGAGTTAAAAAATCAAAAGCCTGTCCCTGTGAATTTATATATTTTTTATTATATATAGCTTCAAGGCGCCTTATTTTTTCATCGGTCATAAATCCTGGAACATTTATTTGAACTATATACTCATAATCGGCATTAACTTCTTCTTTAAATTTATTAACATTTTCTCTAAGCGATTTAATAATCGTTTCGTCTTCACAACCATGAGTTTTACCGGCCATAAGCTGCAACGCCTGATTATAAGCGTCTTTCTGCATCATTTCACATATCATATTAAAACGGCATTTAACAACCTCTATTTGAGTGCCGGTAAGTTTATTTTCTTTACTCAATACCGCTTCGCGCACGCCGATCTTACCTATATCATGAAGCCATGCCGCATATTTTATTTCTTTAATCTGCGCCTGAGTAAAAGTTCCGAGCGCCGCGGCAAGGCCTATCGAATATAAAACTACGCGACGCGAATGGCCGCCGGTGCAAGGATCTCGTTCGTCTATCGCGGTCGCGGAATAACGAACGAACGCATCAAAAAGATTTTCAATTTCTTTATATAATAAAGCATTTTCAATAGATACCGCCGCAAGAGAACCAACTGCATTAATAAGTTCGAGATCGGTATGATTATAACCAATAATTTCATTTCCACCTGATTCTTTATTGATTAATTGCAATATGCCGATTATTTCATTTTTATGAGATGAAAGCGGAACTACAAGCATGGATTTAGTACGAAATCCAGTACGCTCATCGAATGATTTATTAAATTTATAAGGCAGTGATTCAGAAAGTTCATAAACATCGTCAAGCACGAGAGTCTCACCGGTAACTCCAACATAACCCGCGATAGATTCGGGAGTTAAAGGAATCGTAATTTCATTAAAACTTAATTGATTGGTAACATAAAAAATTAATTTCTTTTTTTCACGGTCAACAAGATAAAGAGTGCCGCGCGCCGAGGAAGTAAGCTGCATAGCTTCGCCGGTAATTAAATTCATTAATTTTTTAAGATCTTTTTCCTGTGAAAGACTGACAGCTATTTTAATAAAACGCATAGAAGTTTCATCGAACAGAGCTTCCGCTTTCTGACCGATCGAATTAATAACTATTTTATGAGCCGGTATGGCTATCTGGTTAGTCTTCCCTTCTCCGCTCAATGCGCTCATTTATACTCCGATACCAATCAAAATTTTCATTTTCTTAATTCTTACTTATATTATATATATTTCTTAAATATATGTCTCACTTTTTTTTATTATCTTTCGATATTTTATCGCTGCGTTCACTAACATTTTCACCGGTTTTTAACTTGCTTTTAAGCTCGGATATTTTTATATAAAAATCACTATGACGAACTTTTTTAAACTGCTGAACTAACTCATTTTTTTCCGCGTCGGTTTTAGCTTTTTTAATGCTTTTAAGAATGTCAGACGAAGGTATTAATAAAATATCGCCGTCTTTTAAACCAAGATCTTTAAATTTAGTTTTATTAGCATCGATATCAACAGCATTTATAGAATTAAATTTTAAAAATTCAACTATATAATCATGATCGTTAAGATTCTGTTTGGCAAAACGATATAAAACTTCGTCGGCTTTAACTATATAATTTTTAAAAAGTTCTTCTGAATATAAAATAGAATTAAAATTACACATCGTAATAAACAAAAATAAAAACGAAATTATAATTAATTTAACCGTAAATTTCATATAAATCATCTCCTCTATAGCTTATTTCTCTTATTTTTAATACTTTTTAACAATGCTAACCCAACGCGTCTAATATATTTTACCATAAAAATCGAATATTTGTTTCATTTTTTTTAAAAAAATCAAAATTCTTTTTCTTTAAGCTGTAAATTCTTATTCAAAACTCTCGGATATATAGTATATTGAACTTCAACCTTAGAAAAATTCTGATCGATAGTTTTAATTTTAATTAAAAAATATACTGGAAATACTGGATTTTGAGGATCGTAATTATGCTTAATACCAAAATCCTCGATCCGCCCGCGGCCAAACTTTTGAATAGCGCCATCCAGAGATTTTATCACTTCTTTTTTATCTTTATCAAATTTATATTCGATGGTACTTAATTTTTGAAAATTAATATTACTTCGAGCGGCGGCATCTGCAGCCGTTACAGCTTCGTCCCATTTAACTTTATTATATGAAAATTTCGTTATCCAATTACCTTTTTCAGCTAAAAATGCCGCCGAATCGATAAAATTATTAAAATCGGGCAAAGATGACAATTCATAACGCAAGCCTTCCATTAAAACAGAAACGGCATGTACATTTTGAAGTTTATCTTCGGAAGTCCTCACGAAAAAATAACTGCCGGTAAACAATCTATAGCCCGCAAAAGTAATTATAGTAACCAGAACCATAGTTATTAAAAGTTCTACTATAGTAAAAGCTTTTACCCGGCAGACGGCATAAAATTTAACTTTTTTACATAACATATCATCTTTACTATTATTAATATGTTTATAATTTTTATTATAAATATCAACACTGACATTGTTTTTATTATTACGATTACTATTATTTTCTTTTTCCGGCATTAATAATTCACCAATTTTCTTACGAGCGTATTCAGCCTGACCGATACCGGCCGGGTTATAATTTTACCCTTATCGTCGGGATTGGAGACCGTCCATTTAACTTCGACATTCACTTTTTTTATATTAAAATCATCTTTTTTATTAAATTCCTGTTTTAATTCCGTGATAGTCACTCTGCGTTCATATGGATTTTGCACCTTAGCCATTTCATCGTCGCTTATCTTTAATTTACTAAAAGATTCGGAATCATCACTTGAGTTAAGCAAAGGTATATCTTTATACGGCGTAGTTTTGATACGATCGATCATATCGGCCGCATAAGCAATGCCTTTCATTTCGTCAAAAGTAGCCTGCGCTCCGCGGCGCGTAGTTAATATCTGACCTGAAATACCGACGAACGCTATAGATAAAATTACAAGAGCCACTATTATTTCAACGAGAGTAAAACCACGCATATTTTTCCTTGATTCAGCAAACCGCTTAATTAAACCATTTATATCAAACAACCGTTTACTGATTGAAAGCACAGGCTTTGTTTTATTCGAAAATAAATTTAAAAAGCTTACCATTCAGAAGTCACCGTCCATTCTTCGATAGTAGGCATTAAATTAATCGAATAAGCGTATTCATTGGATAAATAACTTCCACGGCCGGCCGTATCCGGGTCCGGATATAGCACTGGATTATATTCAATCATAGATAAATTACCATCAGATTTTTTTTGCATATTCAAAAAATCGCTTAATTTTATTTTTCCAGCCGCTATTCCGCCAAAAACATCAAGCGATTTAGTTTCGAGCGTGATTTCGCCTTTAACAGTATTACCAGAAGCGTCTTTTTGAAGAGAAACTAACTGAGCGCAAACCGGGCCGCCTTTAATGGTAATTTTACCCCCAAGGCTTACTACGGTTAAAATAGCGGCCGCCAATTTATCTTTCTGCGAAAAATCTTTACGGCCCTTAAAGTCAATTTTTTGTATCGTAATATCTTTTTCACAAACTATAATTCCGCCGCGTTCGATATCGCTTATAACCGGAACCGTTAAATCTTCGGAAAACACCACAACCTTACCGAGTTTTAAAACACCGTTCTGAATAGCTTCTTTCCAGAATTCATCAGCTTCGCTTTT
This sequence comes from uncultured bacterium, assembly GCA_964421195.1. GTDB lineage: Bacteria > Muiribacteriota > UBA9980 > UBA9980 > UBA9980 > UBA9980. Next base: position 2,761 of record CAYQWL010000014.1, on the reverse strand, counting down.
TTTAGTTATACGCATTGTCATACGGCCTACTGAACCAAAATAACGATCGGTAAAACCGAAATCATTCAGTGATTGGTCTTCAGCATAATCCTGATACTTAACCACATTTTTAAAAAATTCCGAATTAGCTTTCTGGCCCGGAATAACGGAACAGTAATGATTTTTATCTTCGGGTTTTAAAAGCTCTTTATAATCGTCGCGATTAAATTCAGAAGATTCATAATAATTATCTACCTTTATCTGCGACATGGCATCGAGATATTCTTGATATGTTTTAAGATCAAATTTCCACATCGCATACTGTTCAGTGGTAAGCGGCCTGTGATTATTCGGCGGCCACGGATCGGTAGGAAGTAGAGTAGAAGGCTTTGAAGGATTTTGATTTCCGGTATTAACCACTGTCTGACAGAAAAGACATCCGCACGGCCCATTTTTTGCCTTAGCCCATTCATTAGCGTAATCGCCGCTTCCAAGGCATTTAAAAAACCCGGCGTTAGCAAAATTACCGCCCTGCTTATCGCATCTAAAAATGCCAAGTACGCCATAAGCGCGCCAGACATTACCAAGCATTACGTTATTTTTATTATTATCGTCTTTAGCGGAACCAAAAAAATGAAATATCGACGAATAAGCTTTATCATTCGCCGTAGCGGCCTGAGGCTTAAATTCATTAACTAACGAATTAAGATTAACTAAATTATCACAGGCTATAATATCATCGGAAAAGCCGACATCATAAAAAGCTGCTTCATCAGCGGCAGGATTATTTCCTTTAACGCCCCGCCCGGAATTACCGACGGCTTTATTAAGATAACACGATGCCGGCGGCGGCGCATTCACTCTAAAAAGATGATGGTCTTCACCATACTCAGTAGAGCCGCCAGCTATATTTATAAGTATTGGATCTTCAGGTTTGGCGCCATTCGCTTTACCGCCAAGAAAAACCCAGCCATGCACACCGGCGGCGGTATTTTTAATTATTACGGGATTTCCATTAAACGCTCCGCTGCCGTTTTCTTTAACTTCGATCAAATTAAAAGCCGAAGAAGGTTTTCTGCTCGAACCGCCTATCGTAAGCGGAACTTTTTGATTTAATGGAGGCATATTCGCTTCCCTTAAATAAAAAGAAAACCTGGAAACTACTGGAAGCGCGCTGCAGGTAACTTTTATATTACGTTTTTCGCGAATAGTTTGAGACACCATTGAATTATAAGCTTTTGAAACTACCTCGGCTACGCCTATCTTTTCACGGTCATTATTAATTATATGACCTTCCGGCAAAAATTCACGCAAATATCTTAACTCAATGGTTATATACACCTTAGCATCCGGCACGTTTTTAACCATATCATCGAGAACTTTAAAATCTTTATGAGTAAATTCGATTTTTTCTCCCGTTTTTTCAGATAATTTCGATATTACTTTACCTTTAGTATCGAGAGAATAAAGCGCCTGAAATACCTTTGATTTTTTATCGTTAAGCTGGGCTTCGAGTTCGTTTAATCCCATAGCGCAACCGGCATCAGCTAAATTAGCCATCATGGATACCTGCGAATAACGGCCCGTTGTATAAGCCTGCTGCCTTAACATATTAGAAAGACTATAAAATAAAATAAAAATAACCATAAACAACCCTATAATAAGAGCGGTCGTCATAGCTTTATTATTTTTATATAACCGGCGGCGCGGCAAATCGTTATTTATATCGTTAAATAATATTTTATTGTTATTACCGGCATTAATAAACATAATTAACCTTTCAACGAAACATATAAACAAAAATAACACCGATATAAATATAGTTCGATATTCGTACCAGTGTTATTCATTATATAATATTTTCAATTATTTTGCAAGATATTTAACTTATTTAACTTATTAATATTACAACAATTTCATCTTATCAATCTGAATGACTGAATGAGCTTTTTTACATTAATTTATAAATTTTATTAATCAGAAGTTCCATTTTTAAAACTATCGATAACGTCTTTTATGTTAGCGCCCTCTATTTTTACGGGAACGGTCGATACGTTTTCATTTTCAGAACGGCTTACAGGTTGTGTTTCAACGGTGCCCGCTTCATCTTTAAAACATACGTCCGCCGTATCTGAACCGTCATTAGAACCATATTCGATAATTACAGGAGCCGTTTCACCATGTTTAAACGCATCGCCGGCAATAAAAGAAATGATTTTAAAATTCCCCGGTTTAAGTAAAAAAGACTCTTTAGTTTTTAAATCAGTAACTTTAACACAGCCTTTTTTAACTTTTACTTCGGTTTTACCGGAAAACGAAGACACGCTAAAAACAGTGCCGACCACTTCGACTATACTTTCAGGAGTAATAACGCTGAAAGAAGAAAGCGAAGCAGGTTTTAAATCAACAAATACCATACCTGATTCAAGTATAATTCCATCATCGTTGATTTTAAATTTAGATTCAGTCTTTATTATTATCGAAGCGACTTTTTTATAATTAATAATAAGATCTTCAGATGAATTTACTTTTAATATTTCTTTACCGGCGGCGGCTAACGATCCTCTTTCGACTGTAAATATATCTTTTTTAAATTTTTTTTCAACTTCATTGCCGGCGCCTGCAATTTTTTTATAAACTGTATCATCTACTTTTTTAAATTTTTTATCAACGGCGTCTTTTATAACATCGGTTGAATTTTTTAAATTATTCGTATTTGAATTACCCGATTCAGCAATTTTATCGGCATCAGGCAGTGGAGACCTTCCCGCCGTATTAAAAC
>CAYQWL010000013.1:0-37854 GCA_964421195.1 uncultured bacterium | reverse complement strand
TTTTCGTTAAATTGCGTCTAAACAAACATTAAAGCTAATATCGAGCATGCTTTTAAACATTATATGTTTTTAAAAAAGAGCTTGAAATCGCATCCCAACCCCCCGGCTCCCTTCTGTCCTGCCAGGAACCAAGCCCGCCGCCGCCTCGCCGATAATCTGTGCCTTATGTAAACTTTCGCCCGGCCTGGCGGCCGTGCTCAGACGCTTCGCGGCTTCGTGCCGCTCCGCTTTTACATAAGGCGAGATTATCGTCGCGCGCCATCCGTGGCGCTAACGGCGGCGGCTAACTGCCGGCCGTTCTGTCTGAGTGCGCGGGCGCGCTCGGTTGCACCTTGCACTGCCCGCCCCAAAAGGACCGTTTGATATATTGTCTTGACATTTGTCATAACAAGTGATATATTTATGATTAAAAGGGGCGTAATTATAAACAATTCAATTAACTATTCAAAAGACAATTTTAAAAACATAAGTAAAAATATCGGCGATATCAGAAAAAGGCTTATATGATTGTTTAACAACTATTCGATTTTTTTTAATGACGAAAATAATTTAATGCGCCGCGCAGCCAAGCGTTGACATTATCATCATCAAAGACATTAAAGCGATAAAAAGCAGGCTTTCACTTATAAAACGTTTCATTTAACACCTCATTTCTTACATTTTTTAAATTTAATTTTTCAAACAAATTTCATCGAGCGGACAATTCTGACAATTATAACCTTCACGGCCTTTTTTACACAATCCTGATATTCCTGTATGACACAATGCAAAATCATATTTTACCGGATCGTCTTTATCGATTATTTTCAAAGCTTCCGTTATTTCAATCGCCGTTTTTAACGACTGGTCGCGGCGCGCCGTAAGCCCAAGCATCTTAGATATTCTAAAAATATGCGTATCTAAAGGTATAATAAGTTTAGACGGCGGGATTTTTTTTATAATGCCAAGATCGATACGGTCAGGGCCTCGTGTAAACCAGCGCATTAACATACACAAACGCTTGCAGGTCGAATTACGCGACGGCTCAGGCATAAGCTGCGTCACTCCGGACGCAAGCGGTACGCCGTACTTCGATTCGCTAATTTTTAAAGCGTATGCCATCACTTTTTCCACTAACGCCGATACGGCGGGAAGCATATTAACATCGCTTTTCGAATATGCTTTTTCAATAATTTCAACCGGCGGGCCGAATTTTTTAAAAACAGCGCCGAGGGCCTCGATAAATATTTCGATATCGACGCTTTTATTAAAACGGTAATTCAATCCGCCAAGCGCGCCGGCACGCGAATCATAATTTAAAAGAGCCGAATACGGCGAACCGGAACCAAGAATTTTTAATTTATCAATAATGCTTCCGATTACGCCAAAAAACTGTTTAATCTGACCATAAGAAAAACATGAAGCTATAACGGCCGCCGCCTGTGCATCACAGGTATTTTTAAATATATGCGGATAATATACCGGATCAGCAGAGCGACGGGCATCGAAATCAAAAGAAGCAAGATGAGCGTCTAAAACTGATTTTAATTTTTTCGCGTAACGCGCATCCATAATAAACTCCTTAACTACTTAACTATATTATATTTTATAATATTAAAAACTTAATATTATCTCAAAAAAATTATATTATATTTTATCATTTTATCCATTATATTTCATTCGTCGTTATCAGAACACACAAACCACGGCTACCAGCTTATTTTCATCTGTAAAAAAGTATGATTATTATCGTAAAACTCGCTAATCGCGCCCATGTGTTCATAACCCCCGTCATTTATATGCTTTCCGATAACATATTTAATCATATCCGAATATCTATATTCAAGATGCGTTTTAATTAAATATTCTTTAGTGCGTATATTTTCAAAACCCTGAAATTCAAGTTGATATTTATCTTTAAGATAACCTTTTTGAATGCGAATCGCCACGCCTGACTCGCTGCGAAATTTCTGGGCTGGAGTCGGCGTCGAAAGCTCGTATATATGAGTAAAAACCCCCTGTAAATTTATATAAAGACTATTGGCGAAAGTGCGGTCGATGCCCATCAACCCGCAAAGCTGATCGCTTTTAAAGCTGCGGCCCGGAACGGAATTATCATAAGCGGTAAACATCCTCGATTGATACCAGGCCATTTCGCCGCGTAATAAGTACCGTCCTCCAAGATCGACATTACCGTCCAATCCAAGCACCCGCAACCGGGGATAATCGAGTTCTATGACTCCGGGCGCGACAGAATCGGCCACCGCTATATTTTCTTTCAGCTTAAAATAATGCGCCCGCGCCTGAAATCCTTCGAATGAACCATTTAAAGCAAAATGAAGCTGAGTATCAGACAGGCTTCGCTCGATCTGATTATCTTTAATAACACCGCCGCCGGATTGAAACATTCCAAGATATTTTTGCAATCCGTTGGCCCACGGCCCGCGCACATCGGCAAGTTCGGTTTTTTCAAATACAGGCATCACATGCATTTCAAGATTTATTTGATCGCTCAAATATAAATTAGTTTTAACGAGAGGTATTGCTTTTTTAGTAAGATTATAATCGCCGGTAAGACCATTATAAGAACGCCGCGGATTTATTAAATCTAAAAACGATATATTATCGCCGCTGCCAAGTGTTTCCACGCAATTACCCGCTTTCAAATCCAATGCGCCGAGCTTAATTTTACCAAAAGTATCATCGAGATATAATTTCCTTACATCATAACCGCCGTTATACTTATTCGCTCCTACATTTTCGCTATAAGCGCCTATTTTTAAAAAAAAATGTTCTTTATAAGATGAAGAATCGTTTTTAGAATCTATCCAGAAACGAAAATCAGTATAATGAAACGGCGGGGTAAGATTATCGTCAAGCCGGTTTATCCGCTTATAAGCGCCATACCAGTCTATACTGCCATTAACGGTATAATCAGCCCGGTTCGTTTTATCGCGCGGCGAATAAAAAATTTTTTCGATAAGCGTTTTTTTCCCCGGCTCGCCTATCTTTGATTTAACTACTTTTTTATAATTTTTAGAATCGAGCTCAGCGGATAATTCGCCATAAGTAAAATTAACCTCGCCGGCCAGATCTTCATCAGATTTAGATTGTGTTTTTGACTGTAATACGGCAAATTCAGCGTCCGGCACAAAACGGCTTTCCGCGAATAGAAAAAAAGGATCAAATAAAATAAATAACGCCGCCGCCATAAAAGCAGGCGCCGATAAAAACGAAAATATATATTCCGCCGTATGTTTTATAACGATTATAAGCCGAAAACGACTCATTCGACAGTAATCACCGCTCCGTACTCAGTTTTAAAAATTCATTTTCTCAACTACAATATCGGATAATAAATAATATAGGTTATAGCGGCGAAATATTTATTTTCCTATGCAAAATTTTTCGAAAATTTTATGAAGAATATCGTCAGTTACCGTTTCACCGACGATTTCACCAAGAGCGGAGAGCGCGGAACGAATATCGATAGTTAATAAATCAATTGGATTTCCCGATGACACAGAATTAACGGCATCGTCAAAACAGGCAAGAGCTGTTTTAAGAGCCGAAGCGTGGCGGGTATTTGTTATTATAACGCCGCCGTTATGACGAAAATTAAAAGAAACGAGACCGCTGAGTCTTAATATTTCCGATTTAAGCGAATCGATATTTTCATTATCGCGGACAGATATTTCTATTATTTTTTCGCCGGCCTTAAACGATAAATGATTAACATTAAAATCATGCGCTTTCGAATCGATTTTATTTATTACTATTATACGCCGCACATTTTCAGTTTCAGTTAGAAGACGTATATCTTCCGCCGCCATTCTCCGGGAAGAATCGAGCACTACAAGACATATATCAGCGGAATCTATATTAGCATAAGTGCGTTCTATGCCAATCTTTTCAACTGTATCCAGAGCGTCGCGAACGCCCGCAGTATCGGAGATGGCAAAAATCACGCATTCGATATTGACATTTTCTTCAATAACGTCGCGGGTGGTACCCGGTATTTCAGTTACTATCGCCCGATTTTCTCTTAATAACAGATTAAAAAGCGATGATTTACCGACATTGGGCGAACCAGCAATCGTTATTTTCAGTCCGTCTTTAATGATACGCCCATATTCATAACCCGCAAGCAACGAGTCCGCGCGCGAACGACAGCGTATAAGCGTTTCGCGGACAGCCGCTATATCCACGGGAGCGATATCTTCTTCAGGAAAATCAAGATTGGCTTCAATATCGGCGATAACGGCAACAAGATCATTTTTAATAGAATTTACTTCACGGGACAACGACCCTTTAATCTGCGAAATTGCTATATCGTGAAAAACGCCGGTACGCGAGTTAATAATATCGCATACAGCTTCAGCCTGGCATAAATCAATTTTAGCGTTTATACAGGCGCGTTTCGTAAATTCACCCGGATCGGCCGCTCGCGCGCCGGCATCGAGCACGGCGCGAAACACTTTAGACATATTATAAGACCCGCCATGACAAAAAATTTCAGCCATATCTTCGCCGGTATATGAAGCAGGCGCAGCGTAAAAACAGATCATAACCTCATCAATAAAATTACACTTACCGGCATTACATTCCGCGGCGCATTCAACGATAAAACCGTGGTACATATAGCGTGGCTTTATAAAATGGCGGCCGCCTTTAAAAAGCGGACCGGCACCGCTATCGGCCGCAATCGAAATCAATATATCGGCCGAAGCGGGGCCGGTAATTCTTATAATACCGATCGCCGCCGGAGCGTTCATTGAAGTGGCCGGAGCGGCTATCGTATCGTCTATAATCATATTATAATCTTTAAAAATCCCGTTAAATTTAACTCTTTCAATTTAATTATTATTAACGCCGGTATTCTCAACCGTTCCATTAGCCGCGCCGCCGCCACTTTCAGTAGCTTTCATGAGATTTTCGACGGCTGTGTTAATAGCGGTACGCGTGGGTGGCGCATATTGTTTGCGTTGAACTCCGCCCTGATTATTATTAATATTACCGCCGCCCTGGCGATTTTCATTATTATTATGCGAAGATTTTCTTTTACGGCCGCCGCGATTTTCACCGCCGCCATGATGCGGGACATGATTTTTATCGCCGCGCGCGCCGCCGTCTTCAAAACCTTTTGCATGGCCTTTCTCACCGCGCGCCTTATTTTTTGCCGATATAACTACTTTTCTGTAAGGCTCTTCGCCTTTCGAATAAGTATAAACATCGGCGCTATTTTTTAGCGTGGTATGAATCACTTTTCTTTCCTGTGAAGTCATGGGCTCCAGTTCGACGCTTTTATTAGTTTCTTTAACTTTAGCGGCAAGTTTCATAGAAAGCTCTTCGAGGCTTTTAACGCGAGACTCACGATAGCCGGAAGCATCGATGCTGACCGCTATTTTATCTTCGCCTTCCTTATTCACCATTACGTTTAAAAGATATTCAAGAGCATTAAGCGTGGAACCGCGCTTACCTATAACATTACCCACGTTTTCCCCATCGATCAAAAGAGTGAGTTGCTGAGCGTCCGCCGAAGCGGTATCAAATTTAACGCTGCATGGCACATTCATATATTTTAATATATTTTCAAGCAGTTCGCCCGCGAGCTTTCTTTTATCTTCTTTTAAAGTAACGCGCACCCTGGCGGGCCGCGCTCCGAATATACCAAGTATTCCTTCTTTTTCTTCTTCAAGTATTTCTATTACAACCATGTCGCGCGAAGCGTTAAGCACACGCAAAGCTTCTTCTATAGCCATATCTTTATTTTTACCCGTTTTTTCGACTATCTGCATCGATAACATCTCCTTGGCTTACTTATTTACAATCGTTATGCGGTAATTCATTTTCTCGTTAAAAATTTCATTTTTCTTTTTTAGCGGATTAACTCTTTTCGCCTCCTTTACGGCCTGCGACCCTTTCCGTTTTTGCATCCATTTCAATGGAATTCGATTCGCCCGCGGCCGGAGAGTCTTTTCGTCTATCATACCACTGCTGGCCTACCTGAAGAATATTCGATACTCCCCAATAAAGCAATACGCCGGCGGGAAGCGTATATGTAATAAAGAACATGAATATCGGCATAAACTGAAAAGCTGCCGCCTGATTTGGATCGACCTGCATCTGCGACTGCTGGATATGCATGGAAAGAGCTATCGCGATAGGCAGTATCCAGGTTGGGTCCGCAAGCGAAAGATCGCTTAACCACAAAAACCCTTCTCCTTTAAGCTCAACCGACGATCTTAACGCCGTAAAAAGCGCGAATAAAATAGGCAGTTGCAACAATAACGGAAGGCAGCCGCTGAAAGGATTGATTCCGTGTTCTTTATACAGCTTCATAACTTCTTCATTCTGCTTTTGAATATTATCAGGATATTTTTTCTTCAACTCGGCTATATAAGGTTGAATTTTTTGCATATCTTTCATAGATTTAGTCTGTTTATTGGTGAGCGGCTGAAGAAGAATCTTAATAGCTATAGTCAATAAAATAATAGAAAGTCCATAACTTTTAGTTATGCCATAAAAGAAAAACAGTGATTGAAGTATGAGCAGGGCCAGAAAATTAAATTCACAAATATCTTCAAAGCCTTTATTGAATTTTTTTAATTCGTCGTAAGTTTTAACTCCCATAAACAAAGTATAGTTATAATTTTCCGATTCTCCTTCATCGATAGAAACCGCGGGATATTCGAGTTTAAAAACCGAAGCGAATCCGGATGAATCTTTAAGCTCGCCGCCGGCGATACCGGCACACGAAGCAGAAACCGGCTTTTTATCATCAAAAGCGACGATCGCGGCATAGTAAGAATCACGAACCGCCATCCAGCGTGTAATATTCGAATCCGCCGTTTTAAAAGCATGCTTATAATCCTGAGAACTAACGATAGCTTTATATAACGAACCGCCAAAATTTGAAATCAATTCGTCATCACGAGAATTTTTACCGAGATTAGAAAGAAAATTAACCGCAAAACCTATATTTTGGCCATCGGTAAGCATTACAGACGAAGTAGAATTATTTTTTATTTTAAGACTAAATTTAATGAGTTTTTGAGAATGATCGATTGTATAGGTTTTAACTATCGTGAGCGGCGATGATGCAAGCGGCGCGGTAAATACAAGTTTTTCTGAAAACGCGATTTTTTCTTTTTTAAGTTCATAGATCATTTTTGAATCGTCGATTAAAACCGAACCGCTATCAGAAGCGAGATGAACATCGATGGTAAACGGGCGTCTTACAACTGTTTCAGAACTTTTCAAATAAGAAGAATCGATAATAAAGTCGTCAGGAAACTTGGAATTATTCAATCTGTAACTTTTAAGCGCAGCGCCTTCCCTTGAAAAAACCATTTTAAAATCACCGGTTTCAACTTTTATTTCGGAACCGCCGCCTTCTGACGCCTCCGTTTCAGGCGCGAGCAAAACGCCTCCGGCCGCATCTTGAGAAAACGCGGGCGCAAAAGAAAAAACGACCGAAAGTACAATAAGTGACATCACCATTAATATTTTATTAAAAACCAATTTCAATTCTATTTTCACCTTTCCTGTCATATCTGATCTTTAACCGCGGCATATTTTTTCCCATACCTTACATCATATACAAAACGACGCAATCGAATGCCGCAGCGTTAAATACTTATTTAAGCGGATCATAACCGCCCTTTGAAAATGGATGGCAGCGCAAAATACGCAACACGCCATAAAATATACCACGTACAACGCCATATTTTAAAATAGCGTGCCTGGTATATTCCGAACATGATGGAACAAAACGGCAAATCGGAATAAAATTAGACGAAAAAACGCGCTGATAAATAATTATCGGCAACGTGAAAAAAAAACGCATTTTCAATTGGATCCGCTCTGAAAAACTTAGTTCAAAACGGTTATTATTTGATCGATCGAAAGGAAGCAACTTATTTATCCTGCCGTAAGGCGGTAGATTTAATGAAGCCGGACAATTTATCAAAAACGGTATGATAACCACGCTTTAATATTTCAGGCCGGGCCTTCGCTATAAAATCAACGCCTTTTAAATTAACTTCGCCCGCCTCACGACGCAATCCGTTTAAAAACGCCGCTAATGAATTCTTCAACCAGCGTTTAACCAGATTACGGCGGCAGGCTTTTCCTACCTTTTTAGAAACCGGATAACCGGCCCTTAATGAATTTAACTTATTAAAACGCCATATAAACAAAAGACAACCACAGTCAAACCGGCTGCCTTCTGAATACAGCGTTTCAAACTCTTTTTTCTTCTTGAGCGTCGTAAAAAAAAACTTCGTATTCAAAACGCGAAGCTCTTTTATATTATAAAGCCAAACGTTTTCTGCCTTTAGCGCGGCGGTTCTTAAGAACGCGCTGGCCGCCTTTCGTGCTCATTCTCTTTAAAAATCCGTGCCTTCTTTTTCTGCGTAAATTTTTAGGCTGATAAGTGCGTTTCATTTTAATTCCTCCCATATTTTCATTTAGTAAATTTTTATTTTATTCCATAAACTTAACTTAATAAATTAGCCGGCAAGACTAAAAATAATGATAAAACAACAAAATTCAATAAATTATATCACAGAAAACTAAGTTTTGTCAAGTGAATTTATAATTTATTATAATTTTATCATCGTTATTGTTATCACTATTACTAAATTACTAATAAAAATTTTAACGTATGCGCCAATGTTTAATGTATATGTTCAATGTCCGTTAATATATTTTAACATTATCAAATAATACATTGATTTTTTAAGAATAATTTGATAAAATATTTTCATTAATTAAAAAAAGTAAAAAATAACTGCAAAAATTATAATAGTATAATAGTCATAATAGTAGTCATAACATGCATGTTGCATTTTCACTTTTCAGGATCAAACTGGAGGAATAATTAATGAGTACACAAAACGCGAAGCCGGATGCCGTACAGGGCAGTCAGGCGTCCAATACACTCATGGAAGAAAACGAAATTATAAAAGCGATGAAAAACTTAGTTAACGAAGTCAAAGCAACCGGCATAAATCCTTATCCTTATTCTTATAAAAAAGACTGCAAAATCGAAAAAGTTATCGAAAAGCATAAAGAAATACCGACCGGCACCGTTGTAGAAGACGCTCGTTACAATCTCGCCGGCCGCCTGATTTCCTGGCGCGAACACGGTAAATCTATATTCGGCCATATTAGCGATGAAAGTGGTAAGATACAATTTTATATTAAAAAAGGAGAAATTTCCGACGAAAAATTCGAACTCGCAAAATTAATTAGAGTCGGCGATTTTCTGGGCATCAGCGGCCCCATGTTCAAGACCAAAACCGGCGAATTAAGCATACTTGTTAAAGATTACGATTTATTAAGTAAAATACAGAGACCGCTGCCGGAAAAATGGCATGGGCTTACCGATATTGAAACCCGCTACCGTCAACGTTATTTAGATCTTATAACGAGTGAAGAATCTCGGAACGTTTTTATAAAACGCTCAAAAATAATAAGTTTTATAAGGCAGTATCTCAACGGCCTTGATTTTCTCGAAGTGGAAACGCCGGTATTACAGCCGATTTACGGCGGCGCCGCCGCGCGGCCTTTTGAAACTTTTCACAATAGCCTTCAAATGAAACTTTATATGCGCATAGCCCCCGAACTTTATCTTAAAAGGCTTATCGCCGGAGGATTCGAAAGGGTTTACGAACTCGGACGTGTTTTCCGCAACGAAGGCATATCGATAAAGCATAATCCGGAATTTACGATGCTCGAATTATACATGGCCTATGCCGACTATGAAGACATGATGAATCTCACGGAAGATCTCGTCTATAATGCTAACATGTACGTCAACAAAAGCGAAACCGTAGTTTATAACGGAGTAGAAATTTCACTTAAAAAACCGTGGGCGCGCCTTACGATGAAAGAAGCGATAACCGTGCACGCCGGCATACCGGCCGAAGATCTCGAAGACATAGCCAGGCTCAAAGAAGCCGTTAAAAAAGCCGGACGGGAAGACATTAACGAACATACATCGAAGGGCGAACTCGTTAATATTTTATTTGAAGAAAAAGTCGAGGAGCATTTAATACAACCGACATTTATCAAAGACTACCCGATAGAAATATCGCCTTTAGCTAAAAACAAAAGAGGCCGCGAATCGGATACTGTAGAACGTTTTGAATTATTCATTTTCGGCCGCGAAACAGCTAACGCTTTTTCAGAATTAAACGATCCTGAAGAGCAGCGGGCCCGTTTCACCTCACAGCTTGCAAAACGCAACCGCACCGAAGAAGACATTAAAGAAATAGACGAAGATTATATAACGGCGCTCGAATACGCAATGCCTCCAACCGGCGGTCTCGGAATCGGAATCGACAGGTTGATAATGCTTCTTACTGATTCTCAATCAATACGCGACGTAATATTATTCCCGTTACAACGTTGTAAAGAAAAGGAAACCGGAGAAATATCCGCGCAAAAACCAATAAAATAACTATAAAAATTAATACAAGGAGTTTTAAAATGGACGAATTTTCCACAAAAATATTCGATAACGCTCTTAACTTCGCATTTATGACGAAAGATACCGCCGAAAAGATCTTCACCGAATTTATTAATGCGGGTAAAATATCTAAAGAAGAAGGGCGAAAACTTATGGAAGATTTTTTAAAAAAATTCGAAACCGAAACAGCAAGTTTAAACCTTAAATTAAAATCTGAAATAAAAAAAGTAATCGAAGAATTCGGCTTTGTCACAAAAACGGAATTCGAAGATTTAAACGCCAGGTTAAACCGGATGGAAACATATATAAACGAACTGCATAAAAAATTTAAAGACTGAATATAAAAGACGAACTTATTCATTAAAGCAGCGACAAACGAAATTAAATAGATATAAAAGGGTGGTTTAGATGAAGTGCATTTTTTGCGCCTATGAATCAGTCGAAAACTTTGACTGGAATTTTTGCCCCGAATGCGGCGCCAATATTTCTGATAAATGTCATAAATGCGGGGCCGACGTAATAAAAGGAGCTAAATTTTGCGTCAGATGCGGCGCGTCGATGCGTTATCGTCAAATAATTTCAGAATTAAACGGCAATATACTTCTCGTCATGGAAGCCGGTAAAAAAGTAACTGATACAATCTCATCCGAAACCGCGATATATAAAAACGAAAATGCTGAAAATCTATTTATAACCGATCAACAGAATACACAATCCACTTCACTCGACCTCAATTCATTTAACCAATCTGAAACTCCGGAATTTTTAAAAAATATTAACGCCAGAAGCGCGGCGAAAAATCGACTTGAAAACGAACGCCGCTCCGAAGATAAAAAAACTCAGAGCGGCTTACTCGATTTACGCTCCTTTAACGATTCAGAAACCCCGGATTTCTTAAATGAAATTATAAAAAAAGGCAAAGCCCCAATGCTCAATCTCGAAACTAACGGCGAAAAAAAAATCGGAACTCCGCCCGAAGAAAAGTTAGAAAGCCATAATCAGCCGTCAGGCGATAATTCAGACGATAACGAAACCATTAAGCAAAACGTTAATGTGTTCGAAGAAACCGTACCTGACGCTATCGCCGGAAACTTTTCCGATGAAACCGGCGAAAAAGAAATCATTGATAATGTTCCAGCCGTATCTAACGAAGAAACGAGCATTACGTCCGCCGATGAAACGCCTCATAAAACAACGGCAGGCCTGAAGCTCGAAACATCCGGCGAAAAAACGGCGATTAATTCTTTCGATAAATTCAAAACTCCGCCGCGCATCGAAAGCATACTAAAAAAAGACGGCGAAAAATTTCCTTCAGACTGGGGCATACCTGTCGTAAAAAAAGAAAAATCTCAAATTGAAAACGATAAAGCTGAAACCGATAATATCAGCGGCAAGATGAGCGAAACTGCTGACACGATATTCATAGCAGCGGATACCGCATCAGAGGTAATGAATACAACCGCGGAAACGACCAGCATAACGCTTCCGGAAGCGCCGGCATCCTCCGTTACCGGCTTCGAAAACAGGCGCGAAACCGCTGCAACCCTGCCGCACTTCCGTCTTATCGCCGTAGATTCCGGCAACAACAGAATTCAATTCATAACTACCGGCGCTAAATTTTTAAACTCATTCGGCACGCGCGGCTCCGGTACGGCGCAATTCGACAACCCGCAAAAAGCGGCGGTCGATTCGGCCGGCAATATTTATATATCTGATTTTTCTAACAATAGAATACAAAAATTCACATCCGATGGAAAACACACGCTTTCATTCGGAAGCCACGGCGGCAAAAACGGCGAATTCAATTATCCATGCGGACTCACCGTTTCCAAAGAAGGACTATTATTCGTAGTAGATTCATATAATAACCGCATCCAGATTTTCGACTGCGACGGCAAATATATTTCTAAATTTGAAGGCGCGGAAATCAATTCGGACGTCCAGCTCGACACGCCGACCGATATCGCTCTCGATTCCAGCAACAATATATATGTATGCGATACGGGCAATAACCGCGTAATTAAATTCGATCCTAAATGGCATAAATTATATGAATTAGGCATCACCGATAAAAAAAATCAGGGATTCGACAGCCCTGGCGCAATCTGTATCGACAAAGACGATAATCTCATCGTAGCCGACACGGGCAACCACTTAATTAAAATCTTCGATAATATGGGCCGGATCATATCATGCTTCGGATCTAAAGGACAGAAAGAAGGAAAACTCGACAGTCCCGGCGCGCTGGATTGCGACCGCGAAAAAAACATTTATATCGCCGACACCTGGAATAACAGAATACAAATTTTCACTTTCAACGGCGCCTTTATTAAAGCGATCGGCTCTTATGGTTCGGATCCAGGAAAATTCAATCACATTAACGATGTCGTCATAATCGATGAAATCACTCAGACGGATGGCGGCGAATGAAAGCGATATCACATTTATTTATCAGCGGCCGGGTTCAGGGCGTAGGATTTCGTTATTTCACCGCACAGCAGGCACGCCGTTATAACATTTGCGGTTATGTTAGAAACCTTTTAAACGGCGACGTAGAAATTTACGCCGAAGGTGAAAGTAAAAATATCGACGAGTTCCGCTCAAAAATTAAAGCCGGTTCTTCTCACGCTCTTATATTAAGGGTCTCGGAAAATACCGAAGCTATAATCTCATCCAATTTAAATACTTTTGACATATTAGAAGATGAATAACTTTTTTTTATAAAACTATTGCATTTTAAAATTATTTGTTGTAAATTGATAGCGATAAAATACGCTGTTAATAGTTCTCACTTATGAGGAAATTATAGTAAAGATAAGGTGATAGGTATGTTAGACTCGAAAGTTTCGAAAAAAACGCCATTTTATGACGCGCATGTAAAACACGGCGGTAAAATGGTCGATTTTTCGGGCTGGCTTCTTCCAGTACAATACAGAGGCATGAATGAAGAACATATTTTCGTTAGAACCTCATGCGGTTTATTCGACGTATCGCACATGGGCGAATTTATAGTAGAAGGCGCTGACGCCCTTAAATTCGTGGATAACCTGATAACGAACGACGCAGTTAAGTTAAACTTTAATCAAATCCTTTACACTCCGATGTGCCGCGATAACGGTGGAGTAGTTGACGATCTGCTCGTTTATAAATATTCAAACGAAAAATTTTTATTAGTGGTTAACGCTGCTAATATAGATAAAGATTTTGCATGGTGTCAGGAAGTAAAAAAACTCATGGGCGCCAGTATCAAACTCGAAAACCACTCTGAAAAATACGCTCAGCTCGCCATACAGGGTCCGAAAGCCGAAACCATACTTCAAAAATTAACTTCCGTCGATCTTTCAAAAATAAAATTTTACTGGTTCCAGGAAGGCGAAGTGGATAAAACGCCCTGTATTATAAGCCGCACGGGCTATACCGGCGAAGACGGCTTCGAACTTTATTTTGACCCGCAAAAGGGCCCGCATCTATATGACGCCATACTTAAAGCAGGCGGCGGCGATATAATGCCCTGCGGACTCGGAGCGCGCGATACCCTTCGCTTCGAATCAAAATTGATGCTTTACGGACATGAACTCGACGATGAAACGACGCCCATCGAAGCTACCATCGGCTGGACAGTCAAATTGAACAAACCATCTTTCATAGGAAAATCAATTTTAACCGAACAAAAAGAAAAAGGCACAAAAAAAATACTCGCCGGCCTGGAAATGATAGATAAAGGCGTTCCGCGCGCTCATTACGAAATATTCAACGCCGGCGAAAAAATAGGCTACGTTACTACAGGCGCACAATCGCCGACGTTAAAAAAATTTATCGCCTTAGCTTATGTTCCACCAGAATTATCTTCTCCGGGCAACACTCTTGAAATAAAAATCAGGGATAAATTTTTAAAAGCTAAAATAATTAATTTACCATTTTATAAACGCGAAAAAAAATAAAATAATCAGGAAAGGAGGTG
The DNA here is from genome assembly GCA_964421195.1 of uncultured bacterium. Taxonomy (GTDB): domain Bacteria; phylum Muiribacteriota; class UBA9980; order UBA9980; family UBA9980; genus UBA9980. The sequence continues at coordinate 23,437 of CAYQWL010000013.1, read as the reverse complement.
TAAAATAAGATGAGTAACGCAGATTATAACATTCCGGAAGATTTAAGATATACCGAACAGCATGAATGGCTTAGAATAGACGGAAAAACCGCTTACGTCGGTATTTCAGATTATGCTCAGCAGGAATCCGGAGACATCGTTTACGTTGAATTCACTACGGGAGTCAATCAAAACATTGACGCCCACGAAAAAATGTGCGTGGTCGAATCAAGCAAAGCCGCTTCAGACGTTTATTCTCCAGTTTCAGGCAAAGTGGTAACGCTTAATATCGAACTCGAAGACAACCCGGAAATAATTAATGAGGATCCTTATGGCGAAGGCTGGATGTTCGAAATAGAAATGTCGAACCCCGCTGAAGCGCAAGAATTAATGACGGCGGCTGAATATAAAAAATTTATCGAGGAGGCGATTTCATAATGAATTACGTTTCTAACACGCCTGAAGACATAGCTGCAATGTTAAAAGAAATCGGCGAATCTAAAAATCAGGCATTGCCCTCTATCGATGATTTGTTTACAGACATCCCGGGCGATTTAAGGGTTAAATCTCTTGATTTGCCCGCGGGCATGTCTGAAATAGAAATAACCGCTAAAATGAAAACACTTGCCTCAAGGACCGCTTCTTATTCAGATTATAAATGCTTTATGGGCGGCGGTTCTTACGATCACTTCATTCCGGCGGCGGTTTCAGCCATAACCGGCCGCTCGGATTTTTATACGGCATATACGCCCTATCAACCCGAAGTATCTCAGGGTACGCTTATAAGCATATTCGAATATCAGACCATGATATGTAATCTTACCGGCATGCAGGCCGCCAACGCATCACATTACGACGGCGCCACGGCGCTCGCCGAATCGATGGTCATGGCGCATAATATTAACTCACGCCGTGAATTTCTCGTAGCCGAAACCATAAACCCCATGTATATGAATGTACTCGAAACTTATGCCGGAGCGGCGGGATTCAAACTCCGCGTAATACCTTACGACGGAAACAGCGCAAAACTCGATACCGAATTCATAAAATCAAATATAAACGATTCAACCGCCGCCGTAATCATTCAAAATCCTTCATTTTTCGGCATAGTAGAAAATCCGGAACTAATCGCCGAATTAGCTCATAGCAATGGCGCCGTTTTAATAGTTTCAGCCAATCCAATTTCTCTCGGTCTTTTAAAGCCTCCATCGTCTTACGGCGCGGACATAGTATGCGGCGAAGGTCAGCCGCTCGGCATACCTTCTTCATTCGGCGGCCCCGCGCTCGGCTTTATGGCCGCATCGCAAAAATACATCAGAAAACTTCCCGGCCGCATAGTAGGAGAAACCGTCGATAAAAATGGAAAGCGCGCTTATGTTTTAACGCTTCAAGCCCGCGAGCAGCATATCCGGCGTGAAAAAGCGTCGTCTAATATTTGCTCAAACCAGGCGTTATGCGCATTAGCTGCGACCGTTTACCTGAGCTGCGTAGGGCCGCAGGGCCTTCGCGCGATAGCCGCGCGATGCTCCGATATGGCGCATTACTTAGCCGGCCGTATATCTAAAGTAAAAGGATTCGGACTTAAATTCGAAAATACACATTTTTTTCATGAATTTGTAATAACTTATCCCAAATCGCTCACTTATGAAAAAATATTCGACCACTTCGCGGAATCGAAAATACTCGCCGGAATAGATTTATCAAAATACTTTATAAGCGAACATAATTGCCTTCTTGTATGCGCTACCGAAATGCGCACTAAAGAAGATATCGACGCTTACATCAAATGCCTGGAGGCGATACAATGGTAGCGAAACTCGAAAAACTAATATTCGAATATTCAAAAGAAGGCCGCACGAGCTTTAACCTTACGCCGTCAGGCGTGCCCGACTCAATCAATAACGAAAATTATCATCCGGCAATGCTGCGCTCAGATAACGATGAAGCGCTTAAACTGCCACAGGTCGTTGAAAACGAAGTAATCAGACATTTTACCAATTTATCACGGCTGAATTACTCCGTTGACGTAGGTTTTTATCCACTCGGCTCCTGTACCATGAAATATAATCCAAGAATAAACGAACGCGCGGCTTCTTTCGACGGAATTCTCGGCGCCCATCCATTGCTGCCGCATAAATACTGCCAGGGCATGCTCGAAATTATACACGACATGGAAAATTTTCTTCGCGAAATCCTCGGCATGAAACGCGTTACCATGCAGCCATTAGCCGGCGCACACGGCGAATTAACCGGCATAATGATGATAAAAAAATATCATGAATCACGCGGAGAAAAACGAAATAAAGTAATCGTTCCCGATTCCTCGCACGGCACCAATCCCGCCACGGCAGCAATGTGCGGCCTCGATATCATATCGATCAAATCATCGCCGGAAGGTTTTGTCGATTTAAACGCGCTGCGCGAAGCGGTTGATGAAAATACAGCCGCATTTATGCTTACCAATCCCAATACGCTTGGACTTTTCGACCCGAATATTCGCGAAATCGCTGAAATAGTGCATAAAGCAGGAGCGCTTTTATATTATGACGGCGCTAATCTTAACGCCATTATGGGTATTGCGCGTCCGGGAGATATGGGATTCGATGTAACCCATGTAAATCTGCATAAAACTTTTTCCACTCCTCACGGCGGCGGCGGGCCGGGTTCCGGCCCTGTCGGAGTTTCCGAAAAATTAGTCAATTTTCTGCCCGAACCGTTAGTCGATTACGATCAAACAACCGGAAAATATTATTTTAAAAGCGAAACAAAAGATTCTATAGGTAAAATTGCCGCATTTTATGGAAATTTCGGCGTCATAGTACGGGCTTATGCCTATATTTTATCTCTCGGCGGAAACGGCCTTACCGACTGTTCTAAAAATGCCGTATTAAATGCTAATTACCTTATGGAAAAACTTAAAAAACATTACGAATTAAAATACGACAGAACCTGCATGCACGAATTCGTTTTATCCGCCGATAATCTCGCTAAATATTCAATAAGCGCTCTCGACGTGGCAAAGCGGCTTCTCGATCTTGGCTACCATGCGCCAACTATATATTTTCCTCTTATCGTCCATGAAGCGCTCATGATTGAACCAACTGAAACGGAATGTAAGGAAAGGCTTGACGACTTCATACAAACAATGATTCAAATCGCCGAAGAAGCTAAAACGACTCCGGAACTGCTTAAAAATTCACCCCAATTCACGCCGGTAACAAGGCTCGATGAAACGCGCGCCGCAAGGATGCCCGTAATTCGTTGCTGCGCATGCAACGGTTGCCCTCAGCCGGCCGTAAAAGAAGAACGGCCAAAAGCAGAAAACGGAAGGGCAATGAAAACTAAAAACGCATAAAAACGATATCTAAATTTTTATCTATTATCTTCATTAACAGTTTTAATAAAAATTTAGATAAAAAATAATATAACGAACAAATTTTAAAAAATACGGCGCATTTTTTTGTTATCGAAAAGTTGCGCCGTATTTTTATTTATATTTATAAGCAAATTATTTAATTATAAATAGATATGATATTTTTTTATTTTTTATAAAATAATGAAACAATCTTGATAATTTTCTGGTATAATAAGACAGCGATTTATTAATTAAAATCTGGAAGGTGATATAATATGAAAACTAAAATAATAATCTTATCCATATTATCGCTATTTTCGCTTACCATTTTTTACAATACGCCGCATGTTTCGGCCGGCATAAGCGAGCTTAACGAAAACCTTAATAATTCGAGTATATCACAAAACGAAAATATCGCTTCTAAAAACAATTCAGGCGCGGAAACGTCTTCTGCCGGGATTTCCTCTTCAAACAACGGACAGGATTCCGCCGCCGTCCAGGTTCAAAGCGCTCAAAATTCCGCATCAGAAAGCAATACGGGGTTCGTCGAAGTAAACACCTGGCTCAATGTAAGAACCGGGCCAGGAACCAATTATAAACGCATCGGAAAATTATATCGAAATCAAAAAGTAGAAATACTCGAAACTAAAAACGGCTGGCATAAAATAAAATGGCAGCAAGCCTCCGCATGGGTATGCGCCCGTTATGTATCAAAAACCGAGCTCAGCGACACTGAAAATAAATCTTATGCCGGAAACGGCAAAAAAAATAGCGGCGCCGGATCTTCAAACGGCGATAAAAACAGCCAGAATAGTTCGGCGAGCGGTCAATATCAAAATACTCAGGCCCGCGACGGCGTTCTTGCGGTGCCAAAAAGATCTCAATTTTCAAATGAAAATATAGCGAACGGCACAGATTATCGTTACTCATGGTGCGGCCCCAATAGTTTCGCGATGGTGCTGGATTATTACGGCGTTCACAAAAGCGCTTACGAATGCGCAAAACTCGTCGAATACACATTCAAACAGCGTGCCGGCACTCCAATATCCGGCATCGTTCACGGCGCGCAAAAAGCGGGATTCGATAATACCCGGCTTTATAACGGCCAATCCATGGACTGGCTTAAATCGCAAATAACTTCGGGCAAACCGGTTATTGTAAACGTCGATGTTAAATGGAAAGGCCATTACATTGTCGTTACCGGATTTGAAGGAAACAACGTAGTCGTAAACGATCCGGGAAAAGGCGATCTATCACGCGTTAATTATAAAATTTCAAAAGAGACTTTCTGGTCGTACTGGTCATCTAAAGGCCGTGGCGCGGTCGTTATACAAAAATAAAATTATTAATGTTTTTTAAATGCGATTAACCCGAAATACACATAATAAAACAAGATACGATTATATAATCAAAAAAATCACGGCGCGTTTTTACGAGGAACTTTCTTCGGCGCGCCGCGATTTTGTAAAAACACTCATCGGTATAAAAGATCCACGCGAAAAGGAAATATACTCGCTTATTATAATATACCGTTTAATTTCCTTATCTTTTATATTAAGCATGCCGCCATTTAACGAAGGACCAGCCTATCTTCTTAAAAAATTCAACGAATACGAAAACGAAATTAACCTTAATAATATCATAAATAATAAAAACAGTTCCGGAAAAAACAAAGTTAAAATTGCCGCTCACAAATCATTTTACCTGAATTTTTTAAAAATTTTGTTTTTTAAGAGCCGCGATTTAACGCCTGAATTTCCAGATAAATTTTTCCATGAAAATATCACCGAAAAAAAAAATCAGGATATTAATGTCAATGACCACGCAATAAAAAAACTGATCGTTTTACTCAATAACTATAAATGGAAACTTGACGATTCTTTACTCGAAAATGAAAACGAAATCAACCTCGAAGTGCTTGGCTACATATTCGAACGTTACTGCGACCAGAAAGAATCAGGCGTCTATTACACCAAAGAAGAAACCAGCCTTTATGTCTGTGAAAACACTTTAATACCGGCGCTTTTAATCAAGCTCGAAAAAGCATGCGCCGGAAGGATTTCTCTGGCAGAAATTATAAAAACCGCGTTCACAAAAGATCCAATTATCTTTTTTAATGCGCAAACCTCAAAAGATTTTTTTAAACCCGCGCCGAAACCCGTCGAAAAAGCTCTACAAACCGGAAGTTTCATCAAAATATTAAACTCACGCCCCGCCGGCGATGATAATCGCCATAAAAAATCATGGAATGAAATAATAAACTGCCGGCGCAGAGTAAATTACGCCATTAAGAATATAAATAATATTTTATACGAAGCGGCTAAACTAAACTATAAAAACGAAGAGTATCACATTAAACTAAACTCAGCCTTCACTCTGTTTATAACCGCAAATATAAATTTATCTAAACTGTTTACCGCTATAATCGATTCCATCAACGATATCAAAACATTATCCATCTTTTATGAATCGCTTTTAAAGTTTCGAATACTTGACGGAGCGGCCGGATCAGGCTCTTTTTTATTCGCCGTCATAAAAGTTCTTAAACCAATTTATAAAACATTATTTAACAAACTTAACGTTGCGAACCATGACAATAACGTATCAATTTGCGATTTAATTGTTTCAAACAATTTATACGCCGTCGATATTATGCCCGAAGCGCTTATCACTTTAAAAACAAGGCTCGCGCTCAAATTGACGGCTGAAAGAAAAAATTCAATCACTTCAATTACTTTTAATAATATTTTCAATATAATAAGAGGGGATTTTCTTCTCGATAATTTTATAAAAAGCGGCATATTTGATGTTGTAATATGCAATCCCCCCTACGTTCCCGTAAAGTCAAAATCTTTAAAAACCGAAACGGTTATACGGTTATACGGCGATATTACACCGTCATGCTCAGACCCCAATAAATTCAAAGCAACCGATATTTTTCCATATTATATTTTAAAATGCCTTAAAAAAGGAACGGCTGATTGTGTTTATGGATTTATAACCCCGCTTTCCGCCTGCTATGGAATTAATTCAAAAATTTTAAACGGCGCACTCGCGCCCGGCCGTCAGAACTGGATAGCGGCCTTCGATAATATACCGTCGCCGCTTTTCGCGGGAATCAGCCAGCGCATCTGTTTCTGGTTAGCCGGGCCGGACGGCCGGAAACAGGGCGATTATTATTCCACGCCGCTTTTAAGATGGCGTTCAAAAAATTCCAGAGAGCTTATGAATGAAATATTTTATACGCGTACCCTCTATTCAGCCGGCTCTAAAGAAAAAGCTGTAATCATAAGAATAAACGACGAACAGCAACTCGAATTAATTAGAAAAATAGATGGATTTATTAACGATTACACAATCGCCGCGCGTAAAAAATATCCCGCCGGCTATTATAAAATCGGTTATTCACATGTAGCGCGTAATTTTATCTCGGCTTATTTAAATCCGCCGCCCTGTTTTAATTCAATATCGGCGGAGCCTGAAAATATAACCAGAAACGCAGGCGTATGCGTAAAAGATAACTATAAATACGCGGTCCTCGCCGCGCTAAATTCTGAAACTTTTTATTTTTACTGGCTTGCCCGTTCCGACGGTTTTAACGTTTCATATTCGCTTATAAACGATTTTATCGGCTTTATTTCACACGCGCCCGAACATTTAATCGATTTGCTCGGACGCATAGGCGAATTCATACATCAAAGACGTTTTGAAGCGCTAACCTTCAAAAAAAACGCCGGTAAATTCATAGGCAATTTCAACTGCCGGCAAAAATTACCGGAATTATGCCGGCGCGCCGATCTGCTTATTATAATGAGTTTATCGCTTGGCATCGATCATTACCGTACTTTATTTAACTATATCCAGAATATCGACGGCTTAAATAATAACCAGAAATCAAACGATGGAATATGCGCCGGCATTTTAAAAAACTACAAACCTTTAAATTATAACCTTATCGAACTTAAATCGCTTATGGACCGGATTGATTCAACCATCTGTAATTACTTTAATATAACGCAAAGCGATATAAATTATATTTGCAGTCAATATCATCGAAAATAATTTTTATTTTTCATATAACGGCGATTATTTTTCTACAATAAAAATTATATACCGTATAATTTTAAAAAATTAGTTATAAACGTTCTACGGGTATTGACAATCCTTTAAATATCAAGTAAAATTCAACCGGCTTTTAATCGCTGCCATCAAAAAATTATAACAAAAAAATAAACATGAATATTTATATGAAATTATATATAAAAGCTGGCAAAAATAACATTCAAAATTTCGGCAAAATTTTAATTTTTACCGTCTTTTTATGTTTATTCATATTATTATCAGCCCCGGAAGCCGCTTCGCGTTCATATAGGCTCAATCAATCGTACATCTGCTCTAAAAATTTAAGTACAATCGAAGGCGCTTTAGAATTATATATAATGGAAAATAAAAAAAGCGTATCATCGGTCGATGAACTCGTTAAAAACGGATATCTTAAAACCGCGCCGATTTGCCGCAGAGAAAAAAATTCTTACATCTTCTCACAACCGATCGATGATTCTAATATTAAAAATTTTTATAAAATAGTAAAATGCAATTATCACGGTTTTTTCTTTAAAGATGAAAATTTATTCGAAACAGATATCGATTTAAAGAACCAGTACATCAGAGACCGAAAAATGTTTTTTGTATTAACGGCGTTAGTTATATTATTCTTTACAGGCTGGCAATTCGCTGTATTAAAAAGGAAAAAAATATGACGCATATAAATATAAACAATTGCATCGAATGCGGGTTATGTTTAAAAGTCTGTAAAAACGGCCCAATTATAGCATCGTCAGAATCTTCATCAAAACCCGTAATCGATAAAAATGCCGCGTGCTTAAAATGCGGCCACTGCCTTTGCGTGTGCTCTCAAAACGCTATCGAGATAAGCGAAATCGGACCGGCCGTCGAAACTGTCCAGCTTAAAGATAAAAAAGGCGTAAAATATTATAACGAATTTATAAAATTAGCGTATTCGCGCAGAAGCGTCCGTAATTATCTCGAAAAACCTCCATCAGACGAGCTTATCAATATGGTAATTCAGGCGGCGCGCTGCTCGCCAACCGCTAAAAATTCACGGGGCGTATGTGTTACGCTTATAAAAAACGGCGACGTAAAGCGGCTTGCCGAACTCACCTTCGATTTTTATAATACAATAGCCAGATTAGTTAAATCCCCTTTTAAAAAATATATTTTCGCTCTTTTATACGGTTATTCAACGATGCGCGCCGCTGAAAAAAACATCGCCTCATTTGAACGCGGCTATAAAATGCACTCTCAGGGAATAGATATGCTTTTTTATGACGCGCCGGTTTTATTGATCGTACATTCTTCATCAACCGATTCGGTTATGCCCGCCGATGATTGCGCATACGCAGTTTACGCGATGACGCTCGCGGCCGAATCTCTTGGTTTAGCCACCTGCATAAATGGATTTTTCAAAAAAGCGGCCGCTTACTCAGATAAAATAAAAAAATACATAAAACTGCCGCGCGATCACGAAGTTCACGGCGCTTTAACGCTCGGTTTTCCGGCCGTCGAGTATCAAAAATTACCGCCGCGCAATCCTATACATATAAACCGATTATAAAATATATATTTCATGAAAAATAACTTTGAAATTAAATTCCTTAACTTCATAAAAACCGAAAAACTCATAACGCCCGGCGACAGCGTACTCGTAGCTTATTCAGGCGGAATCGATTCCGGTTGTCTGCTATATTTATTAAATAAATTCAAAAACAATATCAAAATTAAACTCGCCGCTTTTTATTTAAACCATCTGATTAGAAGCGAAATTGAAATCGAGGCCGAAATAGAATTAATACGCCGTATCTGTACTAATTATGACATACCGTTTAAAACGGCGAAAGCGGATATAATAAAAACGGCGAAAGAACACGGGCTCAGCATCGAAGATACCGCGCGGCGAATACGTTACCGTCTGCTTCATGAAACGGCCGTCAGCCTTGATTGTAATAAAATCGCCGTCGCACATCATCTCGACGATTCCGCGGAAACTATTATCTTAAAAATAATAAAAGGCGCATCGCCTTCCTCGACCGGCGGAATAGCTCCGGCGCTCAAAAAAATAATAAGACCGCTTATGTTCGCTTCTAAAGCCGGAATCGAAGCTTACGCCGCATTGAAAAATATTGATTTTTCAATCGATTCGACTAACGCCGAAGAAAAATACGAAAGAAATTTCGTCCGGACGAAAATAATGCCGTTAATTAAAGAAATAAATCATAACTTTACAACCGCCGTATCAAATTTTTATGAAATTCAAAAACATGAAAACGATCTATTGAACTCACTTGCTCTCGATTTTTATGAAAAACACTGCATATACGAAAAAAACGGGCAGGCGCCGCCGCGAATCATAATCTCCTCCGCCGGCCAATTCACCGGCCTGCATATTGCGCTAAAACGAAGACTGATATTATATATTTCGTCGCTTATAAATCCGGAAAACGAAAATGGCGAAACCAGAATCGGGCTTGGCGCGATAACATCCGCGCTTAATTTCATCGATAACATCACAAAAGAATCGATTGAAATAATTAAAGGCCGGCTTTATATTTACAGGCAATTCCATTTCGATCCGGCCCATAAATACGCGAACGGCGGCGCAATAAAACTTATATTTACCGCCGCGCCGCCCGAAGAGCGTTTCGGCGTTAAAAACGGTTTTTACCCTTTAAAATTAAAACCGGGCGGCGATTTAACTTTAAAATGCGGCGGATTTCTTTATAAATTTCAGCTTAAAAAAATATCGGAGAAAGAATTTAGAATCGGAAAGGATTTTACCGATAAGACAAAATGCGATTCCGACGGCCGCGAAGCCGTATTCAATTTTAAATTTCAAGCCACGGCGCCTATAAAAGACGAAATCGAACTAACGATAAAACCTTTTTCTCCCGGCGATAGAATTAAACCTTATTCAATGAAAGGCCGGTCGCAAAAAATATCAGACCTTTTAACCAATGAAAAACTATACGGTCCGTTAAAAAAATTCATACCCGTAATATACGCTGCAGACGGCGAAATCCTCGCCGTCTGCAATATAAAATTATCTGAATATTGTAAAATTGGATACATTAATCAAACCGAAAATAACGGTTTTTATTTATTTTCGTCGTTTACAAAAGAAATTTTATAAACCGCAAATCCTTCCTTCTCAACCGCGGCATCAAATCCATCGGCGAAGCACGGACTATATTCCGTCACGACGCCATTAATAAGATTCGATACTAAAATTTTTTTATAACCGGCATAGCCCGCGCGCCCTCCTTCTATAAAATTATATATAGTTTTAAATAAAAACTTAACATCGCGCCGGCCTCCGCCGTTATTAAAAACCACTGCCACAGCTGAATTTTTATAAACGCGCACGAATGAATAAAGCCCATCGTTTTTTAAAGCTTCTTCGCTCAATGGATAGGTAAATACTTCGCCGCGCCTTAACTCGATGTTTTCGTTCCTGATAGCTATCGCTTTTTTATAAAAGTTATATATATCCATGTTCCACTGAGTTTCATCCCATTTCATACATCCGCGGTTATCCGGATCTTTTCCACCGCAAAGACCTATTTCATCGCCATAATAAACGCACGGCGTTCCCGGATAAGTCATAATAAATAAAACGAGTTGTTTTAAAACTGCGGCGCTGCCATTACACACCGTTAATATTCTCGGCGTATCATGAGATCCTAAAAGATTAAACATGGAATAAAAAGCCGAATCAGGCAAAGATATTTTATCAAAAGCGAGTTTAATATCAAATTCAGCGGAAGTAATCTCTTTTTTTACAAAAAAAGAGATTAGCGCATTACGCAGTTTATAATTCATAACGGCGTCGAATTGATCGCCCGCAAGCCATTTAGAGCCGTCTTCCCATATTTCGCCCACTATATAAGCCTGGCAATCAATACTTTTAACCATTTTACGAAAATCTTTCCAGAACGAATGTGGAAGCTGTTCGGGAACGTCGAGACGGTACCCGTCGATAAGCCCGGTTTCCATCCAGTGACGCGCCGCGTTAAGCAAATATTCATAAACCGAAGGATTTTTTATATTAAGCCGGGGCATCGAGCCTATATTCCACCAGCAATCATAATCAGGATTTTGCATATCGACCGGAAAGCTTTTAAAATTATACCAATCCGCGTAACGGCTTTTCGCTCCGTTTTTACGGGCATCGGCGAAAGCGAAAAAATCGGTGGACGTATGATTGAATACGCCGTCAAGTATAAGCCTGATACCATTCGCGCGCAGTTTACGGGCTAACTGAGTAAAAGCATCGATGCCGCCAAGTGAAGAATCGATTTGATAATAATCGACGGTGTCATATTTATGATTCGAAAAAGATTTAAAAATCGGATTTAAATAAACCGCGGAAATTCCAAGATTTTTTAAATAAGATATTTTGCCGGTTATTCCCTTCAAATCGCCGCCGTTAAAATTATCGAGCTTCGGAGCGCTTCCCCATTTTTCAACATAATCCTGGTTAAGCGAAGAATCGCCGTCGTAAAAACGATCGGGAAATATCTGATAAAAAATGGCGTCGGGCCACCAGAAAATTTTATTGACGTTAAGAAAAAAACAATCTGGAACGGCGAAGGAATTGGCGGCGAGAAAACCATCTTTACCCGGTTCGAACAGCCCTTTAAACCCGTAATAAGCTCTTCTGCATCCGGAATTTAATTGAAACAAATATACCGACCGGGAATCGCAATTTTCAAAATAAGCCCTGTAATAATCATAAATGCCGTCACATGCAAATTTTTTCATAGGCGAAAGTTCGAAACGCGACCGCCTGTTTTTAGCTTTTAAAATATAAGCCGCAGAAAGATCGTTTTTAAAAGAACGTAAAACAAGCCGCACTCGATCGTCAGCGGTGAAATCTAAATATCCGGCGGCATTCTGTTTGTGAATAAGACCGTCAGCTTCGATAGAATCGTCTTTTCCGCTAATGCCTGAAAGCCGTTTAAATATCATACGTCCGGCATGTATCACGCTGTTTTTACCGCCCTGTCCGTCATCGATAACTTCAGGATTGGCGGGATCGCACACCCAGACATTTCCGTTGATCACGAACTTATATTGATGACTGCCGGCGGGAAGATCGATATGCGCTTCCCATGCGCCGCCGGAAGTTTCTTTCATGGGGGCGGCAAACGCGCTCCAGCCATTAAAACTGCCGGCCACGCAAACGCTTTTAGCGGCAGCATTAGGAGTATAACAAAATTTAACGGTTTCTACATCAGGCCGCGGCGCGGCGATTAAAACCCCGGCGCCGGCGATGTAAAAAAATATAACAATAAAAATAACTGGTAACAATTTATTCCATTGCATTTTCCGAAAATAAGTTTTCATTTTAATCCCCCATCGGTATTATCAATATCGCTTTTATTTTTTCCGCCGATTTCTTCTTTAGATTCATCCTGTTTTTCACATTCTTCGCCATTGAGAGATTTTTTAAATTCCCTGATGCTTCTGCCCATCGCACCGCCGATCAAAGGCAGTTTATTCGGCCCGAATATCACCAGCGCTATTATAAGTATAACGATTAATTCCGTAGTATTTAAACCGAACATTTTTCACCGTCCATTCATATAAACACATTAATCTAAGCTTTGCCTTTTGTGATATCAGCAAGCAATATTAAATTCTGCAAATCTTTCAAAGCGAGTTCGGGAGTATAATCAGCGTTTATATCGACATATTTCACCATTTTATATTCATTATTGGTCATTTCAAAAAGCTGAAACGGCGAAAGCGCTTCGAGAGTATCTTTAAATTTAGGCGTTATAACTTTTTGCGCATCCGCGGCTGAAATATTTTGTACGATATATTTCGCGTCAAACCCGGCGTCGCCGACTTTAACTTCGGGCGAAAGGTTCACTCTATCAAGAAGCTTGCTCACGACGCTTTCGGGCCTCAATAAAATGCGATAAGGCGGCGACATATTAACCTCCAATAAAACCTCGGCCGCATCTATAAAATCAAATTTTATATAATGCATATTATAATCCGCATAAAGCCTTGAAAAAGGCCGCAAGCTGACATCTGTAACATTTCCCATTCCGTCTTCTTTAATGATTTTGCCTCCGGTAAGCTCTTTTAATTTTTCTAAAAATTCATTAACTGTCATAACATCCTCCATTCGATATAATTAATTATTCATAACTAATTTAATATAAACCTTATAAGCCGTATCAGGCACTATAAACCGCATCAGGCGCTCTGAATATTTCCAAACTCAATCAGCTCATTAGCGCCGCTTTTACAATTTTTTCGAATTCCCCGGCGCGTGAAACGTCTATGCTGCCGCCCTGTACGATTAAAGAGCTGCCGCCGCCTTTTATATTAAAGACTTCAACGATCGAATCAAAAAGTTTTTTTATATCGCGTTCATAAGATGCCGTTTTTCCGATTATAAATCGAAACGAAGCGCCGCACGAATTATCGATCAAAACGAAAGCGAAAGAACCGGAAGCCCTGGATAGAATCGAAGCCATTATAGATAACCCGGCATACGGCACGTCACCCGGTTCAGGCCAATATATTCCATTTTCTAAATATAGTCCGCGGCCGATTCCGCCGGCTATAATTTCACAATATCTGCCAAACAACTCATTTTTCTTTTTAGCGAGAGTTTTATTTTCTAAAACAAGCTTTTCAACAGCGTTTAATAAATCTTTATAATCGCAGCTCATAAAATTAGCGGTTTCGTATATAATGTTATTTTTTCGTCTATAATCTAAAAGCGCCTTCATCCCGTTCACGAATTTTATGCGCACCGCGTTATTAGCCTTCTGCTGGCCTATAATTTTAATAACGCCCGCTTCTCCGGTAAAAGCCAGATGAGTGCCGCAGCATAGCGAATTATCATAATCTTCGATCGTAACGAGCCGTACGGTATCTTCTTTAAGTTCCGGTATTTTTCGCAGACGATATTTATAAAGTTCGGCGAACGGCACCGATTGCGAAGAAATTTTTAAATTTTTATGAATTATGGAATTAGCGAGAGTTTCGGCTTCATCGATCGCCTCTTTCGCTATCTTAAAATTTTTAAAATCGAATACGGAGCAAGATTTATCGGCGATAAGATCTATGGTCATATATTCTTCGCCCATGTGCATTGACACGGTATTCAAAGCCGACGTGCGAATAAAAGCTTCGGACAGAATATGCTGGGAAGTATGGTCCTGCATATTAGAAAAGCGGTATTTAAAATCTAATTCGCACACCGCCTTATCGCCGGGAGTAATAGCGGCGGCGGATGAAAGACGATGCACTATTCGCGAACCGCCGGTTTCGGCTTTACGCTCATAAACGCACTCTACCGCGTATCCATTTATAAAACCACGATCGGAAGGCTGGCCGCCGCCTTCGGGATAAAAACATGTCGAATCGAGAACGACTTCGGTTTTAACAATTTTCAAACCATCCGCGCCGGAAAGTTTATATTCTCCTGATTCCAGAACGCGCGCTTCGTTTCCGGCCACATAAGCGTTTTCATAATATAATCGCCGGGTTTCATTCATGATCGTCCGCTCCCTTTTACACGCTCCGGCCAGATATGCGCCATAAATATATTTACAATGCACCATGCGCAACCGGCCGGCTTAAATTTAAAGCACTTAATCAGAAACCACCAGATTTAATAACCTTATTATATTACATAATCGTAAAAGTTTCAAGCGGACATTAAATTTAATTTTTCAATTTTTTATAAACCTATTCAAATGCTATCGCGCCGTTTTTTATAAAACATTTAACGCGGCTTCCTTCTTTTATGTTATAACCAACAAGCTTTAAAGCTAAAGGGCTTTTAATAAATTTTTCAACCGATCTGTTAATCGGCCTTGCGCCATATTCACTGCAATAAGATTCCTTCGCGATAAAATCCGCGGCGCTTTCATCGAATTCGATCTTTATTTTACGCCCGGCAAGCAGTTCGTTAATTTCATCAAACCTTAATTTAATTATTTCTTTTATAGCTTCAGAGCCAAGCGAATTAAACAGGATTATTTCATCAAAACGATTTATAAATTCCGGCTTAAAATAACGCTTAATTTCGTTCATAACATAAGACTGCTTCTCTTCCGGCGAAAAAGCCGCATTTTCACATAACCATGCGCCGGCGATATTACTGGTGAGTATTATTACTGTATTTTTGAAATCAACGGTTCTACCGCGGTTATCAGTAAGGCGCCCATCGTCGAATATCTGTAAAAATATATTAAAAACATCCGGATGCGCCTTTTCAACTTCATCGAGCAAAATTACGGAATAAGGCCTGCGCCTTATAGCGTCGGTAAGATAACCGCCTTCTTCATAACCCACATAACCCGGAGGGGCGCCGACCAAACGCGCTACGGAATGTTTTTCCATATATTCGGAAAGATCTATTCTAACCATCGCATTTTGCGAATCGAATAATTCATATGCAAGAGTTTTAGCCAGCTCGGTTTTGCCCACTCCCGTAGGGCCGAGAAATAAAAAAACTCCCTGCGGCCGCGAGGGCTGTTTTAAACCCGCGCGCGATCTTAGAAGCGTGTCGGATACGCTATAAACGGCATGATTCTGTCCTATCACGCGTTTCAACATACGCTCGTTCATTTCAAGCAATTTTTTAGTTTCGGATTCAGTCATTTTTGTAACGGGAATTCCGGTCCAGTTCGCCACCACTCCGGCAATATCTTCTTCATCGACTTCTTCTTTTAATATTCTGCCCTCTTCTTTCATTTTTTCAAGAGCATCGGATAAAACTTTAAGCTCGCCTTCAAGCTCGATAATAGTGCCATAACGAAGTTCGGCGGCCTTCTGAAGGTCCACTTCCCGTTCCGCCTTTTCGGCGGCGAACTTAGCGTCTTCTATTCTCTGCTTGAGCGCGCCGATTTTATGAATAATACTTTTTTCATTCTCCCATCGCAGTTTCAGCCCGCTTGATTTTTCCTTCAACCCGGATATTTCCCGCTCTATATTTTCTAAACGAGGCCGGGCATCTTTATCATCGCCGTCTTTTTTCAGAGCCTCGCGTTCGATTTCAAGCTGCACTATTTTACGTTCTATAACATCGATTTCATAAGGCATACTGTCTATTTGAATTCGCAGACGCGAAGCCGATTCGTCGATAAGATCGACCGCCTTATCGGGCAAAAACCTATCGGTTATATAGCGCTGTGAAAGACGCGCGGCGGCTACCAGAGCCGAATCTTTTATCCGGACGCCGTGATGTATTTCATAACGTTCCTTCAGTCCGCGCAAAATAGAAATCGTTTCTTCGCAGCCCGGTTCTTTAGCGAAAACCGGCTGAAAACGACGTTCAAGCGCGGCATCTTTTTCGATATATTTTTTATATTCGGAAAGCGTCGTAGCGCCAATACAGCGTAACGCCCCGCGCGCGAGGGCCGGCTTGAGCATATTAGAAGCGTCCATAGCCCCTTCAGCCGCACCCGCGCCAACGAGCGTATGAAGCTCGTCTATAAATAAAATTATATCGCCTTCGGCCCTTTCAATCTCTTCAACGACCGCTTTAAGACGCTCTTCGAACTCGCCCCTGAACTTAGCGCCGGCTATAAGCGCTCCCATATCAAGCGCCACCATATTTTTATTCTTCAATCCTTCGGGAACATCACCCGATACGATTCGACGGGCAATGCCTTCAACTATAGCGGTTTTTCCAACGCCGGGCTCGCCGATCAAAACCGGATTATTTTTAGTGCGCCTCGATAATACCTGTATTACACGGCGCATTTCATCATCGCGTCCTATAACCGGATCGAGCTTTTGCCTGCGGGCGAGTCCCGTCAGATCGCGAGTATATTTTTTCAATGCCTCGTATTTTTCTTCCGCGTTTTCATCGCTTACCCTGCTATTGCCTCTTACTGCTCGCAATGCGGAATAAAGCCTGTCAACGCTTATATTATGATTTTCTAATATAATAGAAACTGGCCCGCCATATTTTATAAGCGCTATAAGCAAATGTTCGCTCGAAATATAATCATCTTTCATTACAAGCGATTCCTGAAGCGCTATTTCAAATATTTTTACTAAATCCTCCGACGCGTATGGCGCCGCGCCGCCGCCGGAAACTTTTGCGAGCTTTTTTACGGCCGCCCCGGCATCTTTTTTCAATTCGCCGACATCGACTTCCATACGCCTGAATATAGGTATGCACAGCCCTTCTTTTTGTTCGAGCATGGCCGCAAATAAATGCGGCGCATCTACGGCCTGGTTGAAATTTTTTTGCGCAACGGCCGCCGCCAATTCGAAAGTTTCACGCGCCTTAACCGTTAGTTTATCAAGTTTAATCATTATAATCCCTCCGTTCATTAAAAAAATTTACATTATAAAAAAGAACAGAAGCATATTTTATGCCGTTTTTATACCTGCGGAAATAACTTTACCGGATCAGGGAAAACATCCGGGCGCTATATTCGGCGCACCACATAAAACCATATAAATAGAAAATAAAATAATTATGAAAAAAAGTTAAAACAAATAAATAAAAAAATATAGAAAAAAACGATTATTATGAGGAAAAAAAGGGCAGATAAAATATTTTTTAAAAAAACGATGAAATTTGTAACATCTCATATGAAGATATTATAATTAATATAAATAATTTCAATACTTTATATTGACAAGCGCTTTAATTTATTGTTATTATAATTAGCATATTTTATATTACATTTAAAAAATCGTTAATCAGGAGGCGGATATGAACAGAATTATATTAATGACGGTTTTATCTTTAATATTAACGGCGGGCGGCGTTTTATTCAAAATCGCCGGCGCCTTTGCCGCGGAAACCAACGAAATTGAAACGCTTATACAGAAAGGCGACGCATTATTCGAAAAAAACGATCTTTCCGAAGCCAAACGCGTTTATTTAAAAGCCGCGGCGCTCAATTCTAAAAACCTCCGGGCGCGTAATAATCTCGGCGCAGTTTATATGGCGCTCGGCGAATACGCTAAAGCATTCGAGCAATTCGAAGAAATATTAAAACTCGATCCGGATTATTCGAACGCCTATGAAAATATCGGCATTATAATGTGCCGCAAGGGCGATTACGAAAGAGCGATAACGACTTTACAGCAGGCGCTTCATTTAAATTCTAACTCCGCCACCGCTTATTATAACCTCGGCTTAGCCTATACCGGGCTTAAAAACTTTCACGACGGTATAAAGGCTTTAAAAATATCGGTGAGACTAAATCCCTCATTTTCTGAAGCGCTCTCCACGCTCGGCGAACTCCATTACAGGCTCGATAACATAACTCAGGCTCAAGAATGCCTGATGAAAGCTATTGAGGTAAAACCATCGAATTATACCGCTTACAACACGCTCGGACTTCTCAATTTAAGACAGGCTAATTACGATCAGGCTTCGCAATACTTTAACAAAGCTCTTAAAGGCCCCAGAAACATTCAGGTAATAGCCCTCTATAACATGGGGCTTGTATATCTCGCCAGAAACATGCCCGAAAAATCGATTGAATACTTTAAAAAAACCGTTGAATTAGAACCTGGATTCGCCGCGGCTTTTAACGATTGGGCAATGATACTTATCCTCCGGCACGGAAATTATAAAGAAGCTGAAAAATTATTGACAAAAGCCATAAGCATAGATCCTGAAAACCTGACCTACAACATAAATATTATCGATTGCTATAAAAAACTTTCAAAATTCGACGAAGCGATAGCGCTTTGCGAATATTTAATCAAGCTCGACCCTAAAAACGCTCAGGCATACGATGAAGCAGGACACGTTTATTACCTGAAAGGCGACGCGAAAAACGCAAGAGATTACTATGAAAAAGCGATTCAGGCCAACCCGTCTTATGCCGAAGCGCATTACCATCTCGGCGTGCTTTACGACCGCGCCGGCATTGCCGACCGCGCTCTTACCGAATATAAAACGACGGTCAAACTTAATCCGGCGCATATATTCGCATATAATAATATAGGGTTTTCCCTTATGAACGGTCTTAAATTAGACGAAGCCGCCGGCTACCTCGAAAAAGCGGTAAATATAAATCCTAACTTTACTTTCGCGCTTTATAACCTTGGAATATTATATTTTAACCGCAACAAAAACGGCGATCTAACTTCGGCAAAAAAAATGTTCACCAGAATACTTGAAATAGAACCAAAAGAATCTAATTTTTATAAATTAGCTTCGGACGCCCTTAACCAGGTCGAAACTAAACTCAAATAGCAATAAATAATAAAAATATATATAATTTATTCATTTCAACTTCAAATAAAAACTTAAATTAAAAATAAATAATAAATTGTCGGTCCAAATATATATATAACGGAGTGTGCCAATGAAAGAATATTTTTATAAAATTACTAAAGTGAATAAAGGATTCATGGATGGTTTCGCCGGCAAGCTTATAACTACCGGCTTTGTCATAGCGATTATAATATGGGCTATTTTAAGATTTGCAGTTACATACGACGCTGACACCATAAAAAGAAAAATAACCAAACTCGATGGAGAAGCGGTCCTCATATCCGGACAGGTAACCGAATGGCGTTACTTCGACGAACTTAAAACCCAGGGCGTCGGTTATAACGTAATGATGCTTAAAACTCGTAAAGGAAACATTCTTGTCGCCACGCTGAAAGATGCGCCTTCGATCAAAGCGAGATATTTTATGGAAGCCGAAATTATAGGCACAATCGAAACGGTAAATAAAAGGTTTAAATTAATCCGGCCGCTCGGAAAAGACGCCGTTTTAAATAAAAAACTGCCTTTCTTACTCGAAAAAACAAGAATCGGCTTACCTTTTACTATATAATAAAACAACATAACGAAACAACGATATATCATAACTAACTGATAAAGCCATTATCTCGACGATATTGCTTTTTTTAGTTTTTCGATCATCACTTTTATTTTCGCGTTTTGCGGATCGAGCCTTAACGCTCGCTGAAATTCAATATACGCAAGATCGTAACTTTCTATTTTAGCCAGGAATAACCCATAATTATAATGATAAATAAAAGAATCAGGCACTAATTCAACCGCTTTTTTAAATTTTTCAATAGCGTTATCCACTTCGCCGCGGCGCGCGTGTTCTATAGCTTCAGCGTGAAAATCTCGAGCGCCTTTACCGATATTAGACTCTTCTTTAACGCTTATCTGTTCTTCGGTATTATCACTTTCATCACCGGCATCTTCTTCGCCGCCGCTATCGACGGAATTTTCAAAAGGATCGCCTGAACGCTTAACGGTTCGTTTAATTTCCGCGTCCGCGGTATCGGCGGTTATAGTATCCGCATCAGGTAAGGTCAGAACAGCCGGAGAACTTTTTTGAGGATTATTTAAAAATTCGATGTCATCGATATCTAAATATTTATTTATTTTAGTTTCGAGAGTAGAATTTTTCTCTGATTTAACGGCGAGGCCGACGGCGGCCGTATCGGAAGACGCATTTTTTTTTACCGCGCCGGGAGCGTCACAAACGCTGCATTCAACTGTAACGCCATTTTTTAAAGAATAACGGCCTCCTTCAGGGCATACAAATTCATATTTAAGATACCTGGCCGAAACTATATCACGAAAGCTAACTTTAGCATCGGGCGGCAATTTATTATCGACTATATAAAGCTCACGGGCGGCGGCTATTCTTTTTTTTATACGATTACAGTCAGGCGGCGCGTTAATACGCGATATAAAAGACGGCGTATCGCAAAAAGCGGAATGAAAAACGCCGGAAAACGTAATTAAAAAAAGCGACAATAAAAAAATAAAAATTTTAAGTATAAGTTTTAAATCGGTATTTGCATTCATAGTGATTTTATGTTATCATTAATATAGACATTGTTTTTATTAATTATTTTTTATTATTTTTTAAAAGTCTATTAAATAAATTTTTTATGTTATTTATTTTATTTATTTTATCATTTTTTTAAAATAAGTCAATATAAAATGTTTTTTATTATGGGTTTTATTTAACCGAGGTTATCCCGATGAAAAATATTTCAGATTATCTTGTCGATCTATCTTCAGACGACGAAAAAGTAAGATTAAACGCGGTCATATCGCTCGGCGACGCCGACGATGAAACCGCTCTTTCGGTGCTGGCTAAATTTAAAGCCGATAAAAATTCCGCCGTAAGATTTTACGTTAAAAAATCGATAATAAAACTTAAAACTAAATTCCAGAACGCTAAAGAAGACGATCTCATCAACGAAATCAGCGATGAAACACGGGAAAAAATATTAAAAATTAAAATTATCGAAAAAATAAAAGACCGATCGAAAATCGATAAATTATTCTCAGAATTCGATGAAGAAACCGATGAACTCGTACGTTCAACGATTGTGTCGGTGCTCGGCAAATTATGTGATGAATCACATCTCGATAAGCTCTTTCAAATCAGCGAAAACAAAGACAGCCGCATAGCCGCCAATGCAATCGAAGCGATAGAAGCCGTCAACAGTGAAAAATCGATCGAAAAACTCACCCGCCTTCTTTTTCATGAAGATTCCCGCGTAAAAGCCAACGTATGTAAAGCATTATGGAAATTTTCAAACAACCGGAAAGATATCGCCTCCATGGTAATGGGCCGCCTGCGCGAACTCGTAACTTCAGACAAACCATGGATACGCTGTTCCGCCATATATGTGCTTTCCACTATAAAAACCGAAGAAGCCGTTAATTTAATTAAATCATGTAAAAATGATTCTGAAAAAATTATTAAAGATCAGGTTGTTGACACTTTAAAAAAAATAGGATATGTAGAAGCTCCGCCGCCGATATCCGAAGAAAAAAAAGCGGCAATTGAAGAACTCGCGCCCGATGACGTCTGGCCCAAAATAATATTTTATTACAAAAAAATATATAAATTTCTCTCAGAAAAATTTACGGCATTAATAGAAAAGCTAAAAGACCCCCGTTACCGGGATGTTCTTAAAGCGCGTCTAAAATTAACCGGCTGGGCCGCAATAGCGCTGTTTTTTTTCGTGGTGGTTTTTAATGCAATATGGGAATTAAAATATCCGCCTCCCGAAAAAAACGCCGCGCCAAAAAGCATAATAAAACCGACATTTTCAAATAATTTACTCGAAGCGGCCGGTTATCTCAAAGACTTAAAATTTAATGAAAGCATAACGCGCCTTGAAAAAGAGCTCGAAAAAAAACCGGACGATGCGGTTACTAAAAAATTATTAAGCGTAGCTTATAACCAGCAGGCAGACAGTTTCATTAAATCTGGAAAAAACGACGAAGCGGCGGCGGTCCTCGAAAAAGCCATTGAATTATCTCCCGAACTCGCCGACGCTCGCCTTAAATACGCCAGAATATTGATGATACGCAATAATAAGGCAAAGGCCGTCGAAATAATGAAAAAAGGGCTTGAAAACGAGCCAAAAAACACCGGACTCAATCTGGAGTATTCAAAATTCTTAATATCTAATTCGAGTTTCACCGAGGCCCGTGAACGCCTTCAAACCGTAATAGAAACCGAGCCGGCGAACGCGCTCGCTTATTATTACCTTGCCGACTGCCTTTTAAGCATGAACGAAAAAACTTCCGCGCGTGACGCATATAATAAAGCGCTCTCGCTCGATCCGTCGCAATACGCTATAAGGCTTCGAACCGCCGAGCGTTTTTTAAAAAACGAGCTAATATCCGACGCGGTAAGCGAATTTGCCGCGATTACGCTAAAACAACCCGGAAAAATTGAACTGCGTGAAAAACTCGGCGATATTTACTTTCAAATCAGCAATTACAGGGGCGCAGCCGACGAATTTAAAGCGGTTTTAAAATCCAACCCGGACGATTACGAAGTTAATTTTAAAATCGCGCTATGCTTTCAGGCGCTCGATAACATAAACGAAATGTTTCGTTACGTTTACAATTCAGTAAAACTTAATTCCAATTTTTATCCGGCTTACTACGCGCTCGGCAGCGTTTATGAATATAAAAAAATGACGGCCGCCGCCAGGACCTGCTACGAAAAAGTCATCAAACTCAAACCCGGCAGGCCCGACGGCATCTCGACGGGTACGTCGCTCGTGTACACAGCG
>CAYQWL010000012.1:33893-38957 GCA_964421195.1 uncultured bacterium | reverse complement strand
CCCGTGAAACGGTATTTAAAGTTTCAAAATTAGCCTGTCCTTTGGCTATAACTACATCACATTCCCTGAACGTTTTTTTAAAGCCGGCGGAACAATATTTTAATATAGTGCCCGGCGCATCAGAACCGTTGTCTATTATAACCGCCTTACCGGCAATACCTGAAGCTTCAGCATCGCTTATAACCGCATCGTTTATTACCGGAGAACCTTTTACGCCATAAAATATCCGCGGTATATCGAGACGCTCTATTAAAAGACGGTCAAAAACAGTTTCACCCGCATTATCCCCGATTATCATCACTGACGAAGCGCTTTTAAGCCGATTTTTTAACCTGGCAAATGCGTCTTTATCGATAGAAGTTTTAACGGCTTTTTGCAGAGCGTCAAAAAGATGATATTCGTCCTGCATTGAAAGTACCGCGTAATCAAGAATATTTCCGGCGATTGAATATTTTATCGCCGCTTCAAGAGGATCGGCCGATAAATTTATTATATCACGAACTTTATCGGCTACTTTCAAAGCTTCTTCTATGGAACTTTTTTTAATTTCAGCATAAGGATCGCCGCAGCCCGATTCTTCCCTGACTATACGATGAATCAACCTTCCCATTTCCGGCGGGCTCTTACGCACGTCGAATTTAGAAGCATAAGCCAGCACTTTTCTGACAGCCGATAATATTTTATCTTCATCGCTTATATTAGCCCGAAGCGCTTCAAGCGCCTGACGTAAAAAACACGGAATACAATCTAAATAAGTCCTCATTAATTTTTTCTCCGAATTATATAAATAAATCCACTTTATAAAGTTTAAAACGTCAAAAATGTACTTTATAAATTATTTAAAAATCATCATTAAAACTTTTTTAAAATTAAAAAAATCAGACGTTTAAAATGAAATATAAAGATAAATACAAAATTATATATAAAGGTTTATATTTTTTTTATATAAAATTTCATGCCGTCATAAACAGTTTCAATCATTTTTCCGGATTTTATAAGCCTTTCTACCGGTTTTCGACCGCAAGAAGCTTTTTTAAGAAAAGCTTCAAGCGCGTCTTCACGCATGGGATGAACTGAAATTATGCCTAGAAGCTCTTTTTCCACATCATACATAAAATTAAAATTATCGCCTTCATAACCGGTATTATACTCCGCCCGACCGGTAAAGCCGTTTATTATTTGATACGCTTCGTTAAGCGCTTCGGCCGGCGGCTTTTTAACGCGCTCTTCGGCGGGAGGCCTGGTAATTACCGAAATATAATTTTTAGAAGCGCTTAGATTTAAAAGATAATCTCCAAGCGCTTCTAAATGAGCGGTTGAAAGGTTCAATCCATCTATAAACATGGTATCAGTTATTAAAGTACCGTTGTATTCACGAGAAAATTTTAATATGCCGTCCATAATAAAACGTAATTGTATATTTTTAGCCGGCCGGTTTATTTTAATCCATATATCTTCAAAAACGGCATCGACTTTTAAACAAACAATATCAGCGGCCTTCAGAGCCGTACTCACCAGAGGATCGCATATCAACGATGAATTGGTGATAACGGCCGTTTTGTATCCGAGAGACTTCACATAATTTATTTCAGATAATAATCCTGAATCTAATGTCGGTTCGCCGTCAGATACGAAAGTCACATAATCAAAAGTTTCATTCGCGGCGGACAGCCGGTCCGTTTTCTCTTTTAACCGCTCGCATATCAGCGCCGGGTCATAAAAAGAAGCGGGAGCCGAAGCGAAATTTCGTGTACGCCCGAGCTGACAGTAAACGCACGAATACGAGCAAATTTTAGCAGGTATATTATTTATGCCAAGACTCCTGCCGAGCCGCCTCGAAGGAACAGGCCCGAAAATAATCGGAGTTTCCGGTAAATTTATATAATCCATTAATTAAACTTTTACCTTTCCCCATTAATATTTTCATCGCTTATTTATGTTTTTTATACCATACCGTACAATAAAATACTATAAGATAATACTGTACTATAATATATTATACCATTTTATATTATACTAAATTATTAAATCACATTATTTTATTTTTTCAAGCGCCTGATTAATATCAGATATCAAATCATCGATATCTTCGCAGCCGACCGAATATCTTATAAGCCCATCGGTTATTCCAGCTTCTTCACGGTCTTTTTTAGAAACGCCGGCATGAGTCATAGACGCGGGATGCTGAATAAGACTTTCAATACCGCCGAGCGAAACCGCAAGCGCGGCGAGCTTTACTCCATTCATAACGGTTTTACCCGACTTAATACCGCCTTTTACTTCGAAAGTTATCATAGAACCAAAACCGCTCATCTGGCTGCAGGCAAGTTCGTATTGCGGATGAGTTTTAAGTCCGGGGTAGGTAACGCTCGCAACCGCCGGGTGTTTTTGAAGAAACTCAGCAATTTTAATGGCGTTTTGCGCGCTTTTTTCGACGCGTAAAGGAAGGGTTTTAATGCCGCGTAAAACGAGCCATGCCTGATTGGGATCGATCGTGCCGCCCATTTGATAATGAACGGCCTGTATTTTTTTATAAAGCTCGGCATTTTTAGTAACTATCATACCGGCTACAACATCGGAATGACCGTTAAGCGATTTGGTAAGCGAATGAACGACCACATCGGCGCCGAATTCTATCGGACGCTGAAAGCACGGGCCCATAAAGGTATTGTCAACGACAAGAATTATACCGTGTTTTTTCGCTATTTCACCACAGGCTTTAAGATCGGTTATCGAAAGTGTCGGATTTGCAGGAGTTTCAATATATAATATTTTAGTGTTTGATTTAATGCTTTTTTCGATATTCGATATATCGGAAGTATCAATATAGCTATATTCGACGCCAAAACGAGAAAATTGTTTTTCTATTACCAATCTGGAAGGTCCATAAACCGAACCGGTAGAAACTATATGCGAACCGGCTGAAAGAAAAGTCATATATACCGTTGATATAGCGGACATTCCGGAAGACGTAGCCAATCCGCCGTAACCATTTTCAAGTTCAGCCACGCAATCTTCGAGAGCTTTAACGGTCGGATTTCCGAGTCTGGTATATTTGTAACCCTTAACTTCGCCGGCGAATTTAGCCGCGCCGTCTTCGGCTGATAAAAACGCGAAAGTAGATGTTTGATATATGGGCACCGATACCGCGCCGTGTAAAGGGTCTATAGTCTGACCGGCGTGTATCGCCTTTGTGTACTTACCGCATGCTTTTGAACTGCTCATTTTAATTGATCTCCTTTATATTTATTTGTGGCTGCGCCGCCTCCCGCAGCGCCGAAACGTTGAAATTAAATAAAAATTTATACCTGTAACAAAAAGCCGCCGCAAGAAGAACGGCGCCATAAAATAAAATAACCGACGGGCCGCATGGCATATCGAGATAATAAGAAGTAAAAAGCCCGCCGGCGGAAACTATAACGCCCATTATCCATCCGGCTAAAAGCTGAGCGCGCCATGAAACCCAGAAAAGCCGGCTGAAAATAGCCGGCGCGACAAGAAAGACAAAAACTAAAAGAACGCCCGCCGTACGTACGGAATGCGTTATTATAACGCCGAATGAAGCATAAAAAAGAAAATCCCAGAATTTATGATTAAAATCAGCTTTATTTACGGTTAAATTCGATGCGCCTTTATGGCAAGCATTTTTTGGACTATCATGGTTTTCAGTAATAGCGAGAAATTTATCGCGAAAAATATAATGAAAAATTCCAATTATCGAATAAACCGCCGCCGCGCTTATTACGAAATCCCATTTAACGAATAAAAGATCTCCGGTAAGAACTTCTTTTATATGCTGCGCCCCGTGAGGCGCCCTGTCTATAACTATTATCATCGCGCTCGCGGCTATGGCATAAACAAGACCTATTATCGCTTCCTGGGGTATTTTCGATTCGACCGAACGAAATACCGAAAATAAAAAAGCCCCGAAAAGCGTAAACGAAAGCGATATCCAGTAAGCGCCGGCGGATTCCGGCATTATTCCAAATAAAAAACCGACCGTAAGTCCGAGCGCCGCAATTTGAGCGAACGCAAGATCCACGAAAATTATACCGCGTCTTATAACATGCAGGCCAAGATAAGAATGTATGCCGACAAGCACCAGGCATTCGCAAAAAGGCGCAAGCATTAAATTTATTATTTCATTCATAATAAATAACTCCTTTTTAAAATTTATTCAGCCTGCGCCGCTTCAATCATTCTATCGAGCCAGCAATCTATAAGTTTAAAATAAGTATCAACGCCGGCTTCGCCTTCGACGTAATTGGGTATAATAACAGCTCTGGCGCCGGTTTTTTCAGCTACATGCAATACTTTTTTCGTATCATAAAAATTTTCAGAAAATATTATTTTGATATTTTCTTTTTTTATAATATCTATAACTTCGAGAATATGCTTCGGAGTAGGCGGAATTCCCGGCTTCGGCTCTATCTCCGATACGGACTCTATACCGAATAAAGAATTAAAATATATCCAGCTTCGATGGTAATTAACTATCTTAACTCCACGCAAAGGCGCGGCTTTTTTTAACCAGCCGCCAATTTTATTTATTAACGGCTCGCCTTTAAGTTTATTTTCCTTTAAAAACGCAATTAACGAACCGTTTAATGTCATATTAATTAATTCATCCTCTCCGACAAGTTCCGGAAGTTCTTTGCCATAAAGCGCTTCTATAATACGCTTTCTTAATTCGAGCCGATTTTTTTCAAATAAATCCGAATCGGCCGGCGAAACTTTTTTAAGGCCTATCGTTATATTATCAATTATTTGAAGCGCGTTTAAAGGACTTACCGTAACGTGCGGATTGCCGTAAACATGCAGTCCGCCTTCACTACGGCTTAAAACCGTTGGAATTTCAAGCATCTTAATTCCATCGGCGGCGGCCACATAACCGCTCTGGCCGCTCTGTATATTTTTATTAGCCGATTTTTCAAGAAGCCCCGGCACCCATAATTCAAGATCCAGGCCGGTGCCTATAAAAAGATCCGCCTGCTGGCATATTTTTACAAAACTCGGCTTCGGCCTTACAAAATGAGCATTTTCATCTCCCTGACATATACTTAC
>CAYQWL010000012.1:0-33883 GCA_964421195.1 uncultured bacterium | reverse complement strand
GGCAAAATAAGCGTAATCGGTAAGCGTCGTAACTATATTTAAAACTCCGTCCTGCGCGGCGGCGGCGGCTGTAATGCAACGGCACGCCGTACTGGATTGAACCGTAACGATTACAAGCGCGATAAAAATTATATTAAAAAAACGTATTATATTTTTTATGTTATTTTTCATATCCATATCTTATTATTAACTCTCCTTTTCAAAACTAATCCGGACTAAATTATAATATAAGTCATTCAAATCGGAATATTCGCCGCGAAATCCGTATTTTTTTTATTATATTCAATCTGTACGGCCGCGGCTTTTCAATTCATGTTCAATACTTTTCATGCTTATGCGGACCGAACGACCATGTAAGCTGAAGATTTGCGCGATGTTCCACGCGCTGAGGCGCGAAATCGCTGTTTATATAATCATACTGCAGACGCGTCCTTACCCATGGGCTCTGCCAGAAATTAACATACGGCGATATCGCATAAGTCCTGAAACGCTTATTATCGACCTGAAAAGGATGAGTATAATCTAATTTTAATCCATGTTCCCATTGTTCCGATGTTTTTCGTTGAAAATAAGTATATCCGCCAAATGTATTTATATTTTCATTTTTTCCAGAAACGGCGTTTATAACTTCTTTATTAACATGATATAATTCAGCGCGCCATAAAAAATTTTTATATTTTGCCATATTTACCGGTTCATAAAAATAAGTAAGATCGATCCCCGCAAGTTTAGTATAACGTTTCGGATCGTCAAAAACTCCTCCTTTTCCGTCGTTTACCCCAAAACGACTGTTCGGACCTATCATAGCGGTTAATCCAAGTTCAAAATATTTATCGCGGCTTAAATCATAGTAATTTTTAATATGAAGCAACGCCGAAGGAATATGGCCGGAATTCGCTCCCGAAAATAAATATGCGTTATCGGCGCGCTGAAGCTGAAACGTTATTTCATTAGCATCGGCCCACGGCTTTTTCAGACTATAATCGATAGAAAAGCCTTTACCTGCAATTCCGCCCGGCCCGAGTATAGTGGTAAGCGATATGGGATGCAGGCACGAATCGAGGGCCGGAAGATGCCAGCGGTTAATAACGCCGAATTGCGAACGGAATTTACCGGCGGTTACGGTCGCTCCAGGTATCATGTTACTGAATACCGCATAAGCCTCGCCCATTTCAAAAGCGCCTTCCTTAGCCGCAAATGTAAGTTTTCCAAATGAATAAGGGTCCATTTCGGACTGCATATGAATTCCGGCCATTCTAAAATTTTCACCGCTTTGAAATCCGGTATAGTTATGAGGCGAATTTAATTTATAAGATGAAAGATGATCGAAAGTAACGGAAATTTCAGGATTAATCGCCTGCTGAGCGCGTTCGCCGCCCTTAAAAACTTTAGACGTAGAAACGCTCGAAGAGGTTAAACCCGCACCGCCCGAAACGCCGGCGGCGGCTTTTGCCCTGCTTCTGATAGCGGCAAGTTCGCCGTCCGCGCATTCGACAGAAGCCCCTTTTTTAGAAGCATTTATATTTAAGCCTGAAGACGAAGCGCTTTTAAAAGATTCACTGGCGCTATTTTTATTTTTCATTTCCTTCATTTCTTCCGTAAGTCTGTTTAAAGCCGCAGTGAGTTCATTCACCTGTTTTTCAAGCTTTTCGATTTTAACGGCGTCGCTCGCGCCGCTTTTAATTTCAGCGCCGGCGGCATAAATTATTTTAATATTAAAAAATAAACCAAAAATTAATAACGCGGCGGCCGCGAATAAAAAAGTAATATTTTTTATAAATAAATTATTCGGCATAATAATATCCTCCCATTTTTAAACCGTTTTTATATAATTATATAAACTGTATGATTCAAGAAATTTATTATATTTAAGTAATAAATTGATAATTTAATAAAAAACGGGAGGGGCTTTATTTCTAAAAATTTTAATACATAAAAAATAAAAAGCCGGATATTCTTTAGTTTTATAAGCCATACACAACTGAAGATATATTATAAAACCCGATAATATAAATCCGGCGGATGAATATAAAATATATAAAAAATTACATAAAAGGCAATCGGAAAATTCGTGCGCGCCGTTATAGCAATCGTCCGCATGAATATGCGTATAAGCCGCCGCCTGCGATATAATAAATAAAAATATTATGAATTTTATTAAAAATATATTTTTTTTATTATTCATCTTTTACTTATCGTTTACTTAATATAACACTGCCGTTATCAAACATTTAATTAAATATTTAATAACGATTTTATTTAAACCGATTATCAGATTTAGTTTCGTGAAGGGCTCTGGGCTTATCACGATACCAGCCTATTTCGACGTTATCCGTAATTAAATCAAATTCGGGAATATATGGTTTAATATCTAAAATAGGCGTTTTATCAAGCATATCTACGTTTTCAACGAAAATTTCATTTTTGCTTACACCCGTAATTTTTACTATCGACATACCTATGGGACAGGGTCTTTTCGGAGAGCGAGTCGCGAATATACCATGTTTTTTATCGTCTAAAAAAGGTTTGACTATAAGTGAATAACCCGCACATTCATTAAAATGATAAATTAAATGAATATGGGAAAAAAATTCGATATCTTTAAGTCCTTCAGTAAATTCATCTTTTATTACTATGCGGCCTTTAAATCCCGCCGCCGCCGCCGATTGGATGGGCATATTTTCGATAGTTTTAAATGGAGTATAAATAAAACCTACTGGATTAAATTCAATCATAACACACAACCTGAAAAAAATTTATTAATAAAAAACATTTATCATTTCGAGCCGAAAACAAAAATTTCATAAACGCGAATTAACTATTTTATATGATTTGCGCCAGAATTTTCTATCTTCGCTCGAAATGACATAAATTTCGAACCGCCGTCCAGAAAACGGCATAAAGTTCAGATTATAGCCGCCCTTATTTTATATTATTTACTTCGTAAAAAATTACTTAATATTCGACGGCATTTATTATACCAGATTTATTCGCCAGTTTCTATTTTTATTTTATTCAACGCATTTTCAAGAGAAGTTATTTTTTCTTTTAAAGCGTTAATTTCAGCGGCGGTATCTGATTGCGCTTCAACCGGAGCATTATTATAATATGGCGCATTTTTATAAAAATCGTTATTAAAACCCATGCCGCGTCCCATACCTTTTCCGGCGCCCATACGGCAAAAATAGCCGCGGCCGCCTCTTGCCGAATTACCCCCTGCGGCGCCGGCGCGCCTGCAAATCCAGTTTTGATCTCCAAAAGGTCCTGTTCCATTTAAATTAGGCATAAATTACCTCCTCTAATAAATAAATTATTTTACATAAACAAGCTTATACATTTTAAGATTACATCGAAGCCGTCTGAAACGCAGACGCTTCCTTTGAAAAATCGATAGCTATTATTTTTTTAGCAATTTCAAAAAAAGTTTTAACCGCCAGAGAGTCTGAATTTTTTTCAAACAACGACTCGCCCGTATCGCCCGATTCGCTTACCGCTATTTCAATAGGAAGCAAACCGAGTAATGGCAGTTTAAATTCTTCCACCAGTTTTTCTATTCCGCCTCTTTTAAAAATTTCAACCCTGTCGCGACATTTCGGACATTCAAAATACGCCATATTTTCGACAAGCCCTATTATTTTTACCGACATTTGTTTTAAAAAATTAACGGCTTTTTTAACGTCAAGACAGGCGATTTGCTGAGGCGTCGTAACTATAACGGCGCCGCTCACCTTTCCAAGCGTCTGTATTATGGTCATATGTTCATCGCCCGTTCCAGGAGGGCAATCGATTATCAAATAATCGAGTTCGGGCCAGGCGAAAGAATCGAACATTTGCATTATAAAATTACTTTTCATAGGACCGCGCCAGATAACCGGAGTAGAATCATTTTCAAGTAAAAACGCGACGCTTGCCGCATAAAAATTATCTTTGACCTTTACAGGCGCGAGAAACCCCGACGACGTTTGAGTAAGGCTTTCACCTTCTATATCGAGCATTTTAGCTATCGATGGGCCATGAATATCTATATCCATTATGCCTGTTTTTTTCCCGGCCGCATTAATGGCACGGGCAAGATTAACCGCTACCGTACTTTTACCCACTCCGCCTTTTCCGCTCATTACAAGAACAGTATTTTTTATTCTGCCAAGATTTTTTTCTTTATTATTAACGGGTAATTCCATATATTTTTCCTTTCCGGTTTTCAACGCTTCAACCGGAATAATATTTATTCCGGCTATTTTTATAATAACTTTACGATATTAAAACAGCGGCGGCTATAACGGTCGTCCACATGCCTTTTTTATCTCCAATAGCCGATTGAGTTATATTTCTCGTTCTGACTTTAATATTATTTATCTTCCATATTTCAGCTTTTTCATCGTATTTTACGTCGCTGTCCATGTCGAAACCATAAGTGGAAGCGAGCATCGAAGCGGCGAGATCTTCGGCGTAATCGCCGGTGCAGTTATCAGTAGCGCCGAAGCAATGATGTTCAGACAGATAACCATAACGGCTTTTATCGTCCGGCTGCGCAAGACCTATAGACGCGGCTATTAAACGATTAGGTTCGTTAGTAGCTATATCGGCGAGAACTACGAATGTAATCGCGCCGTGTTTTAAAGTTTTAAGCGCAGACGCAGCCGAAACTATCTTCGCGCCCGGCGGTAAAATAGAAGAAACGCGCACTAAATTAAGCGAAGCAATACCGGCGTCGCGTAAAGCCATTTCAAACGACTGAAGTTTTTCTTTAGATCTGCCGACACCTTTAGTAAAAAAAACTTTTTGAGGCACTAAATTCATTTTTCAAATTCCTTTTCACTTAATTTTTTCCGGCCGTATAACTTTTTTACTTTCGGCCGTCGAGTTTTTATTATTTTTAATTTATTATACCATAAATAAGTTTTATTTTTAAAAAAAAATGACTTTTTTTAATCAGGTTATTTATTAAACTATTGCTTATTATTTTTAAACAAAACAAAAAAGTAAAAGCATATTTTTTATAAAACTTTAAGTAAATTTTCCCATGCATTTTTTACCGATGCGGCGGCGGCTGAATTTTTGTCATATTCGATTACGGTCATTTGATTTTTCATAGCTTCGCTAAAAATTTTATTAAAAGCGACTTTAGCTATTACTTTAATATTTTCACGTTCCGCGAATTTTTCTACAGCTTCGCTGACGGCCGGATTAATATCATATTTATTAATTAAAATAGTAACTTTTACTTTAAAATGCCCGCAAAGGTTTATAACGCGTTTAGCGTCATGCACTCCCGACAGAGTCGGTTCGATAACCACTACGGCATGATCGGTGCCGGTAAGCGTGGCAATAACCGGGCAGCCCGTCCCCGGAGGACCGTCAAGTATTATATAATCGTTATTTTCAGACCGGGCTATATCGGCCGCCTGCTTTCTTATTTCAGCTACCAATTTACCCGATGAACCTTCGCCGGCGCTTAATTTAGCGTGCGCCATAACACCGAAACGGGTATTTGATATAAAACTTTCGCCCGCCTGCTTATCCGTTAATTTTATTGCATTGGCCCTGCATATAGTAACGCACGCCCCGCAGCCTTCGCATAAAAGATGATTTATTTTAACTTTATTATCAGTAACGTCGCGGGAAATAGCGTCAAAAACGCACACGGGAATACATTTTCCGCAGCTTATGCAGCGGTCTTTGTTAACCAGTGCATCGTATCCGCTCATAAAAGCGGCGGGCGCCCTTCGACCGGCCCTCGGCGTAATCAATAAATGAAGATTCGCGGCGTCAACATCGCAATCTACCGATACCGAATTTTTTGATAATTGAATGAAAGCGGCCGTAATAGAAGTTTTACCCGTACCGCCTTTACCTGAAATCAATGCTATCTGTTTCATTTAACCGCCTCGCTAACAGCTTTTTCGAGCATCTTCGAAAACAGGTCGCGCATAAAAGGAAGTTCATCCACTATTATGCCGCCTTTAGAATAAATCTGCGCTATTTTTATATCGAAAGGTATTATAGATAATATTTGTATTTGTTCATTTTCGCAATATTTTTTTATATCGCCGAAATCTCCATCGTATTTATTTATAACCACGCCGAATTTAACTTTAAGCTGTTTTAAAGTATCTACGGCAAGTTTAAGATCGCTTAATCCAAAAGGATTGGGTTCAGTAACTAAAATCGCATAATCGGCGCTATAAGACGCCGCCACGACCGGACAGCTCGTGCCTGGAGGCGCATCGATAACGGTAAGCCCTCCGCCTGAATAAGTTTTTATAATTTGTTTGATAAGAGGCGGACTTTTGGCTTCGCTGACATTTAAAATGCCGCCGGTTAAAGTTATTTTTTCATTTATTTTCTTGCGTCTGATTTTACCGACCATTTTTTTTACGGGTGTAATAGCGCCGGCGGGACATACTTTAAAACATGCTTCGCAAGAATGGCACAGTTCGGCGAAAAATAAAGGTTTATTTAATATTATAGTAATAGCGTTAAATTTACATATATTTTTACAGAATCCACAGCCGTTACATTTATTATCGTTAAATTCTGGAATGCTTACGCTGAATTCTTCAATAGAATCAAAAAATTCATCGTAACATTCATTTTCTATATTTTTATCCGGCTGAAAAAAAAGATGCGCATTAGGGCCTTCTACGTCACAATCAAGAAGGGAAATCGGCATATCTGAGGCTAACGCCATATTAACGGCAACGCTTGTTTTACCGGTTCCGCCCTTACCCGAAGCGACTACGATTTTTAAAGGCCGTTTTATTTGAATATCCATTTTTTAATTACCCCTTTTAATTACTGAACGGCCGAATATTTTTCTACCGCGCTCCTGCAGGTTCCGCTAATATTTTCAATGAATTTAATACCCGCCCGCTTGAGAGTGTCGGATGCTTTCGGGCCGACCCGGCCGGTAAGCACCAATTCAACCTTTTTCTCGGCTACATTACCTGCCGTTTGAATACCAGCGCCCTGCGCCATATTTATATTTTTTTCATTATCAATAGTTTCGAAAGATTTAGTGTCGGTGTCATATATTATTATATAACGCGCCCTGCCAAAACGTTCATCGACGGTACTATCGATCGAAGTCCCTGTAGAAGTTACAGCTATTTTCATAAAATTCCTCCATTTATTATTTTATTAAAATTAATACCGCTATATTTGCTGAGAAAACAATGCTTTAGCTTTCGCGGCTATTTTATTTTCCTTATTTTTAATTTCACCTTTCATTACAAGAAACCCAAAATATTTTTTTTCAAACCAGCATCTTATGCTTATAATATCGTTTATTAATATTTTCTTTTTAAACATTACTTCAAGTTTAGCTGTAAAAACTGGACATTTAAAACGACTTAACGCTTCGTTCGTCATGACCGAATCAAAAACTGAACATATAATTCCGCCATGCGCCACCCCGCCGTTTCCTTCATAACGGGAATTTATTAAAAACAATGCCCTGCTTTCCTGAATTTTTTCATCACGTTCGATTTTAAGGCGCAACCCGTTTTCATTATCAGGGCCGCAAGCCCAGCAAACCTTATTATGCATTAGTTATATAAATCCCGCCTCTCGATTTATCATTGCATTAATGCAATGATAAAATTATGCAATATTGCAATTATGCAAATTTTTAAGAGCGCCTTTTAAAAACAACTTTAAAGCCGATTGAATATCGATTTCTTCGGTTACAAAAACCTCTATTTGCGCGCCCGCAAGTTTACGTTCGAGATTATATCCTATCGCCCGGCAGAAAATAGTCCTGCAACCGAAAAAAGGACCGCCTATATTTAAATTTTTAATATTTTCATTAATTTCAATAAAACCTTTTTTAAACCTGAAACAACCATGACCCGCATTTCTGTTACGGCCGCAATGTTCGAAATTATCAAAGTGCGGAGCTTTAGAAAAATCGGCATCGTTAAATACCCTTCTTTCTTCATTGACAACGGAGCCGCTGGATATTTCAAACACGAATAAACCGGCGGAACGGCCTGGATGATCAGATATTTTAATAAAATCATCGGTGAAAAAACCTATTTTCATAATTGTACCAGCCGCCTCAACCGCATTAACCATTTTATTATCACCGCTCGGTCCTTTTCAAAAATATTTAACTTTTTTTAAGCAATTTTTATACCAAAATAATTGTTATAAAAAAATAATTGTTTTGGTATAAAAATTGCTATTATAAAATTATTTATTTAACAACCGATATATAATTTAACTTAAATAATTCCCGCGAGAGAATCTATAGTCTAAATTATATTTACAACACATATATGCAGTTATTATTCATAGCAGGCGAATTATAACTA
This sequence comes from uncultured bacterium, assembly GCA_964421195.1. Lineage (GTDB taxonomy): Bacteria > Muiribacteriota > UBA9980 > UBA9980 > UBA9980 > UBA9980. The sequence goes on along the minus strand of CAYQWL010000012.1, from coordinate 25,568 downwards.
AGTAATGGTTAATTTACAAAAGTATTTAATTGAAAGGATGTTCTATTATGTCAAAAACAACAAAAGTTGCCGTTCCATCGATTGGAAAAGGCGGTCTTGAAGCCGAAAGGTCTTCGCATTTCGGCCGCTGCGATTGCTTCAGCCTTCTTACATTTGACGAAAACAAAAAATTTATCGAATGTTCAGTTATCGCCAACCCGCCTCACGTTGACGGCGGCTGTATGGCGCCGGTAAATCTTCTGGCGGCCAATAAAGTGAACGCTATCGTGGTTGGCGGTATCGGCGGCCGCCCATTAGCCGGTTTTCAAAGCGTTGGCATTGAAGTTCTCGTTACCGATGGAGATTATGTCAAAAATGTAAAAGAAAATTATGAATCAGGAAAAATCGCTCCAATTTCTTCCGATTTCGTTTGCGGCGGGCACGCTTAAAAAATATCATTATTTAAAATATAAATTATTAACCGGAGCGTTAAATAGATGACATTATTTACAACAACACTTTATGGAAAATATTAGTTTTTCAATATAAAAAGTTAACTATAAAGTGCTCCGGTTAATATATCAAAAGCCTTAATTTTATCTGACTTGACATAAATATTATAAAATGTTATAATTAAAAACAATGAATATTGTAAAAAAGTTTAAGCTTAATTATAATTTTAAAACCATCATTAAGGTTTTTCTTCCGTTATTTATTATAATAACGGTTTTTTCTTTTTTTCATTATCACGAAAATAACTGTTGCCGGCATAATGAAATACAAAAATGTCCGATATGTAATTATATTTCTATAATATCAATCACGATTTCAATTGCATTAATTACGCTTTTAAAATCTATAACGATAGAAAATAAAGTTTTTTCAAATTTTATTCATTTTTATCGGTCATGTTTAAAATCGCTTATCAAATTACGTTCACCGCCCTTGATAACTTTTCGTTCAAATGCTTAACGCTTAATACGGCAAATGAATCTAAAATATCAATCCTGATTTTTTAATTTAAAAATTAATATTAAATACCATCGACGTTACGTTAATGCAAACGTAGTTTTTTGTTTTGCATGTATTTTTCATAAAATAACCGAAAAATACGTTATCGTTACGTTTATATGAAAGGCGGTAACGATGAATGATTGTAGAAATAGACAATCTCGTCAAAATTTTTAACGACGATATAACTGTGCTTAATATAAAAAAATTCACGCTCGCCAAAAATAAAATAATATCCATATTCGGACGTTCCGGATGCGGAAAAACTACTTTACTCAATATTATAGCGGGAGTGCTTGGCGGTTACGAAGGAAATGTTACAGTATGCGGAACCAGGTTAAATTCATTAAATGAAAAAAAACTTGATTTATTCAGGGCTAAAAATATTGGATATATTTTTCAAAATTTTAATTTACTTCAAGGTTACGATGCATACGAAAATATCGAATTATCGCTTAAAATAGCCGGCATTAAATATAACGCAAAAAGCATAATGGAATATTTTGAAAAAACCGGGCTTTTAAAAGAAGCTAAAAAATACCCATCGCAGCTTTCACTCGGGCAACAACAACGAGTAGCGGTTTTAAGAGCCGTGATAAAAAAGCCTTCGCTTATTCTGGCTGACGAACCTACCAGTTCTCTCGACAATGCCAATTCCCTTACCGTAATAAAACTTCTTAAAAAATGCGCATTAGAAGCCGGGGCTGCTTTAATAACCGTAAGCCATGAAAAAGAAGTGATAAATGCGTTCGACAAAAATATCGATTTTAACGATATAAATTGTGAAAATTATATAAAAGCGGGTGGTTACGAATGAGTATCATAATAAAAATGATATTTAAAAGTTTAAAACAACATTTTTTTTCTTCGCTTCTTGCGATCTTAAGCATATCGGTTTCTATCGCCATGCTGGTCTCGGTAATATCGCTTCGAGAACAAACTCAGTTAAATTTTATAAGAATCGGTCATGGCATAGATGGCGTTTTAGGCCCTAAAGGATCGCCGTTACAAATAGCCCTTAATGCGATTTATCATATAGAAGAAATGCCTGGAAAAATCAGCTGGGAATATTATACTAAAGTTAAAAATGACCCGATAGTCGAAGCAGCAATTCCTTTTTGCAGCGGACATTCTTATGCGGGTTTCAGAGTAAACGCCGTTGAAGACGAATTTTTCAATGGATTTGAATATCAGCCTGGAAAAAAATTCAATTTCGACGAATCAAAAGGTGGCTCCGGACGGGCATTTAAGCAACGCGACGAAGCGGTAGCTGGATATTCGGCGGCCAAAGCCCTGAATTTTAAAATAGGCTCAACATTCAATCCTGTGTGCGGAATTAATTCCGGCGATCCAGTACATAACGATAATATAAAAATAACAGGAATTATGTCTCCGACCGGCACGCCTCACGATCGAGCAATATACATTCCTTTAAAAACATTTTATACGTTAGACGGTCATGGCGATGCAACCGCCCGGATGGCCATAGACGAAAAATATCGTGAAATCAGCGGGGCGTATATAAAAATAAAACGAATACGCAATGAAATAATGCATCCTGGAATACAGGATCTTAAATATAACATTAATCAATCGCGTCTGGCCCAGTTTATTGTTCCTAATGAAGTATTGCCGAAACTTTTTAATATAATAAACTGGATAGATTATGTTCTTTTAATAATAGCCGCCGTCATAGCATTTCTTTCTATACTTTTTTTATTTTCGATATTATTAAATTCAATTAATCAAAGAAAAAGAGATATAGCGTTAATAAGATTTCTCGGAACGCCCCGAAAAATAGTTTTTGGCGTCGTAACCGGAGAATGTTTAACTATTACAATTGCAGGACTTATTATTGGAATAATAATCGGACATTTAATAATATATGCGGCGGGAATTTATATAAATTTAGAAACCGGAGTCATATTTTCCGCTTCATATATTTCTACTAACGAATTACTTATAATACCGGCAGTAATCTTCATAGCATTACTCACCGCTCTTATTCCAGCTATAAATGCTTATAAAATCGATATTATAAAAGGATTAACACAATTATCATGAAAGGATGAATTTTATGAATTTTAAAAAAAATTTCAATTCAAATTATACCAGAATTTTTATTTTAGCAGCAATATTCATTTATTTTTTTACTTTTTCGGCAATATCAAATGCCGCTAAAAACGATGTTAATATTTCTAATAAAAGCCACTGTTCTGAATCCGAACAGCAATACGAAGAAAAAAACGAACAGCATGAACGCGCCGATACCACCGTTAGCAAACCGGAGCACGAACATCAAAATCACCACCACCATCATCATCATCATAAAGCTTTTCACGGCGGAAAATTATTCGAAATAGGAAGCTGTGAAAACGGCCATTGCGAAATGAAAATAAATGAAAATGGAACGGTCGATTTATGGCTTGTGGGCGGCGGAAATAATACAGGAACTTCAATAAGAACGAGCGCCGAAGAAATTAAATTTAAATGTAAACTAAAAAAAGGACTTAAAAACGATGAATTTGACTTAATATTAAAAGCTTCGCCGATCGAGCTTGCTGAAGAATCAATAGGAGATTGTTCTCATTTTACCGGACATCACGAAAAACTTGCCGGAAAAAATGATGGATTTTTCGCGAACGGTAAAATATATTTTAAAGGCCAGAATACTAAAATAGAAATAGATTATTAATTTAAAATATTCACCGGCCTGAATAATTCTAAATAATGGGCGCCGGATTTTTTTTCCGGCGTTCCCTTTTAAATTTAAATATCAATTTTTTTTTAATAATCATAACTAATAAAAATAATCAGGATGGATAAAATCATGAAACATATAAAAATCATATCATATTATATTTTGTTATTTATAGGGATTTTCTTTATAACAAAAGCTCTTATTGAATATAAAAATAACGATAATGGCGGAAAAGAAAAAATTGAAATTAAAATAATCGAAAATAACGATAAAAACAGCAATAAAGAAACAGCGATAAATTCGATTAAATCAGATAATTCTAATACTCAGGCATCTCATAGAAGCGTAAGCATAGATGAAACCGATATATCGAAATCAGGCACCGGATTTCTGCCATTCGCTACCATGCAGTTATGGGAATATGACGGCGTAAAAAAAAATCCGGCGCCTGATTTTTTGATGTCCATAAATAAAACCGAATTAAAAATACTCGGATTTATGTATCCGCTTGAAGAAGGCGAAGAAATTAAAAATTTCTGCATTCTTAAATCGACTCAAACGTGCTGTTATGGCCCCAGGCCGCAATATAATCAATATGTGCTCATCGAAATGGATAAAAAAATAAAATTTGAACGCCTGCGGCCTATAATAGTTTCCGGCACTTTTTTCATAGACCCCAGGCCGGAAGAAGGCTACATATATAGAATGCAGGGCCATAGTATCGAAATACCCGGCGATGAAGAGCCGGCGAAAACTGATAACATATATCCGGATACTTCAACGATAGAAGAATTAGATATAAGTATAATTGAAAAATTTATAAAAACTATCGATGGAAAAAAATCTTCTGAATTAGAAGAAAAAGATTTTAATTATTTTAAAAATTACGAAAATAAAACTTTTAAAATAAACGGTTATCTTACCGGAATTTTATCGCGTAACCAAAAAAAAATATTAGTCGGAAAAAATTACTGGGACGGCTGCTGCACGGGAGTTCCTCCGACGCTGATGAATTCTATACCGGTAAAATTAAAAAGTAATCAGAAAATTCCACAATTCTGGGATAATAACGTCTCTTACGCCGGAACGCTTAAAGTAAATAAAGACGCTGGCAAATGGATATATTACGGAATTATATCGCTCGAAAATTCAGTCAGATTAAATAACAAATAAAGAAATCCCGCAATAACAATAAATAATTTATGGATATACGTTTTATTATACGGGCCTTCGATAATATTTAAAAAAAACGAGTTATACAGGTGCCTATAACTTCGGTTTTAAGACGGCCCTGAACGCCGCCATGCTCCGCCGGTATTTCATATATACTTTTCGGGGTTTTTAAAGGAGTGATTATTTTAAATTTAGTTATGGAATTTTTTCCTTTAACGGTTAAATAATCTATGTACCCGTCTTTTTTCAAAGTAGAAAGCACTTTATGAAGCGTCTGCCTGGTAAGCCCCGTTATTTCATGAAGCTCATCTATTCTGAACTCAAAAAAGACGCCGGCTGTTTCATTTTCAAGACAATCGAGTTCTATAATTTTTTTCATTACAAGCCAGGTAGCGACGCCGTATTTACGGCTTAAAAATGCCGGTAATCCGCTATATTCGATCCAGCGCGGAAAGCGGCTGCAATTTTCAGAAGTTTTAACTTCGGCCACCAGAGCATGTTTAGATAAATTATCCGCGTGATTGATATAATCGATAATGCTTGTTTCCGGAATTTTCCACATCTTCGGAGTTAATTTTATGCCAAATATCAATCCTGAACGAAGTTTACGCCGTAAAACCTCCGAATTCATCTGAAGTTTAATCGCGGCTTCTTCAACGGTAAAAAGTTTTTCTAAATTGCAACCGCAATTTTCAACTTTTTCTTCATTAGTATTTCCATTATTTTTAATTTTATTATTTTTTTTATTCATGAGTACTCCGGTTATGTTTTTTTTAATGATACTACATTTTTTATAAAAAATCAAATATAATTATCAAGCCGTGTGATAACCAGGATTTCAAAAAAATATTCATCATATTTAATATATTCGAAAATCTTTTTCACGCAGCCTGTATATTAACATTTTTTATATCGCATTATACAATAGTTATCAGCATATCATGCTTATATTACATATATATACTTACAGCTTTAATAATTTATTGACAAATAAAAATAAAATTGATAAAATATAGTAGTAAATAGTCGTATATAAACTCGCGGCATTATAATAGTAAATGGAGGTAATAAAATTGAAATTTTTTGAACCGCATGAATCTATAAAAGAATTTTGCGATATTTCACGCAAATATTTTTTTGAAGGATATCAAATAATCGCCAGGGAAGTCAACGAATGGTTTGAACTTTCAAAATTAACGCCCGATGATACTATTTTAGAATTTGGCGGCGGAGAAGGGTTTATCAGTATATTTCTTTCAAAATTAACGCGGGCTAAATTTATTTATATCGATAAAAATAAATACATCGCAGAACTGGCGCGTAAAAATTTTGAAGAAGCCGGAATAAGCGAAAGAGTTCAAATAATAGTCAGTGAAGTCGAAAAAGCTGATTTTCCCGAAAATTCAATCGACTTTATAATATCACGCGGCACCATTCAATTTACGGATTATAAAAAAACGCTTTCTAACGCCGTTAAATGGCTCAAACCTGGAAAAATCGCATTTATGGGCTGCGGATTCGGGCTGAACTTAAGCGATGAGTACAGAAAATTAATTAATGAATTCACAAAAAAAGCGGAAAAAGAAGATATAAATACCGAATCGGATAAATTCGAGGAACTTATGATAGAAGGCTACCGCCACCTGCTCGACAGACATTTCGATAACGAACTCGAATACGTAAAAGAACTTAATTTAAACGGATTCGTATTTGAAATTAAAAAAGGAAAAAAAAGGAGTTATAATGCATAAAACGAATTCATATTCATTTACGCCGATAGGAATTGTAAAACGGCCCGGCAGTGAAGAAATAGCAGAATGGAACGATCTTAATAGCGAATCGTTCATAGAAATCGCAGCAGAATATTTATCAGGTCTTAAAGGGATCGAAGAATATTCACATTTAATGATTTTTTTCGTTTTTCATAAACGCAGAAAGTCGCAACTGAGAATCGTCCCTGAAGAACGCGAAGATATGCCTGAAGTAGGCGTATTTGCTACCAACTCTTTTTTAAGGCCAAATCCGCTTGGAATGAGCGTTGTAAAATTAAAAAAAATCAACGGCGCAAAACTTACCATTACAGGCCTCGATGCGCTCGACGGAACTCCCGTAATAGACATTAAACCCTTCAGCGGCTTCGAATATGAAACGCAGGGATATAAAATACCATTATGGCTCGAAAAACTATGGAACGAATAATAATAAAAATTACCCGCTATAATCATTCCATTATTAACTAATTATTAACTAATTATTAATTAATTATTAATTAAATTGACATTTTTTTTAAAATATGATAAAATAATGATACTTTTTATTTTTAAGAAGGTTAATATGTATCAGGTTCATTTTTTAAAAATCGAGCTGTGCCCTCATTGCGCTCTTGCGGCTACCATAGCCGACTACACTGAATCAAGCTCCAATCTCGACATATTTTCTAAAATTATTCATTATAATCTTTTTAATTACTGTATTTCAACAACTTTCTCGAAAAATACCAAATAATAATATTATTATAAAGTTTTATTTATTCAATTAATATAATAGCGAAATGCGCGCCGGATAAATTTTGCGCGCGTTTTATAACATCGCAAAAACTCTTTTACGGGCCGGAAGCTCCGCGCGTCACGCACGGCAGGATTCATTAAATAATTTTTCACCACATGCGAATTTTCAATATAACGCTTTTTGTAAATAATATTATAAAAAATTAATATAGGCATATAGTTACATAATTAAATACAATATACAATGGAGGTTTTATGCGGCCGACGATAATTAAAAACATGGCGAAAAATATTATGAATGTGAATATTATATTTAAGTCTTTAAATATAATTATGGTTATTATCTCAATAATTTTCACTACAGGATTATCCGCATCAGGTCAACTTCAAACGGATAATAATAACATGGGGAAAAATACACAAACTTATATAATCGACATGGCCTCGCGAGAAGTGGCGCTCGATAAAACGCCTGAAAAAATAATAGCCATTAATTCCGCGACGAGATTTATTTCATATCTTAATGCGGCAAATATGCTTTGCGGCATTGAAAATATCGATAAAAAATTTATAAATACGCGCGCCTATACCATAACCGAACATAAGCGCTTTGAAAAACTCGATGTAATCGGCGAAGGCGGAGTGAATAAACCGCATAATATAGAAAAAATAATGTCTTTAAAACCCGATGCCGTATTCGAAGCTTTTTGTGATCGCGGCGCGGCGGATTTATTTGAGCGTCAGAGCGGGATAAAAGTAATATCATTAAGCTATGGCGATACTAACTGGTTTAATGAAAACATATTTTTCACTTCTTTAAATACCGCCGCGCGAATTATAAATCGTGAAAAACGAGCTGAAGAATTGATAAATTATATAAAAAATATGAATGAAGATTTTAAAAAACGTAACGCGGCCGCGCGGGCCGTTTATAAAATACCGCCGCGCTGTTATATAGGCGCGGTATCTTTTAGAGGCCGCCAGGGAATAACGAGCACCGACTCGGCGTATGCGCCTTTTATAAAAATTGAAGTAAAAAATGTAGTATCGGAATTAGAACAAAACAGCCATGTTTTTTTAGACCGGGAAAAACTTTTAGTTTATGATCCTGAATATATTTTTATAGATGCGGCCGGCCTTTCGGGAGTTAATGACGATTATATCAAAAATAAAGAATATTATAAAAGGCTTTCAGCCGTCAAAAACAAAAAAGTATTTTTATGCCTGCCTTCCGTTTTTTATTATCTTAACGTGGAAACGCTTTATATAAACGCTTATTTTATAGGCAAAATAACGGCGCCTGAAGTTTTTAAAGATATCGACGCCGCGGCTAAAGCGGATGAAATTTATGAAAAATTTTGCGGCCAGAAATGTTATGAAGTAATAAACAAAGAATATGGAGCATTTTCAAGGCTTGAATTCGGCGGATCGAAAATCACCCTCGAAAAATATTAAATAATGACGATTTCAAATAAATATTTTAAATTAAAAAAAAGAAAAATTCTTGCCGGAGCAATCATACTGGCGGCGCTATCCGGCGTTGCGCTGCTGTCTCTTATAAGCGGTTCTTTTGAATGCGGATCCGGCGACATTTTGTACGCGCTTCTGTCGTTAGATAATAAAAGCGGGCCGGGATATGTTTTATGGAATTTAAGGCTGCCGCGAACATTAATGGCGATATTTTGCGGCGCGGCGCTCGGAGCCGCAGGAGCGGTAACTCAAAATGTATTAAAAAATCCGCTCGCCACGCCTTTTACTATTGGTATTTCACAGGGCGCAGCATTCGGCGCAGCGTTCGCTATAATATTTTTAAAAAATTACGGCGTTTATTCTATTAAAGGCCTTACATCATATATCTCTCTTTATTCAATCGCATTTTGCGCCTTTACAGGTTCTTTACTATCTACGATTTTTATATTGCTTCTTTCAAACATAAAAAACGTCGGGCCTCCCGGATTAATACTTGCAGGAGTAGCGCTTAACTCTCTGTTCGGCGCATTAACCATGCTTATACAATTTTTCGCGAACGATACACAGCTTACCGCCTCTCTTTTCTGGACTTTTGGCGATGTCGGACGGGCCGGCTATTCCGAACTATTTATAATAATTATAACTTTTATTTTAACCATGGCCTATTTTATTAAAAATAGCTGGAATTATAATGCTCTTGAATGGGGCGATGAAACGGCCGCGGGGCTCGGAGTAAAAGTAAAACGGCTGCGAGCCCGCACCATGCTTCTCGCTTCTTTAATTTCAGCTGTAGTAACGGCTTTTATAGGTGTTATAGGTTTCATAGGCCTTATCGCGCCTCATACCGTTAAAATTTTTACTTCGAGCGATTATCGTTATTTAACAGTTTATTCAGCGATATTTGGCGCGTTAATTCTAACCGCTTCAGATTTAATCGCGCGAATAGTAATCGCACCGCAGGTTTTACCGGTTGGGATAATAACGGCTTTCGCGGGCGCGCCTCTATTTTTATACCTTCTAATAAAAGGCGGCCGGGAGATTTAATATGCTGCAATTCGAAAACATATATTTTAAATATTCAAAAAAAGCTGGAAGCAATATATTAAAAAACATATCATTTTCCGCGGCGCCCGGAAAAATATGCGCCATTATAGGGCCAAATGGAAGCGGTAAATCGACTTTGCTTAAATGCGCCGCGGGCGTGATTAATCCCTGCGACGGCAAAATATTTTATAAAAATGAATGCCTGACGGATGATAATTTAACAAACCGCGCGGGCATTACCGCTTATATGCCTCAAACCCAGAATCCGCCCTCATGCACCGTTTTTGATGCCGTACTTCTCGGCCGAAAACCGCATATTAATTTTCGGCCCTCAAAAAAAGATATTATGAAAACTGAAAAAACTATCCATACCGCCGATATCGGCGGTATAGCCATGAAACGCTGTAATGAACTTTCAGGGGGCGAACTTCAAAAAACTATTCTTGCCCGCTGCATAGCGCAGGAACCGCAAATACTTTTATTAGACGAGCCTACCAACCATCTTGATTTAAAAAATCAAATAGAGGTTATGAAACTTATTAAAAAACTTACCGAAAAGTTTAATATAATAACCGTCGCGGTAATTCATGATATAAATCTTGCGATCAGATTCGGCAATGATTTCGTTTTAATTAAAAATGGCGAAATATTTGCCCGATCAGATAAATCCGTTATTAATAAAGAAAATATCGATTTTTTATATTCCGTAAATTGTAAAATATTAAATATGCAAAATGAAAAAATCGTATTTATCGAATAACTCTCGTCATTCAATTTTTTTAAATAACACAGCATTAGTAATGAATAACATACTTCAAAATAAAAACAATAAAATTAAAATAATGATAAATAATAAAATTATTTTTCAATAAATATGGATAAAAATAAAATTAATATTTCTATAAAATTGACAAAATATATTTTGTGTTGTATAATTATTATAACAACAATCAACATTAGCTCTTTATTCGATTACAAATGTTATTGTTGATTTTTATTAATTATAGGGGGTGGTTATTTAGTGAAGTTATTTATTAAAACTGCTTCTTTGCTATGCCTGACTGTTTTAATAACAATGATATCAATTAACTTCGCATATTCTAATTCTGATATAATCAATATAGGTAAAGTGTCTTTAATCGCCGGTAACGTACAAATTCAACGCGGCGAACAAACTGAATGGTTAAAGCTATCTTTTGACGATAAGATCAATGTCGGTGACAAAATCAAGGTCGCGGATGAATCTAAACTTGAAATTTGTTACAATGACGGTAATATCCTCAGGATAACTCCTGGCAGCGAACTTGAAATAGCACTTGAATCAATCAAGTTATATAACGGCCAGACCTGGTTAAGAATCGTTAAAGCCGGAAGCAAGTTCGAAGTAATTGCGCCTACATTTGTAGCTGGAGTTAGAGGAACCGTATTCGCTGTAACAGCTGATGCTAAAAATAACAAAAAAAGCGGCGCCGTTAAAGTATGGAAAGGCATGGTTGAAACTAAAACAGCTAAAAAATCGGTTATATTATCTGAAGGACTCAATTCGTCAATTGATGATTCTATCATATCTGAACCAGTTAGTTTCGATCTCAAAAGCGTTAATGAATTTTCAGAAGGTTCATGGCAGGCATCAGATTCAGATACAGCCTATAAAAGATATATCAACCTTTTATTCAGTGGTATCGATTCTAATTTAATTTCTACTAACCCTGAACTTAAAAGACAGCTTGAAGAAAGAAAAAAATTACCCGAAGTTAGCGAAGCCTATAATACTTATAAAAATTTCACCGACGCTCAGGCTATCGAAAACGCCATCAATCAGTAATATAATAACAAATTTATCTTTAAAATCCATTTTATTTGTTAATTCATATTACAATAAAATTAAAACGATAAGGCAACGGCATATAAGCATAAAACCTCGAAAATCCTCGCGCTTTATTTTTAAAACGGGGATTTTTGAGTTTTTATGGTATTTTTATTTATAGCGGCTAGTTCTTTATAATAAAAATATATCCGGCTCATTGCAACAAACATACTGAAGCAAGCATAAACTTAAATAATATAAAAAATAAATAAGGTTTTTTATTATAATTTCGATTTATTTAATAAATAAGTTTACCCGGAGTTGATATGTCATTAAAAAATAACGGCGGCATTTATTCTTCAACTTTTTTATATCGCTTATACTCGCGGAATATAATTAATAATACTCATGTTATTACTGTATTTTATTTAATTATTTTCTTATTTTTATTAATTACCATAAAATCTACCAGCGCTCAGGAAACTTTAAAAACCAAAAAAAATAAAACGAACAATAAAATAACAGTCCGGCAGATAGAAACACCGCCGCAAAAATCTTCAATTCCCGAATTTAAATATATAAATTCAAATTATGATTTATTCATAACAATTAACCCTGAAAAGCTTTTAAAAGATTTATCGATATCATCTACGATAAAAACTTTCATTAATAGTATAAACAAAACGGGCATAAAAAACATATCTTCAATTAAAAAAATTTTGTTATTTATATCATACGGACGTCATAAAAAAGGAAATATCAATTTTATAGCATTAATTTATACCCCGCCTGAATTTGATTATGATAAATTATTAAATATATTAACCTCATTAATCAACGGTTCCGCTGAAACCGACGGCCTGTTTAAAACCGGAATTTATGATTTTAAAACCGTTTTTAGATATTATAACCTTGCCGGTTTTTTTTATAAAAACAAAATAATATTATCGAGCGCATCAGGGCTAAAAAATATATTCAACAATATAAAAACGCCTCCCACCGAAAACCTATCCATGCAAAAAGATTTCATCGATGAATGCACAGAAGCGTTAAAAGAAAATAGTTCTTCGTTTTTTACCGCCGTTATAGGCCGGAATTTTTTAAAGGATATGCTTGATTATTTAGATGAAAATGAATTCATTTATAAAACAATTTTAAAAAACGCGGCTTATGCATCATTAGCAATTAAAGAAAACAGCCTTAAAATATCAGTAAAACTTAAAGACGCTGATGAAGCAAAAACTTTTAAAAAAGATTTTAATGCACAAACGAAAAAATCGCTTGAAGAATCGGCTGAAACTCTTGCTGAAGTCGATGTAATTGAAATAGAAAACGGCGATAAAAAAATGACACGTTTCGCCATACGTGAACTTGCCTATACGCGTAAATTACTTAAATTTATAATCGCTATGAATAAAACCGCGGCTGCCGAAACAAACTCAAATATAGTATTTATAAATTTTTCTCCAGCGCAAAATATATTAAAATCCGTCGATGAATTGATATGCGCGCACATAGACTCATGGGAAATCATAACCCGGCTGTTTCTGTCGTCAGAAGCCGGCTGCGAGCGTAACGCTAAATTACTCGAAACCGCAGCGCTATTATACCTCGCAGGATTTCCTGACAAAAAAAACACTATAACCGTAGAAAATCTTTATGAAAATGATTTTATAAAAGGGATTTTAAAATGCCCGGCCGGCGGAGATTATACTATAAACGTAAATGAAAAAAATAAAATATTAATTAATTGCAATATTCATAAAAAATAAATACGCTGAAAATTTTATAAATCGGATTTAAACTTATAGCCTATTCCATGAATAGTTTCTATAAGATTGCCGAAAGGCGATATTTTAGTTCTTAGCCTGGATACGTAAGAATCGATAGTGCCATTGGCAATGAAATTTCCACCCCATATATTATCGATAAGATCTTTACGTTTTATTATTTTATCGTTATTTTCAATAAAATATTTAAGAATATCAAATTCGTTCGGAGTAAGATTCACGCGCTCATTTTTAATATAAATTTCGCGAAGCTGCATATTTATCGTCATTTCTTTATATATGAAATTTTTCGACTTCTGATTGAGGTTCTTACCTTTTAAAGCTAATCTATTAATTATTTTTTTGACTCTTATATACAATTCTTTAAGCGAAAACGGCTTGCATAAATAATCGTCTGCGCCCGCTTCAAGCCCCGATATTCTATCCGCTTCGGCATTTTTAGATGACAGAATAATAACCGGCAGTTCACCGTTAATAAGACGAAGAGCTTTTAATAAATCGAGCCCCGAACCATCGGGCAATTTTAAGTCGAGTACTATCATATCGAAAACATCTGAATCCGAATGAAGTTCTCTTAAAATAGGCTTCGCGTCTTTAAACGAATGAATTATACTGAATTCAAATTCATCTGAATTAAAAACTGAATCTTTAAGAAGCGCCCCTAAAATAACATCATCTTCAATAATTAAAATTTTTATTTTTCTCTGATTCATAGTAAGATAATTTTAATTTATATATTAAATTTTGTCAAGAAATATATTATAAATTTGTAATTAAACGCTAAATTTTTAAAACGCCGCATTTTTAAGATTGATAAATTACGGTTTTAATGTTATTATTAAAGGTATAATTAACGCGCTGTATAATAAGAAGTACGAAAGCCGGGTAATAACGCGGCTCGATAGAAAGGTATTTATGCCTCACGGCGGCTTTTTTCAATCGTTCGTAATAACTAAATTTACCTTTATTTTTTTATTATCGCTGACGGTAACGGCCATGACTATTTATATAGTCTGGCAAAAACGTAAAATGCCTTTCGCTAAAACTCTGTTTATACTGCTTTCGGTTTTAGCATTATGGACTTTTTGCTCTCTACTTGATTCAATTATAACTTATATCCCTTATAAAGTATTTATTATAAGAATCCAGTTTTCCGCCGCCGCCCTTTCCCCGGCTTTAATGCTTATATTCGTTCTTGAATACAGCCAGTTTTACAGGGCCGCCTCTCTTCCGGCAGCCGCGTTATGGCTTATGCCGGCCGCGATAATAATCTTTTTAACTCTTACCAACGATGTCTGTCATAATTATTTGTGGAATGGATATATTCTCTCGACGGACGGCTCTAACCAGTTAATTCTTGTTAAAAATTCCTTTTATTATTATTTTTTCGCACCTTATGTATTTATATTTATGCTGATTAATTATTTTTTTCTTTTATTTAATTCATTAAAATATGTAAATTATTTCAGACGTCAGGCGGTAACAATTTTTTTTGCATTTTTAATACCATTAATCGGTGGAATATGTTTTATATTTGAATTAAGTCCCGTGCCGGGCCTTGATCTAACGCCTATAACTTTTATCGCGACCAACCCGATACTCGCTTATGCGATTTTAAAAATGGGATTTTTAAGTTCCGCGCCGATCGTAAGCGAATTAGTGCTTCAAACGATAGACGATGCATTAGTCGTTATAGATGAAAATAAAAAAGTTATTGATTATAATTTATGCGCAAAAAAATTTTTTTCCGGCTATAAAACGATTACTACATCCATGAATATCGCGGTTCTTTTCGAAAATCAAGAAAATACTTTAAAATTTATAAATGAAAACAATGAAAACAACGGTAAAGAAATGGAATTTATATTTCGTGAGCAGCCTCTTACATGGCTTAAAATTATAATATCCCCTATCAAAAATGCCGCTGGAAAAACTTTAGCTCAACTTATAATTTTACGGGATATAACTATTAATAAAATAGCGGAATTAAAAATTTCAGAATCCAGACGAATCGCCGAAGCCGCAAATACGGCAAAATCAAAATTTATAGCGACCATTTCGCATGAAATAAGAACTCCTATTAATGCTCTTACCGGATTTTTAGAATTAATGCGGCGAAAAGAAACCGATTCGAATTCCCGTGAATATCTCGAAGAAGCAGTTTCAGCTTCACGCCTTCTTTTAAGAATAGTAAACGATATACTCGATATGTCTAAAATCGGCGCGGGAAAGCTCAGCCTCATCGAATCGGAATTTAACCTGAAAAAAATTATAGAAAGTTCCATGGCTCTTTTTGAACCGTTAGCGCTCGAAAAAAACATTAAATTCGAAATATTTATCGATAATAAAACTCCCGAAACGCTTATCGGGGATTCCGTAAGAGTTTCACAAATTATAAATAATTTATTAAGTAACGCATTCAAATTCACTTCCGAAGGATATATTTCAATAAAATGTAATATAATTGAAGAAACAGAAAACGATGTTTCTATAGAATTTAAAATTAAAGACAGCGGGCCGGGAATAGCGCCTGAAGATATAAAATTACTTTTCGAACCGTTTTATCAAATAAAAAATAATAAACCGTTCGAGCACGAAGGCAGCGGGCTCGGCCTTTCAATATGCCGTGAAATAACTAAAATGATGAACGGCGGAATTTATGCTGAAAGCGAAAAAGGAAAAGGATCTATTTTCATTTTTCATATCAGGCTAAAAAAATGCCACGCAGCAGCTATTAAATGCGGCAACCCGGAACCAAAAACTTCAAATCCCGATTATAACGGCGTGAATAATAAAAAAACGGATTATGCATCCTTAAACGACAGCTGCATTATAATTGAAACTATAAAACCTTCCATTCTTATAGCGGAAGATAACAGGCTGAGCGGTAAAGTGGTAAAATTATTTCTTGAAAACAGCGGTCTTTCATGCGATATATCCGATAACGGCGCGGCGGCGCTAAAAGCGATAGATAAAAAAAATTACGATATAATTTTATTAGATTGTCAGATGCCGATTATGAACGGATATGATTGCTGCCGCGCTATAAGAAACCGGGAAAAAAAAGGCGGCGGATTTACATCTCTTATAATCGCCATAACCGCGAGCGCCGCGGAAGATGAAAAAGAAAAATGCATGGCCGCGGGCATGAACGATTATATACCCAAACCATTAAATTTTGATTTATTATTAAATAAAATAATTGATTTTTGCTTTAAAAAATTTAATGCCGTATATGGGCTTAATCCGGTTATTTTTCAAAAAGGATTTAAAAAATTTTATAAAACAAATCATGCTATGATAGGCGCGGATTCAATTACAAATATTTATTCTCAATATATAGTTTCATTAAACGACAGCATATCAAATTTATGCGTCGCTCTGGACAACGATAATTTTACCACGCTCGAAATCGATTCGCATAAATTAAAAGGACTCAGCGGAACGCTTTGTGTAAGCGAATTATATTCGTTATTAGAAAAGCTCGAAAAACAAGCTGCAGGTAAAAAAATAAACGAATGTAAAAAAACTCTCGGTGAAATTAAAATACTTTTATATCCATAAATCATATTCATCAGTCTATTCAAAACAATCGATTTCTAGGATTTTCTAAAATTCTTAAATTAATAACAAAATAATATCTTGACAATAAAACGAATATTTAGTAAATTAATAATACCGTTTAAATTTTTAATGGAGGTATTCTTATGTGTAAATCATGCGGCTGCTCCGCAAAAAAAGACAAAACTCCTAAAAAAGACGCTAAGAAGAAATAATCAGTGAGTTTTGACGCACTCAGCCTGAAAATATTAACTTTAGAAATTAAAAATCAAATAATCGGACGCACTATTGATAAAATAATGCAGCACCGTGACGGCGAGTTCGCTTTTATTTTAAGAAACGAAACCGGGCCGTCAATTATGCTTATTTCTATCAATCCTAATTTTACCGCCTTTTTTCACAGCCAGACGCATAAAATAAATTTCATGAATGGCGCTTCTAATTATCAATTATTTCTTAAAAAACATATAGAAGGCGCACGCCTTACAGATATAAAAACTATCAATTCGGATAGAATATTAGCGCTTTTTTTTAACGCTAAAAATAATTTCAGCGAAACCGAATATATTTTATTTTTTGAATTTATGGGCCGGCATAGTAATTCTTTTTTATATAACGGAAAATATGAACGCGGCGGTCTCGATCCCGGTAAAATAACCGGAGCATTAAATTTTTCAAATAATTTATGTGAATTTATAAACAACCCTCAAAAAAACGACATATCTCTTATTATAAAAGAAAGCGTCTATGAAGATTATACCGATGATAAAAACAACGAAGATATTATAAAATTTCACGCCGCTTCACAAACTTCTAACGATTTTATGTTTAATGAATTTATAAATAAATATAACGGGCTGTCTCCTTTTTTATGCCGGGCTTCGGCACAATCCGGCTCTCAAACAGCGCTTTACGAAATAGCTTCGATACATAAAGCAAATAATTATTCTAATCTGATCGATCTTTTAAAGTCACGAACGGCCGGAAAAAAATCATTGCTCGGCCTTTATAAACCAGCGATTTATTCTTCTGTCGGCGCTAAAGGAAAAATAAAAACATTCGCATACCCTTTTTATATAAATTCAACCGAAGACAAAAACGGCGATAAACATAATACTATAATAAAAAAAGAATTCCAGACTCTCAATGAATGTTATGCTGAATTTTATATAACGCGAGATTCCGAATTAATAACCGCACGATTAAAAGATAAAATAATCAAATTAAATGAAATCGCCGAAAAAAAGAAAGAAACCTTTATTTCTGACTTAAAAATATCTGAAGAATATGAAAAATATAGTAATTATGGACATTTAATTATATCGGCAATTAATGATTTAAAAAAACGTGATGAAAATATCAAAGCGGAATCGACAGTTATTAATAATATTACCATACCTTTAGATTCAAGAATTTTAATATCTGAAAACGCGGGAAAATATTTTAAAATATATAAAAAGTTAAAAGCTAAACATGAATATTGCATTAATTATATTCATAAACTTGACGGCATACTCGCACGGATAAATGAATGCAGCGTTAAATTCGACAATGATACCGTCTTATTTTCAGAAAATCTTTGCCATGAAATCGAAAAAAATATAGTTTCAATAGCGGACGAATTAATTTATGAAGTTAGATTACGAAAAAAATTTATAAGTGAATTTAATAAAGAGTTAAAAAACTTTAATTCATGTGTCGTTAGAAAAAAACACGGCGGCCGGTCTGAATCAAACGACGTCTCAGGCCGCACGGCAGATGGCGTCAATAAACATTACAGGCTTTTCGAAGGCGAAGAAGGATTTTTAATATATGTAGGCAAAAACGATGCGGGCAATGATTATATACTTTCTAAAATAGCTTGTCCTCAAGATTACTGGCTGCATGTAAAAGACTTTCGCGGTTCGAGCGTTATCTTAAAAGTTCCAAAAAACACCGAAGATAAATCCATTGAAAAGGCCGTTGAAGAAGCGGCGCTATATGCGGCTTATTATTCTCAGGGCCGTAACGCCGTAAAAATATTCGTATCCTGCGCGATGCGCAAATACGTAAAAAAAATAAAAAGAGCGCCCGGAAAAGTTACTTATACAAATGAAACCGCAATACTTGTGGATATAAATAAACTTGAAAATAAATTTAAAAATACGGCTCAATTAGCTTATTAAAAATAACATCATTTATCTGCCCGTACATTTTTCAATATATTTTCCCGTGTATTTTAATTATAAATTTTTAAAGTCCTATATCGAGAATAAAATGTTTTTCTTCGAGCGGCTGAAAAGGCATAACATAAGTCATGATAATAGCGTATGAATGGTGCATGGTCATCGTTTTTATATAATCCGGCGTTATGCGGAGAGTATCTATATAAATATGGCTGTCTGTAAGCCGGTTCGCCACTCCTATACCGTTTTCTAATCCCTGATAATCACGATCGGATTCTATAGTTTTATCTTTCGAAAAAAAAGCAAGCAAAGGCCTTCCAAATTTCAAAATAGAAAGATGATCGGGCGAAAAAGAATATTTTATCTTCCATGTAATTTGTATGGGAGAAGTCGAATTATTTTTAATATTATAACGCGTTACAAATTTATTATTAAAAAGCGACATTCCTTTTACTACTTCGAATTTATCATTTTTATTAAAAAATTGCGCTCCTACCAGAATAGAATGCGACGGCTGATATTTATAATCAATACGCGTTTCTTCATCGCGGGAATCGAATGAATAAAAATCGTCGCCTGGCCTGAAATCATAAATAGTATTAAGCCTGTTGATATTTTTAGAAACATCGCCGCCTATATATTCATAGCCTCTCAAAAGCTCTATAAAATTATTAATAGATCCATTTGCGTTTAATAAAACAAATATTTTATCGTTAACTATTACTATATTTTCTTTTTTATCGTTATTTATATTTATAGTATAAGCGCCTTTATTATTAGCTCTAAGTTCGCTCAGACAGTTTAAATGCGTTTCCGCTTCAGAAAGAGAATCTATCAAAGCTCTTTTTGAATCGAACTCATCAAATGCGCCAAACGAATGTTGATATAGCATAGCCGTCATTTTAGATAATTCTATTATCGGATTGTAAGATATTTTTTCACGATCCGCACGCATAAGGCCGGCGCAGAGTTTTTTAGAATCTGAAAGCCTTTGCGCATATAAATTAACGGCATTAAGCCTTTTTTTAAAGCCAGCGGATGAAAAAGCCTTTTCAAAATAATCAGGAGTTTTGTAATCATACGCTCTTTTTAAATTTGAAGGATTTAATATGCGCGTATTATCTATTTCCTGCCTATTATGGTTTTCATCATGCCATTTTTCAAAAGTTGTCGCCTGAAAATTTTTATTTTCAACTATAAAACGCAGAAAATTCAATATAATTTCCGATACTTTAGACAATTCAAATAAAGGTTTTTGAGATATATTAGAAATATCCGATAAATTGAATTGCAAATTTACTAAAGAATCGCGGTCGAATTTTGAAAACGATTTAAATGCGGCCTGTACGAACTTATAAAAAATATTTTCATTATTTTCGTCGAGCGCTTTTTTAAAATATTCACCAAACTCGCTAAACTCGGCAAAAGCAAAAAAATCCCGGCCGTCCGAAATAATTTTTTTAGGCACATAAACGAGTTTAGATATGGCGTCTTCATTAACTTTAGTCTTTCCTTCAAAAGAAGCCACAAGTGAATTAACCGCCGATTGATTAAAATAACGGTCCTGAAGCGTAAAATATTTATAATTATTTTCGCCTATAACCGCGAGCATTTCCTTTGAAAAGCAATTCTGTGAAAAAACGAACCCCTTCGTCAGACGGTCGAATACCTGTTTTATATACTGTTTATGGCCTATTACCTGTTCTATTACGACTTCTTTATCTAAAAGCGGCAGAGAGCAATTAGAAAAACTGCTGCCGAGCATTTCTATCTTTCCGGCCGCCACCATCGCAACCATTTTTTCGATAAATTTATAATTATACCATAAAAGAGCCGAAAGCGCCGCGCCGCTAAATTTAAAATTAACCGATATTCCAGGATTTTTATCCACGAATTCGACTAATGGAATAAGCACCCGGTTAAGTTCTTCACGTATCTCCGGCTTATAAAAAGTATCATAACAAAACGATACCGATATTTTCAAAGGCATCGAAGCGGATCTATCCATTTTAAAAATTTTTTTTATTAATGACAACACTTAATCAACCTTTAACCTTTCAATAAATAATTATTTAAAATCAATATAAAAATCCATATTAACCGATAAACGTTCTATCGAGCGGACCTCTTTAATAAATTTTTCGGAAAAATCTATCTTTTTATTAGTGGCGATAGTAAGTTCTCCTATTTTAATAAACAGAGGAACGACGCCTTCATAACGTTGAGTCAGCCGTTTAATTAAAATAAGATCTTCGTTAGAAAAATCTGAAGAACCCGCTTTTATAACGGCTATAAAATTATAACTCGCGGCTGAGTAAGATATAATATCGGTTAAAATTAAAATGGTATTTTCTTTACGAGCCGAACCTTCCATCGATATATCATCATCAACGGCCGCACGTTTTTTATCGATCTTGAATTCAAAGAAAATTATATCATTTTTTGAAAAAACATTTAATTTATTTAAAATTTCAGATGGCGCATAAAGTTCTATAATATATTCGTCTATAACATCGAATGGGTCTTTAACGCTTAAACGCGCAAATGCCGGATTATAATCAACGATTATACCATAAGATTTTAAAACCGCTCCCTGACTCATTTTTTTTAATTCAAGACTTTTAAATATTTCGATTACCGACGGCCGTTTTATATGTTTTAATATGCAACTGCGGCTGTCGTCAAGAAAAAAAAGGCTTTTTTCGCCGGCCGGAGAAAGCGGCATAAATTTTCTCGCGCTTATATTAGAGCCCGCCGTTTCGACGGGTGGTTTTAAAAAAGATGTCTGTCCGGCCGACTCGTTTTTACTATAAAAACGTCTGTTAATATATAACCTTTCTCTGACCAGCATTATTATTCTTTCGCGTGATAATCCTCCCGCGATAGAATCAAATGCGCCTGCTTTAATTAACGGTTCAAGATCGTTAAATTTAACTTTACCTCCGGCTTTTCCGGTTGTACGAACTATAAAATCATCCAATCCATTGAATGGGCCGTTTTGATTACGTTCATTAATTATTTCGTCAAGCGCGTTTACCGAAACCATACCGGCGCTTAATAAACCGCAACGCATAAACCGGACGCCATCGCGTTCCTCCGGGCTATGATATAATCCTGATAAGTTTATATCTATATTAAAAACACCTATACGATTTCTTTTCAAAAAATTTATTTTTACGCCATATTCCATCCCACGATTACGAATATCTTCGTTTAAAAGCGTTATTATATATTCAAGAGGATAATTTGCCATATAATAAGCCATATAATAAGCCACCCGGGAATATGCGGCGGAATGCGCCTTATTAAAACAATATTTCGCGAATTTAGATATAAGATCGAAAATTTCAACCGCTATTTTAATTTCGATTTTTTTAGAACGCGCACGTTCTAAGAACCTCTCCCGTTCTAATTCTATCTTATCTTCAGCCTTTTTCGACATTATTTCACGAAATATATCCGCTTCTGAATATGAATAATTAAAAACATCAGTAGCGATACGCATAACCTGTTCCTGAAACACTATAAGGCCGTATGTTTCTTTAAGCGCCGGCGCCATATTTTCAAGTATATATTTTATTTCCGCCCGCCCGTTTTTTCGCCGGACATATTCATTTAAAACACCGGCCTGAATCGGACCGGGCCTTATAAGGGCTATAGCAGCGGCTAATTCTTTAATGCTACCCGGTTTAATCTGTGGTAAAAACTTACGAAACAATGGCGTTTCAAGTTGAAAAATGCCATAAGTTTCACCCGATGATATTAATTCATAAGTTTTCACGTCATCGAGCGGTATTTTATCAATATCTATTTTAACTCCGTGTGATTCCACGACGGCCGAACACACTTTTTCTATTTTTTCAAGAGCGTTTATTCCAAGAAGATCTATTTTAAGATAGCCAAGTTCATTTAAAACATTCATTTCAGCCGCGCTAACATTTAATTCACCGTTGGATTTTGAAAGCGGAAGATTTTCAAATAAACTGAAAGGAGAAATTACTATGCCGCCTGCATGAATTGAAAATTGACGGATGTTATTTAATAACGGTTTTGATATTTCACATAAATCTCGAATTTTAGCTTCTGAATTATAAAATTTATTTAATATCGTACCTTTAAAGACATCTTCGAATGATATACCTGGATTATCGGTTATTACCCGGTTAAATAACGGCGCTATATTTTTAATCAACGAATCGGAAACTTCAAGCGCTTTAACAAGCGAATTAAATAAAGCTTTATGCTTGAAACGGTTAAATGTAATAATTTGCGCCACATGATCTTTTCCATATTTTTCGACCGCGTAATTTATTATTTTATATCGCTGCGAAGAAGCAAAATCTATATCTATATCGGGCATTTTTACCCTGCCAGGGTTCAAAAATCTTTCGAACGTAAGTTGATATTCTACGGGATCAATTTTAGTTATATCGAGCAAATAACACACAAGGCTCGAACAGGCTGAGCCGCGGCCCGGCCCCACCGGAACGCCATTTTTACGGGCATAACCGATTAAATCCCATACTATTAAAAAATAAGATGAAAAATTCAACTTTTCGATTATATCTAATTCAATTGAAAGCCGATGTTCGTAAGCTTCACGGTTAATATCCACGAGACCGGAAAGCCGGTTTCGAGTAAGAAAACTTAAATAACCGTGCTGTGTAAATCCGTCCGCCACGGGATATTGCGGTATTAAAAAACCGTCCGGCTCAATCTCTAAATTACATCGAAATGCGAGGTCCTTAGAAGCTTCGAGCACTCCGGGAATATGCGAAAACATACCGGTCATTTCATCGGATGATTTAAAATGAAAATTTCCGGTGCCGCCAAGTTTAGAACAGGCCGACGCAAAAGAGATATCATTTCTAATAGCATAAATCGCGGCAAACGCTTTTAACCGATCACGCGGCAAAAGATACTGGCAATTACTAAACGCCGCCGGTATAACCGCTGAATATTTTTTAGAAAGTTCTAAAAATAACAGATTAGCTTCATCTTCATGCACGACATCGTCTTTCCATAATTCAAAAAATAAACGGTCCGGGCCGAATGCTTCTATATATTTTTTTAAAAAATCATTAGCGGCCTCAGTCTGATTATGAACGGATAACTTATAAACCACCGATGAAATATTAGGAAACGAACAAAAAAGACCCGCGCTATTTTCAAAAATAACTTTACTTGAAATAAAACCGGGCCGTCCGTCTTTTAATTCTTCAAGCGTATTTTGTTTATTAAGTATTTTAAATAAATTAAGCAGGCCAGCATAATTTTTACAAAACAATGTAACGCGATGAGACAGAGCGCGCCCCGCGATATTATCACAAATATCTATAGACGCTCCTATGATAGGTTTAATGCCATTACGCCTGCATTTAATATAAAATTCATAAAAACCTGAAACCGTGTTTAAATCACATATAGCAAGATAGCTATGCGAACGAACCGCTGCATAATTTATAAGATCATCGATCTTAACGCACGAACGAAGCAAACTAAAATCCGTCTGGCATTTAAGCGGCGCATACGACGCCGGTTCTTTATATTGATTATTCATAATTTAAACCATAACTTACTCGATTATAAATTAAAGCCCATGAACGGAGCATTGCACATATCCGTTATGGTTAAGCGAATATGAACCTCCGTCAGGGCACTTAACGTCAACGTTCATATAATTAGCTTCTCTGAGTTTTTGAAGTGAAAAAGTCTCAGCGGTCATTTCTATTATATTGTTTTCATTATATTTTTGAACGCCTTCATCTATCACTTTTCTTTGCTGGTAACAATAATACATCTTCTGTTCCTGTGTCATAGAATTAAAATCTACAGAATTCTGATCAGCCGGGCCGGTATCGGCCGTTTTACCGTCTCCGGTTCCGTTATAATTTTCATCATTTTCAACTCCCGCTCCGGAATCGAGACCGGCCGCAATTTCTCCGCCTTCATCGGTCCGTTTGATAACTTCAGCCATTTTTTTCGATAACGAAGCATCAGCGCTCGCTTTAAGTATAGCATCTCTTTCAATTTCTTTAGCTTCTATAGTTTTTATATATTGCTTACACAACATACTGTATTTAAACGAACGTTTTAATAAATCTGGACCAGGGCCAAGCGAGGATGAATATGAAAAATTAGAAAGCGAATCACGATAATTTTCCCCGGCAAATTGTAAAAAAGCAAAATAAAAATACCATCCGGGGTTTTTGGGTTCTTTTTTAATATTTTCTTTAACCGATAACAATATTTTAGAAATAAAATTCGCATCTTTTTTCTTTATATACTGCATATCGATATAGCAAGCTTTTTCAAACGATATAACGGCTTTTTCAAATCTGTTTATTTTAAAATACTCAT